>NZ_JBVJHB010000015.1:0-257609 GCF_055587045.1 Streptomyces sp. NPDC048671 | reverse complement strand
ACGGCCTGCCCAAGTACAACGAGTACAAGAAGGCCGACAGCGACCACCTGCTGGAGACCACCGGCCGCGAGCTGCGCAAGCTCATGAGCTGGGTCGACGACGACGACGCGTGACCGCACTCCGGCCGTCGGACGTCCGGCCCCCGGTGCGCGAAGGCGCCCGCGGGGACCGGACGCCGCGCTGTCCGGGGCCGGCGTCCGGTCCGGTGGCTCAGGCGGTCTCGATGAGCAGATCGCCCGCCTCGACCTGCTGGACCCGGCCGATCGCGAGGCGTCGCACCACCCCGGCGGCCTGGGCGGTGATCGAGGCCTCCATCTTCATCGCCTCGATGGTGGCGACGGTCTGGCCGGCCGACACCGAAGCACCCTCCTCCACCTGGAGGGTGACGACCCCGGCGAACGGCGCCGCGACATGGCCCGCGTTGGCGCGGTCCGCCTTCTCGGCGGCCTTGACCTCGGTGGCGACGGACCTGTCCCGCACCGACACCGGCCGCAACTGCCCGTTGAGGGTGGCCAGTACGCTGCGGAACCCGCGCTCGTCGGCCTCGGAGATGGCCTCCAGCTCGATCAGCAGGGTGACACCGGGTTCGAGCGTGACCGTGTGCTCGGTCTCCGTCTCCAGCCCGTACAGGAAGTCCTGGGTGGGCAGGACCGAGGTGTCCCCGTACGTCTCGCGGTGCGCGTCGAACTCCTTCGTCGGGCCGGGGAACAGCAGCCGGTTCAGGGTCGCGCGCGGCGACTGCTTCAGCCCCTCACGGTCCTCGTCCGACAACCGCGGCTTCTCGGACTTCGCCGGGCGGCCCTGGAGCGCGCGGGTACGGAACGGCTCGGGCCAGCCGCCGGGCGGGTCGCCCAGCTCGCCGCGCAGGAACCCGATCACGGAGTCCGGCACGTCGAACCTGCCAGGGTCGGACTCGAAGTCCGCCGCCTCCACCCCGGCGCCCACCAGGTGCAGCGCCAGGTCACCGACGACCTTCGAGGACGGCGTCACCTTCACCAGCCGGCCGAGCATGCGGTCGGCCGCGGCGTAGCAGTCCTCGATGAGTTCGAAGCGGTCGCCCAGGCCGAGGGCGATGGCCTGCTGGCGCAGGTTGGACAGCTGACCGCCGGGGATCTCGTGGTGGTAGATCCGGCCGGTGGGCGAGGCGAGTCCGGACTCGAAGGGGGCGTAGACCTTGCGGGTCGCCTCCCAGTAGGGCTCCAGGTCTCCGACGGCCTCGAGGGAGAGGCCCGTCGCGCGCTCGGTGTGGTCGGTGGCGGCCACCAGCGCGGACAGCGGGGGCTGGCTGGTGGTGCCTGCCATGGAGGCGACCGCCGCGTCCACCGCGTCCACGCCCGCGTCGATGGCGGCGATCAGCGTGCCGAGCTGCCCGCCGGCCGTGTCGTGGGTGTGCAGATGGACCGGCAGGTCGAACCGCTCGCGCAGCGCGGTGACGAGGGTGCGGGCGGCGGGCGGGCGCAGCAGCCCGGCCATGTCCTTGATGGCGAGCACATGGGCGCCCGCCTCCACGATCTGTTCGGCCAGCCGCAGGTAGTAGTCCAGTGTGTACAGGGTCTCGCCGGGGTCGGAGAGGTCCGCGGTGTAGCAGAGCGCCACTTCGGCGACCGAGGTGCCGGTGGCGCGTACGGCGTCGATCGCCGGACGCATCTGGGACACGTCGTTGAGGGCGTCGAAGATCCGGAAGATGTCCATTCCGGCGGACGCGGCCTCGGCGACGAACGCCTCGGTGACCTCGGTGGGGTAGGGCGTGTAGCCGACCGTGTTGCGGCCGCGCAGCAGCATCTGGGTGCAGATGTTGGGCACCGCCTCCCGGATCTTCACCAGCCGCTCCCACGGGTCCTCGGCGAGGAAGCGCAGCGCCACGTCGTAGGTGGCGCCTCCCCAGCATTCGAGGCTCAGCAGCTGCGGTGCGGTCCGGGCGACGTGCGGTGCGACGGCGAGCAGGTCACGGGTCCGTACCCGAGTGGCCAGCAGCGACTGATGGGCGTCGCGGAACGTCGTGTCGGTGACGGCGACGGCCGACTGGGCGCGCAGCTCGGCGGCGAAGGCCTCCGGGCCGAGGGCCGCGAGGCGCTGCCGCGAACCGTCCGGCGCCGTCCCGGCCGGCAGGACCGGCAGCTTGTCCGCCGGGTCGATGACGGAGGGACGGGGGCCGTACGGCCGGTTGACGGTGGTCTCGGCGAGGTAGCCGAGCATGCGGCTGCCGCGGTCGGCCGAGGGGCGGGCCCGGATCAGCTCCGGGTGTTCCTCGATGAAACTCGTCGTGATGTGTCCCGCCCGGAAGTCGGGCTGGTCCAGCACGGCGCCCAGGAACGGCAGGTTGGTCGCCACACCCCGGATGCGGAACTCCGCGATGGCCCGGCGCGCCCGGCGGGCCGCGTTGGTGAAGTCGTGGCCGTGGCAGGTGAGTTTGACGAGCATCGAGTCGAAGTGGGCGGACACCTCGGCGCCGGTGTGGACGGTGCCGCCGTCCAGCCGCACCCCGGGCCCGCCGGGGGAGCGGTAGGCGGAGATGGTGCCGGTGTCCGGCCGGAAGCCGTTGGCCGGGTCCTCGGTGGTGATGCGGCACTGCATCGCCGTGCCGTTGAGGGTGATGTCGTCCTGGGTGAGGTTCAGTTCGGGCAGTGTCATGCCCGCCGCGATGCGGAGCTGGGCGATCACCAGGTCGCGGCCGGTGACCTGCTCGGTCACGGTGTGCTCGACCTGGATGCGCGGGTTCATCTCGATGAAGACGTGGTTGCCGCGCTCGTCGACGAGGAACTCGACCGTGCCCGCGTTCACGTAGTCGATGTGGTGGGCGAAGGCGACGGCGTCGGCGCAGATCCGGTCCCGCAGCTCCGGGTCGAGGTTCGGGGCCGGCGCGATCTCGACGACCTTCTGGTGGCGGCGCTGGAGCGAGCAGTCCCGCTCGTACAGGTGCACGACGTTGCCCTCGGCGTCGGCGAGGATCTGCACCTCGATGTGGCGGGGGTTGATCACCGCCTGCTCCAGGAAGACCGTCGCGTCGCCGAAGGACGAGCGGGCCTCGCGCATGGCCGCGTCGATCGACTCGCGCAGTTCGCCGGCCTCGGCGACCCGGCGCATGCCGCGTCCGCCGCCGCCCGCGACGGCCTTGACGAAGACCGGGAAGCCGATGTCGTCGGCGGCGGCGACGAGCGCGTCGACGTCCTCGGAGGGTTCGGAGGACTTCAGGACCGGGACGCCGGCCTCCCGGGCGGCGGCGACCGCCCGGGACTTGTTCCCGGTCAGGTTCAGCACCGAGGCCGGGGGGCCGACGAACGTGATGCCGGCCGCGGAGCACGCGGCCGCGAGGTCCGGGTTCTCCGACAGGAAGCCGTAGCCCGGGTAGATCGCGTCGGCGCCCGCCTTCCGGGCGGCCTTGATGACCTCGTCGACCGAGAGGTAGGCGCGCACGGGATGGCCGGTCTCACCGATCCGGTAGGCCTCGTCGGCCTTGGCCCGGTGGAGGGAGTTGCGGTCCTCGTGGGGATACACGGCCACCGTGGAGATACCGAGCTCGAACGCCGCGCGAAACGCGCGGATCGCGATCTCTCCACGGTTGGCGACCAATACCTTGTCGAACATCAAACTCCCCAGTCGTGTCACGAGCGCGTGGCGTCAGGACGGGCGATGTCGCACGGGTGCGCCGGTCGGCGTCCCGTGGTCACTCGGCGGCGGCGGACTGCTCCGTGGTCTCTCGGGCCCGAAGCGTTCGACACCGTACCGGAGACCTACCCAGAGATCGCGGACACAGAGGATGGTCTGCGTCACGTGGGGCGGACGCGGAGATTTCATGGTTCATGACGGTTCGTCGGAAATCGGTGGCTCAACGGCACGCAGGCGCCCGGTCGTGCGGTGGCGGGGGTCCGCAGGGCGGGCGGCGCCCCGCGCGGCGAAAAGAGGGTGCGCGCATGTCTTCACTGGGCTCGGGGGGCGCTGTTACATTCCGGAAAACAAGAATTCATTTCAGTCTGTGACTGGAGGCTCCCATGACGGCTGTCCATGAGGCTCTGAACGTGCAGGTGCCGGACCGTCGCGAGCTGCCACCGTCGATGGTCGAGCGGGTGACGCTGATCATGGACGTCTTCGAGGGCCGGACCGCCCGGCTGTCGCTGGAGGAAGTGGCCAGGTCCACGCGGCTGCCCCGGTCGACGGCGCACCGGATACTCGACCAGCTCGTACGGCTGCGCTGGCTCGAACACACCGGACTCGGCTACGGGCTCGGCCGCCGCGCCCTCGGCCTCGGCGGCGGGGACGGCGCGCACAGCAGGATCCGTGAGGCCGCCGCCGCCCGGCTGCACCACCTGCAGATCAAGACCGGCCTGGTCGTCCATCTGGCCGTCCTGGACGGTGCGGAGGTGCACTACCTCGACAAGGTCGGCGGCCGCTTCGCCGCGGCGGTCCCGTCCCGCGTCGGCGGCCGGGCCCCCGCTCATTCGACCGCGCTCGGCAAGGCCATGCTGGCCTGGCTCGAACCGGAGGACGTCGAGACGAGGGCGGCCGGTGCCATCGGCCGCCTGACCCGGCACACCATCTCCGACCTCGGCACTCTCCACCAGGAGCTCAACCGCATCCGGCGCCGTCACGGACTGGCCTTCGAACGCGGCGAGTGCTTCCCCGACATCGCCTGTGTCGCCACCGCCGTCCGTGGCCCCGAGGGGCCGGTCGCGGCGATCTCGCTGGTGGGGGACGCGCTGTCCCCGCTGGAGAAGGTCGCACCGCTGGTCGTGGACGCGGCCCGGCAGGTGTCCCGCGAACTGTTCCCCGAGCCGGAGGCGCCCGTCAGGGGGGCGCGGCGCGCGGCGGCCGTGCCGGAGGAGACCTGGTCCCCGCAGGCCATGGACCGGCTGCTGGCCGCAGGACAGTACGGCGACTGGCAGTAGAGCGCGGACGGCCCCCTGGCAGGAGGCCGTATACGGAACGGGGGCCCGGCCCACTGGCGTCCGCCGCCCCCTCACCCCCAGTGGTCGCCCCAGCCCCACGGGTCGGGGACCGCGGCCACCGGGCCCCCGACGCCGAAGCCGCCGCGGAAGAAGAGCATCGGCCGCTGATCGGTGACGGTCTCCAGAGCGAGGACCCGGCCCACCACCACATCGTGGTCGCCCGCACCGCGCACGTCGTGGACGTCGGCGTGCACCCGGGTCAGGACGCCGGGCAGCGACGGCGTTCCCCAGCGGGACACCTGCCAGTCCAGCCCCTCGAACTTGCGGCCCCCGGCCGACCCGAACCGGCCGCACAGGTCCGACTGTTCCTCGGCCAGGATGTTCACGGCGAACCGCCCCGACTCCCTGATCCTCGGCCACGTACGCCCCCGGTGGTCGGCGCAGAACAGCACCAGGGCCGGTTCGAGCGACACGGACGCGAACGACTGGCAGGCGAAGCCGGCCGGTTCACCGTCCCGGCCGATCCCCGTCACCACCGTGACGCCTGAGGCGAAGGTCCCCATGGTGTGCCGCATCCGCAGGGGCGTCGGCTCGGTCTCCTCCCAAGCCTCGGTCTCCTCACAGGCCTCAGTCTTCTCACAGGCCTCGGGCGCGGACAGGGGCTCTGCGGTCATCAGGTTCACCTCGACGGGGACGGTGCGGTGGTGTGCCCGGAGCCGGGCAGGGTGCCGAAGCTAGGACACCGGCCGGGCCCGCCGGCAACGCGCTCCCGATCAGTGGAACGCCGCCGGCCGCCGGGCCTACGGGGCCGCCGGCGTCCCCGTGACCGTACGCATCCCGCTGACCGAGACGGCCGCCGCGTACTCCCGCGGGGCGTGGCTACCGTCCAGGAACTGTGCACAAGGCACCCACGGCCGCACGGACCCACCCGGGCACCGGGCCCACCGAACACCGAGGTCAATCGAGGCAGGGATGATGACGGAGCTGAGCCACGACTCCACATTGCGCGAGCTCGCGACCGATCAGGGCGTGCTGCGCTACCACGAGGCCGGCGACGGCCCGCCCCTGCTCCTGTTGCACGGATCCGGCCCCGGAGTCACGGGCTGGCGCAACTACCGGCACAACCTGGCCGCGTTCGCCGAGCACTTCCGCTGCCTCGTCCTGGAGTTCCCCGGGTTCGGGGTCAGCGACCCGGCCGACGGCCACCCCATGGCGACGGCCGCCGCCTCCGTGACCCGGTTCCTGGACGGGCTCGGCCTCGGGCGGACCGACATCGTCGGCAACTCCATGGGCGGCATCGCCGGCACCCGGTTCGCCCTCGCGCACCCGGACCGGGTACGCCGCCTCGTCACGATCGGCGGCATCGGCCGGAACCTGTTCAGTCCGGGGCCCGGCGAAGGCATCAAGCTCCTCACGGAGTTCACCGACGCACCGACCCGCGAGCGCCTGATCCGCTGGCTCAACTCGATGGTGCACGACCGGTCCCTGGTGACCGAGGAACTCATCGAGGAGCGGTGGGCACAGGCCACCGACCCGGAGACGCTCGCCAGTGCCCGGCTGATGTACGGCAGCGAGGCGTTCGCCGCACGGGCCGCCGACGCCGCCGCGGCCGACGAGCCACCGTACTGGGCCATGCTGCACCGGCTCCGGGCGAAGACCCTGCTGACCTGGGGCCGCGACGACCGGGTCAGCCCCGTCGATATGTCGATCCTGCCGATGCGCACCATTCCGGACGCGGAACTGCACGTCTTCCCCGACTGCGGGCACTGGGTGATGATCGAACAGAAGGCGGCCTGGGAGAGCGCGGTCCTCGCCTTCCTCACCCGCGCGGACGCGGCGTGAACGCCGGGGCCCGGGAGGCCTGGGACGAGGAGTTCGACTTCGTCGTGGTCGGCAGCGGCGGGGGCGGCATGGCCGCCGCACTGACCGCGGCCGACAGCGGCCTGACCACCGTCGTGGTCGAGAAGGGCGCGATGTACGGCGGCACGACCGGGATCTCAGGCGGCGGCATCTGGATCCCCAACAACCCGACCCTGCGGGCCAGGGGCCACGACGACAGCCGGGCCTCCGTGCGCCGCTACCTCGACCGGCTCACCGGTGACCTGGTACCGGGCGCCCGCCTCGACGCCTACGTCGACCAGGGACCGGCCGCGATGGAACTGCTCGGCAGGAGCCGCTGGATGCGCTTCTTCTGGGTCAAGGGCTACGCCGACTACCACCCCGAGTACGAGGGCGGCCGCCCGCTCGGCCGGTCGGTGGAGGCGCTGCCCTTCGACACCCGCAAGCTCGGCGAGGACGAGAGGCACCAGCGGCCCAACAGCCTCAAGGGACCGCTCGGACTGTGGATCACCGCGAAGGACTACCGGGACCTCGCCATGGTCAAGCGGACCTGGCGCGGCCGCTGGGCCTCCGTGATCGCCGCCTGGCGCGTCTCGTCCAACATGGTGCGCCGCCGCCACATGGCGACCGGCGGACGGGCGCTGGTCGCACGGATGCGCATGGCCCTGAAGGAGGCCGGAGTCCCCGTGTGGCTGCGCAGCCCGATGACCGGGCTCGTCACCGACACGGGCGGCAAGGTCACCGGAGTCGTCGTCGAGCGGGACGGCAAGGCCGTACGGGTCGGCGCCAGGCACGGCGTCCTCCTCGCCACCGGCGGTTTCGACCACAACCAGGAGATGCGCGAGAAGTACCTCCCAGAGGGCGGCCGGGCCAACCACAGCGCCGGAGCCGCCGAGAACGTCGGCGACGGCATCGTCGCCGGTCAGGAACTCGGCGCCGCCCTCGACTTCATGGACGACGCATGGTGGATGCCGTCCGTGCACCACCCGTCCGGAGCGACGGTTCCGCTGGTCTCCGAGCGGTGCATCCCTCCGTCGGTGATCGTCTCCGGGAACGGCCGGCGTTTCACCAACGAGTCCTCGCCGTACGTGAACTTCGTCCACGACCAGATCGAGGGCGGGCACACACCCGCGTGGTTCGTGATGGACGCCAAGGCCCGCGCCCGCTACCCGTTCGCCCAGATCCTGCCCGGCATGCCGTTCCCCAAGGCGTTCTACGAGAACGGCACCGTGCACCGCGCGGACAGCGTCGCCGGACTCGCCCGGCTGATCGAAGTCCCCGAGGACGCGCTCACCGCCACCGTCGAACGGTTCAACGGCTTCGCCCGGACCGGCCAGGACACCGACTTCGGGCGCGGCGACAGCGCCTACGACCGCTACTACGGCGACCCGACACTCAAGAACCCCAACCTCGACCAGCTCGACCGGGCCCCCTACTACGCGATCCGGATCGAGGTCGGCGACCTCGGCACCAAGGGCGGACTCGTCTGCGACGAGCACAGCCAGGTACTGCGCGAGGACGGTTCGGCCATCGCCGGGCTGTACGCCACCGGCAACACCTCCGCGTCCGTGATGGCCAACGAGTACGCGGGACCGGGCGCCACCATCGGCCCGTCCATCGTGTTCGGCTATATCGCGGCCCGGCACGCGGCCACCGCCCGCGCGGCCTCGTCCGCCGGGGCCGGCACCACCGGAGGCGCGCCATGAGCCCGGCGCCGCTGACCGTGCGCGTCGTCAAGGTGATCCGGGAGACGGCCGACGCGCACTCGCTGGTCCTGGAGCCCGCCGACGGGGACCGGGACGCGTTCGCCTACGAACCGGGCCAGTTCCTCACCGTCCGGGTGCCCTCCGAGCGCCCCGGCGGAGCCGCCCGCTGCTACTCGCTGTGCAGTTCCCCGGTGCGCGACCAGCATCTGAAGGTCACCGTCAAGCGCACCGCCGGAGGCTACGCCTCCCACTGGATCTGCGACCACGTCACCGAGGGCGACACCCTGGAGGTGCTGCGTCCCGCGGGCACCTTCACCCCCGGCTCGCTCGACGGCGACTTCCTGCTGCTCGCCGCGGGCAGCGGCATCACCCCGGTGATGTCGATCCTCACCTCCGCCCTGTACGCGGGGGCCGGCACCGTCACCCTGCTCTACGCCAACCGCGACGAGCGCTCCGTGATCTTCCGCGACGAACTGGCCGCCCTGGAAAGGGAGTACGGCGACCGGCTCACGGTCCTGCACTGGCTGGAGTCCGTCCAGGGCCGGCCCACCGCATCCGGTCTGCGGGCCCTCGCCGGCCCGTACGCCGGGCGCCCCGCCTACGTCTGCGGGCCCGGTCCCTTCATGGACCTGGCCACCGGCGCGCTCACCGGACTGGGCGTGCCGGCCCGCCTGATCACGGTGGAGCGGTTCACCTCGCTGTCCGGCGACCCGTTCGCCGAGCGCGAGCCCGTGCCGGAGCTGGACACCACCGGGCCCGCCGGCACGGCCGAGGTGGAGCTGGACGGGGTGCGCCACACCGTGCGGTGGCCGCGGGACACACCGTTGCTCGACGTGCTGCTCGCCGCCGGACTGGACGCCCCGTACTCCTGCCGGGAGGGCAGTTGCAGCGCCTGCGCCTGCGTCCTCACCGAGGGCGAGGTGGCCATGGAACGCAACGAGGTCCTCGACGCGACCGACCTCGCCGACGGCCTGATCCTCGCCTGCCAGGCGCGCCCGCTCAGCGACCGGCTGAAGGCCACCTACGACGGCTGAGCCACCCCCTCCCGCACCTGTTCTCCCGTTCCCACTCGACCCGGATGAGGTTCGAACCGTGACCAAGGCGACCGCCGCGATCGTCGGATCCGGCAACATCGGCACCGACCTGATGTACAAACTCCTGCGCTCGCGGGACATCGAGCCGCGCTGGATGATCGGCATCGACGAGCAGAGCCCCGGCCTCAAGCGCGCCGCCGACCACGGCCTGCACGCGAGCGCCGAAGGCGTGGACGCGCTGCTGGCCGGCGAGGAGCGGCCGGATCTGGTCTTCGAGGCGACGTCCGCGTACGTCCACCGGGCCAACGCACCCAAGTACGCCGAACTCGGCATCCAGGCCATCGACCTGACCCCCGCCGCGATCGGCCCGGCGGTCGTGCCCGCCGTCAACCTCGGCGACCACCTCGACGCGCCGAACGTCTCCCTCATCACCTGTGGGGGACAGGCCACCATCCCGATCGTGCACGCCGTCTCCCGGGTCACCGAGGTCGCCTACGCGGAGATCGTCGCGAGTGTCGCCTCGCCGTCCGCCGGGCCCGGTACCCGCGCCAACATCGACGAGTTCACGCTCACCACCGGCCGGGGCATCGAGACGATCGGCGGCGCCGCCAAGGGCAAGGCCATCATCATCCTCAACCCGGCCGAGCCGCCGATGCTGATGCAGGACACCGTCTTCTGCGCCGTCCCCGCCGACGCCGACCGGGACGCCGTCACCACGTCGATCCTCGAGACCGTCGCCCGCGTCGCCGCGTACGTACCCGGCTACCGGCTGCGCGCCGAGCCGCAGTTCGACGATCCGACCGCGGTCAGCGGCGGGTTCGCCCGGGTCGCGGTGTTCATCGAGGTGGAGGGCGCGGGCGACTTCCTGCCGCCGTACTCCGGAAACCTCGACATCATGACCGCCGCCGCCACCAGGGTCGGCGAGGGCTTCGCCCAGCGGATCACCGCCCGCCGCGCCGGCGCCTGACCGCCCGCACACCGAGGAGTACACGCGCCATGCCCTACAGCTCCGACCTGGACATCCGGGTCACCGACTCGTCCCTGCGGGACGGATCACATGCCAAGCAGCACCAGTTCACGGTCGACCACGTCACCTCCGTAGTCGCGGCCCTCGACGACGCGGGCGTCCCCGTCATCGAGGTCACGCACGGCGACGGCCTCGGCGGGTCCTCCTTCAACTACGGTTTCAGCCACACCCCCGAGCAGGAGCTGATCAAGGCCGCGGTGAAGACCGCCCGCCGGGCGAAGATCGCCTTCCTGATGCTGCCCGGTCTCGGCCTCCAGGACGACATCCGCGAGGCCGCCGACAACGGCGCCGCGATCTGCCGGATCGCCACGCACTGCACCGAAGCGGATATCGCCGTCCAGCACTTCGGTCTTGCCCGCGAACTCGGCCTGGAGACCGTCGGTTTCCTGATGATGTCGCACAGCCGGCCGCCCGGGGAACTCGCCCGGCAGGCCCGCATCATGGCCGACGCCGGCTGCCAGTGCGTCTACGTGGTCGACTCCGCGGGCGCCCTCATCATGGAGCAGACCAGCGACCGTATCGCCGCCCTGGTCGCCGAACTCGGCGACGACGCCCAGGTCGGCTTCCACGGCCACGAGAACCTCGGCCTCGGCGTCGCCAACTCCGTGCTCGCGGTGCGTGCCGGGGCCCTGCAGATCGACGGATCGACCCGCCGCTTCGGGGCGGGCGCCGGCAACACGCCCGTCGAGGGCTTCGCCGCCGTCGCCGAGAAGCTGGGCATCCGTACCGGCATCGACGTACTGAAGATCATCGACGCGGCGGAGGACGTGGTGCGGCCCGTCATGGACGGCGAGTGCCTGCTCGACCGGCTGTCCCTGACGATGGGCTACGCCGGGGTCTACTCCAGCTTCCTGAAGCACGCCGCCCGTCAGGCCGCCACCTACCAGGTGTCCGGCGCCGAGATCCTCATGGAGGCCGGCCGCCGCAAGCTCGTCGGCGGCCAGGAGGACCAGCTCATCGAGATCGCGGTCGCCCTCGCGGCGCGGAACCGGGCCACGACCGCCGCCCAGAACTCCCCGGGGAAGTGAGAACAGCCATGACCAATCCGGTACTCGATGCCGTCGAAGCACGCGCCGACGAGATCCGCGCGCTCGGTCCCGCCAACGAGGCGCTCGGCCGGCTCGACGACCAGGCGGCGAAGATCCTGCGCGAAGTCGGCGCGATCCGCATGCTCCAGCCCAAGGCCCACGGCGGCCTCGAACTGCATCCGCGCGAGTTCGCCGAGACCGTCATGAGGATCGCCTCCCTGGACGGGGCCACCGGCTGGGTCGCGGGCGTCGTCGGCGTCCACCCGTGGGAGATGGCGATGGCAGACCCCCGGGTCCAGGAGGAGATCTGGGGCGAGGACCCCGACACCTGGATCGCCTCCCCGTACGCACCGATGGGCCTGCTCAGGCCCGTGGACGGCGGCTACGTCTTCAACGGCCGCTGGCAGTTCTCCTCCGGTACCGACCACTGCCGGTGGATCTTCCTCGGCGGCTTCCTCGCCGACAGCGACGGCAACCGGATCAACCCCCCGCGGTCCGTCCACGTCATCCTGCCGCGCGCCGACTACGAGATCGTCGACGACTCGTGGGACGTCGTCGGACTGCGCGGCACCGGCAGCAAGGACGTCATCGTCAAGGACGCCTCCGTGCCCGCTCACCGCGTCATCGAGTACGCCAAGGTCGTGGACGGGTCCCTGGCCGCCGAGTCCGGGCTGACCAACCCCGCCTACCGGCTGCCGTTCTCCGCCGCGTTCCCGCTCGGCATCACCGCCGCCGTGATCGGCATCTGCGAGGGCGCACTCGCCCACCACCTCGACTACCAGCGCGACCGGGTGCAGATCACCGGCCAGGCCGTGCGGGACGACCCGTACGTCCTGTACGCCGTCAGCGACGCGGCGGCGGAGATCGCGGCCTCCCGCTCGGCGCTCCTGGACAACGTCTGCCAGATGTACGACGCGGTCGCGGCCGGCCAGGAGATCTGCTTCGAGCGCCGGGCCGTCGGCCGGCGCACCCAGGCGGCGGCCGCCTGGCGGGCGGTCCGCGCGGTGGACGAGATCGTCGCCCGCTCCGGCGGCAACGCGATGCGGCTGGACAACCCGATCCAGCGGTTCTGGCGCGATGCGCACACCGGCCTCGCGCACGCCATCCACGTACCTGGCTCGGTCTTCCACGCCTCGGCGCTCACGGAGATCGGCATCGAGCCGCCGCACGGGCCGATGCGCTCGATGATCTAGAAACCTTCCGCTCGCAGCGGGATCAGAGAGGAACGCACATGACGCAGATCCGCGGACTCGGATACCTCCGGGTCCAGACACGTGACATCGGCCGCTGGCGCGAACTCACCGTGGACGCCCTCGGCTTCGCCGAGGGCTCGGGGCCGGACCCCGACGGCCTCTACCTGCGCATGGACGAGCGCCGCGCCCGGCTCGTCGTCCTGCCCGGCGACAGCGACCGGGTGCTGTCGGTCGGCTGGGAGGTACGGGACCAGTTCGCGCTCGCCGCCGTGGGCCGTGCTGTCGAGGCCTCCGGTACGGCGGTGAAGCCGCTCTCCGCGAAGGAGGCCGACGACCGGGGCGTGGAGGAGGGCATCGTCTTCGACGACCCGGCCGGAGTGCCCGTCGAGGTGTACTTCGCCCCAATCCTCGACCACAGCCCCGTACTGACCGGGTTCGGCCAGCGGTTCGTCACCGGCGGCCAGGGAATGGGGCACGTCGTGCTGCCCACCACCTGCGCGGACGAGACCGTCGCCTTCTACACCGAGGTGCTCGGCTTCCTGCCGCGCGGCGGAATCCGGCTCGGCGGCCGGTCGCCCGACGGCCCGCCCCGCCGGGTGCGCTTCATGGGCGTCAACGAACGCCACCACAGCCTCGCCGTCTGCCCCGCCCCGCACGGCGAGGAACCCGGACTGGTGCACCTGATGGTCGAGGTGGACAGCCTGGACGCGGTCGGCCGCGCCCTCGACAACGTGGGCAGACGGGGATTCTCCCTCTCCTCCACGCTGGGCCGGCACACCAACGACAAGATGGTGTCGTTCTACGTACGCGCGCCCGGCGGCTGGGACATCGAGTACGGCTGCGACGGGATGCGCGTCGACGAGAGGCACTACACGGCCGAGGAGATCACCGCCGACAGCTACTGGGGCCACGACTGGTCCGGCTCCGAGCCACTGGCCGCCTTCACCCCGCCCGGCAGGGCCACCTGACAACCGCCCGCCCGACGACACCGGACCGCGCCGGACCCGCCCGCGCGCCTCGCGCTCTCACCTGTGCGCCACGCGGCGCTGTGCCGCCCCGGTCCTGAAGGAACGAGTCGTGGAGCGTGTAGCGCTTGAAGGGGGTGCCGCGCGGGACGGCCTCGTCGTGGGCGGCGGCATCGGTCCACTCGCTGAGCACGGCCGCGCGCTCCCCACCCGATGCCAGGTGGACATGGGCCGCGAGCAGGCCCGGAGCCGGCCCCGCCGCGTACTCCGCGTCGATGGCCGGCATGGTGGCGACCACGAAGAGGCCGGCCGGGTGCACCGCATCGTGAACGACGCTGCGGTGGAGGCGGCTCCGGACGAGTCCCGGACGCTCGATGCCCGGTACGAGTGTGTGGCGGCCAGCCGTGCCGCCGGCCCGGCTGGTGATCATCGGGCGGCGGTAGTGGAGCCGCCCCCGTCCACCAGCTCGATCGTGCCCCGCAGCGCGGCCTCGCGGATCGTGTCGCGCAGCGACCCGCAGCCCTCGAAGGAGCCGGCGGCCGGATCGCGCTCCGCACAGAGCGCCATGGCCCGGCCGTCCCACTGCACACTCGTCTGCTGCCAGCTGCTCTTGCGTACCAGGACCCGCGCCGTGCACCGCTCACAGGCCAGCGACCGCATCGGTGCGCCGTCGGCGAGCCGGTTGTCCACCCGCATCAGACCGGCCGGCCCTCGGCGGCGGCCTTGCGGGCGAGGTTCGCCTCGACCTCCTTCTGCCACGCCTCGACCGGCCGCGTGGTGTCCAGCTCGAACTCGAAGCGGTCGGTCATCTCCGGCTTCACATCGGCCATGTCCACGTAGAACTGCTCGTACCAGCGGCGCAGTTGGTAGACCGGGCCGTCCTCCTCGCAGAGCAGGGGGTTGTCGATCCTCGCCTTGTTCTGCCAGATCTGGATGTCCTGCTCGAAGCCGAGCCTGATGAACTGACCCATACCCGAAGCGAGTTCATCGGCGGCATCGCCGGCCATGGACGGTGAGCGCTTCACGATGATCCCGTACTGGAGCACGAACCGGTCGGCGTCGACGGGATAGTGGCAGTTGATCAGGACCGACTGCGTGTCACCGCTCTCGTAGTGGTAAGTGAGGTCGTCGATCATGAACGACGGGCCGTGGTAGGAGGCCACCGAGTTGCTGCCGGTGGTCTTCGGCTTGCCGTCCTGTTCCTGGGGACGGGCGTCGGGGCGGCCGGTGGCGCGCATGTGCTGGGTGGCGGTGTGGCCCTCGAAGACGTTCTTGAAGTACGTCGGGAAGGAGTAGTGGACGTAGAAGAAGTGGGCCATGTCCACCACGTTGTCGACGACTTCGCGGCAGTTGGCGTCGATGACCGTCTCGTACCAGAGCCAGTCGGTCCACTCGTCGCTCGTCGCCCCCTCGATCCGGGGGATGCTCACGCCGGCGGGCGGGGGATTGCCCTCCGGGTCGTTCCAGACGAAGAGCATGCCGTCCTGGTCCAGCGTCGTCCACGCCGCCGTGCGGGCCCGCAGCGGCACCCTCCTGGAGTACGGGATCTGCTTGCAGCGGCCGTCGCCGCCCCACCGCCAGTCGTGGAACGGGCAGGCGACCTCATCGCCCTTGACGGTGCCCTGCGAGAGATCGCCGCCCATGTGGCGGCAGTAGGCGTCCAGGACGCTGAGCGTGCCGTCGCCCGCCTGGAACACCACGAGCTTCTGGCCGAACGCCCGGACCGGGTGCGGTTTGCCGTCCTTGAACTTCTCCGCGAGGCCCAGGCAGTGCCAGCCGCGCGCGAAACGCGTGGGTGCCGCAGTGGCTTCGATGGCCCTGACGTCGTCGTGTGCCGACTCGACTGCGCTCACGTTGCTCTCATCCCCTTTGCGACGCTTGGTCTCCAGGGTCCGGACGCTAGGCGCGTACACCGGCGTCCGGGCGGGGGAGTCCCACTGACCGGTACCGGCGCTCCGGGGACCCGGCGCACCCCGGTCCCGGTCCGTGGGACCACGGCCGTGCCGCCCCGCCGGCCGCCCTCGGGCGGGCCGGGCAACTGAGCGGCCGGGCGGGCCGGGTTGCCGAGCGGCCGGGCGGGCCGGGCCACTGAGCGGGACTGGCCCTTGCCTATTTCGAGAACAAATTCTAGTTTTCCTTCATCAGTGTCCCGGCCCCAACGGGCCCCGCACCCCTTACGGAGAGCCATGACCGAGGCCGTCATCGTCGAAGCCGCACGGACACCGGTCGGCCGCCGCCGCGGTGTCCTGTCCGGACTCCACCCGGCGGAACTCCTCGGGCTCGCCCAGAAGGGCCTGGTGGAGCGGGCGGGTATCGCGCCCGGCACCGTGGAGCAGGTCATCGGCGGCTGTGTCACCCAGGCCGGCGAACAGTCCAACAACGTCACCCGCGGCGCCTGGCTGCACAGCGGACTCCCGCACACCACCGCGTGCACCACCGTCGACTGTGCCTGCGGATCGTCCCAGCAGGCCGTGCACCTGGTCGCGGGCCTGATCGCCGCCGGCGCCATCGAGACCGGCATCGGCTGCGGCGTCGAGTCCATGAGCCGCGTCTTCCTCGGCGCCGCGCTCACCCCCGACAACGGCTCCCCGGTACCGGACAGCTGGTCCCTGGACATGCCCGACCAGTTCACGGCCGCCGAACGCATCGCCCGCAACCGGGGCATCACCAGGGCCGACGCGGACGCCCTCGGCCTCGCCTCCCAGCAGAAGGCCGCCCGCGCCTGGGCCGAAGGACGCTTCGACCGCCAGATCATCGGGATCGAGGCCCCCGCCACCGGCCCCGACGGGCCCACCGGCGAGACCGTGTCCGTCACCCGCGACCAGGGGCTGCGGGACACCACGGCCGAGGCCCTGGCAGCCCTGCGCCCGGTCCTCCCCGACGGCATCCACACCGCCGGGAACTCCTCCCAGATCAGCGACGGCGCCGCCGCCGTCCTGCTCATGAGCCGGGAGCGCGCCGCCCGCGAGGGACTCCGCCCCCGCGCCCGCATCGTGGCCTCCGCCATGGTCGGCTCCGACCCGTACTACCACCTCGACGGCCCCGTCGCCGCGACCGAACGCGTCCTGCGCACCGCCGGGATGACCCTCGCCGACATCGACCTCGTCGAGATCAACGAGGCCTTCGCCTCCGTCGTCCTGTCCTGGGCGCGGGTCCACAAGGCCGATCTGGACAAGGTCAACGTCAACGGCGGTGCCATCGCGCTCGGTCACGCCGTCGGCTCCACCGGCGCCCGGCTCATCACCCAGGCCCTGCACGAACTGGAACGGACCGGGAAGTCCACCGCGCTGATCACCATGTGCGCCGGTGGAGCGCACGCGACCGCCACCGTCATCGAACGCATCTGAGGGGGCGCGCCATGACCATCGGACTCACCCAGGAACACCGCGACCTGCGCGACGCCGTACGCGCCTTCGCGAACCGGCACATCACCGAGGACACCCTGCGCGCGGCGGCCGACGCCGGCAAGGAGACCGTCCCCGCCCACTGGAGCGGCCTCGCGGAACAGGGACTGCTCGGGCTGCACCTGCCCGAGGAGGTGGGCGGCGCCGGGTACGGACTCGTCGAACTCGCCGTCGTCACCGAGGAACTGGGTCGCGCGACCGCCCCCGGACCCTACCTGCCGACGACGCTCGCCTCGGCCGTCCTGCACGCGGCCGGACACCGCACCTACCTCGCCGCGCTCGCCGCCGGCACCACCCTCGGCGCGGTCGGACTCGGCCCCGGCACCCTCGCCCTGGCGCGCGCCGCAGACGGCACGGTCACCGTCACCGGAACGTCCGAACTCGTCGTCGGCGGACACCTCGCCGACGTGTTCGTCCTGCCCGCCTCCGACAACGGCCGCACCACCTGGCTGGTACTGCCCCGCGCCGCCGTGGACACCACCGACGTCCGCAGCCACGACCTCACCCGCCGCTCGTCCAGGGTGACCGCACGGTCGGTCCCGGTGCCGGCCGCCGATCTGCTCGGCCTCGATCCGCAGCAGCCCCTGGACCTCGCCGCGACACTGTTCGCCGCCGAGTCCTCGGGCCTCGCGGACCGCTGCGTGACCACCGCCGCACAGTACGCCCGGGTCCGGGAACAGTTCGGCCGCCGCATCGGCCAGTTCCAGGGCGTCAAGCACCGCTGCGCCCGGATGCTCGCGCAGGCCGAACAGGCCCGCGCCTGCGCCTGGGACGCCGCCCGCGCGGCCGGACCCGGCGGCGCGGGCGACGCCCGTGAGGCCTCGCTGGCCGCCGCCGTCGCCGGAGCGGCCGGCGTCGACGCCGCGTTCTGCGTCGCCAAGGACTGCATCCAGGTGCTCGGCGGCATCGGCTTCACCTGGGAGCACGACGCGCATCTCGCGCTGCGCCGCGCCCAGACCCTCCGGATCGCGCTGGGCCCGTCCGCCGCCTGGCGCCGCCGGGTCGCCCGCCTCACGCTGGAAGGCACCCGCCGAACACTGGGCGTGGAACTGCCCGCGGAGGCCCAAGCCGTCCGCGAGGACATCCGCGCCGAGCTGCGGCTCGCCGCCGCCCTGGACGGCGAGGAACGCCTCGACCACCTCGCGGACCACGGCTACACCGCCCCCCATCTCCCGGCGCCCTGGGGCAAGGGCGCGGACCCGGTGACGCAGCTCGTCATCGCCGAGGAGCTCCGGGCCGCTGACCTCACCCCCGTCGACATGATCATCGGCGGCTGGGTGGTGCCCACGCTCATCGCCCACGGCGACCCGGCCCAGCAGGAGCGGTTCCTCGGGCCGAGCCTGCGCGGCGACACCGTCTGGTGCCAGCTGTTCAGCGAGCCGGGCGCGGGGTCCGACCTCGCCGGGCTCAGCACCCGCGCCGAGAAGGCGGACGGCGGCTGGCGCGTCACCGGCCAGAAGGTGTGGACGTCCATGGCCCGCGACGCCCACTGGGGCGTCCTGCTCGCCCGTACCGACACCGACGTGCCCAAGCACAAGGGGATCTCCTACTTCCTCCTCGACATGACGAGCCCCGGCCTCGATATCCGGCCGCTGCGGCAGATCACCGGCGACGCCGAGTTCAACGAGGTCTTCCTCGACGAGGTGTTCATCCCCGACGAGCTGCTCGTCGGCTCCCCGGGCGACGGCTGGAAGCTCGCCCGCACCACCCTCGCCAACGAACGCGTCGCCCTGTCCCACGACTCGGTCGGCTCCGGCGCCGAGGCGCTCCTGGAGATCGCCGCCGCCTCGGACGGCCTCGACGACGAACAGCTCACCACCCTCGGCGGCCACCTCTGCGACGCGCAGTCCGGCGCCGTCCTCGCCCTGCGCACCACCCTGCGCACCGTCTCCGGACAGCAGCCGGGCGCCGAGGCGTCCGTCGCCAAACTGCTCGGCGTCGAACACCAGCAGCGGGTCTGGGAGACCTGCGTGGACTGGCAGGGCTCCGCAGCGCTGACCGGCGAGGGCGAACGCCTCGACGCCACCTGGCAGTTCCTCAACGCCCGCTGCCTGTCCATCGCGGGCGGTACGACGGAGATCCAGCTGAACATCATCGGCGAGCGCATCCTCGGCCTGCCGCGCGACCCCGAGCCCACCGAGAAAGGCTGACATGCCCATCGACCGAGAGAAGGCGCTGACCGCGGACCCGTCCGTCCGCGAGATCCGCTGGACCACCCGCGACGTACTCCTCTACCACCTGAGCCTCGGCGCGGGCGCCGACGCGGCCACCGGCCCCGAGCTGCACCTGACCTTCGAGAACGGCCTCGCCGTGCTGCCGACCTTCGCGGTGGTGGCCGGCTCCGGGATCTCCTGCGGCGAGGAGGCCGCACCGGGATTCCACCTGCCCGGCATCGACATCGACCTGCGGGCCCTGCTCCACGCGGGCCAGGGACTCCAGGTGCACCGGCCGCTCCCGGCATCGGGCACCGCCACGCTCCGCTCGCGGGTCGCCGAGATCCGGGACAAGGGCACGGCCGCGCTCCTCGTCCTGGAGTCCGCGGCCACGGACGCCGGCGGCGAGCCGCTGTGGACCACCACCACCCGGATCTGGGCACGCGGCGAGGGCGGCTTCGGCGGGGAGCCGGGACCGGAGGAGCGCTGGGAGGCACCGGACCGGCCCGCCGACTCCGTCCTCACCTGCGCCACCACACCTCAACAGGCCCTGTGGTACCGGCTCAACGGAGACCTCAACCCGCTGCACGCCGACCCCGCGTTCGCGCGGGCCGCCGGATTCGACCGGCCGATCCTGCACGGGCTCGCCTCCTACGGGCTGGTCTGCAAGGCCCTCGTCGACGGGGTGCTCGACGGCGACGTCACCCGGCTCACCGGGCTCACCGTCCGCTTCGCCGGTCCTCTCGTCCCCGGGGAGACCCTGGTGACCTCCGTATGGCACGACGCACCGGCCGGCGACGGCACCGGGCGGCTCGTGCTGCACGCGGCCTGCCCCGAACGCGACGGCGCGCCCGTGCTCACCCACGCGACGGCGACGGTGACCTCATGAGCGTCCCCCCGCACGACACCACCGCGCCCGCCACCGGCCCCAGGCTGGTCGCCGAACCGCACAAGGACGGCGTCGACGCCGCGGTCGCCGCGGCCCGCCGGGTGGTCGCCGCCCTGCTCCGTGCCGGCGACCGGTCCGGCGCCGACATGGACGCCATAGCCGCACAGCTCGACGCCGTCGCCGACGGGCTCACCGAGAGGGCCCCGTCCATCGAGGACCGGCTCGCCGGGATGTGGCGCGGCGAGGGCGTCACCCGGCACGACCCCGTCACCGGCCCGGAGAACGCCCTCGCCCCGCCGCTGCACCTGCGCGGCAAGGACGACGGCTCCGTGGAGGGCGTCGTGACGCTCGACCTGCCCTACCAGGGACCGCCCGGCCATGTGCACGGCGGCGTCTCGGCCCTGCTCCTCGACCACACGCTGGGAGTGGCCAACCACTGGGGCGGCCCCTCCGGGATGACCGCGGAGCTGACCCTGCGCTATCTGCGGCCCACCCCGCTGTTCGAGCCCCTGACGGTCACCGGGCGCCAGATCTCGGTGGACGGCTCGCGGATCCGCACGGTCGGCGAGATCTCCGCCGGCGGCCGCAGCTGCGTCACCGTGACGGGTCTGTTCATCAACAAGCATATTCCCCGGCCGAGTTGAGAGGAGTGGAGCCCATGCGGAACCTCGACGGAAAAGTGGCGGTCATCAGCGGAGCCGGCCAGGGCGTGGGCCGGGGCATCGCACTCGCCCTCGCCTCCGACGGAGCATCCGTCGCCGTCCTCGGCCGGACCGCGGCGAAGCTGGAGGCGACGTGCGCGATGCTGCACGAGCGGGGGGCGAAGGCCGAGCCGTTCCTCCTCGACGTACGGGACACGGAACGGATCCCCGCCGTGGTGGAGGACGTCGCCGAACGCTTCGGCCGGATCGACATCCTGGTCAACAACGCCTACACCGGCTGCTACGGGCCACTGCTCTCACTGAGCGACGAACAGTTCCAAAAGGGCTTCGACAGCGGCCCGTTCGCGGCGTTCGCCTTCATGAAGGCAGCGCACCCGCACCTGAAGCGCGACGGCGGGGGAGTGATCATCAACCTGGTCACCTCCGCCATGGTCCGCTGGGACCTGAGCACCTACGGCGCGTACGCGGCCGCCAAGTCCGCGCTGCGCTCCCTGACCCGGGCCGCCGCCAACGAATGGGGCCGCGACGGAATCCGGGTCAACGCCATCGCCCCGCACGCGACCTCGCCCGCCTACGCCGGCTGGCAGGACGCCCACCCCGAGGAGGCCGCCGAGTTCTGCGCGTCCATCCCGCTGGGGTACGTCGGTGACTGCGAGCAGGACATCGGACGCGCGGTCGCGATGCTGTGCGGCCCGGACGCCCGCTATCTGACGGGCGCCACGGTGCCTCTCGACGGCGGCCAGGCCAACTTCGGCTGACCGAGGAGGAGACGGCCGGGCGGACGGAGCCAGCCCCGCCGGCCGTCTGTTCCGGCCCCGTTTCCGGACCTTTCCGGGGTCCTCCTCCGGACTCTCCCGGTCAGCGGGACCGTCCCGGCCGGGCCGCCCCGACCACGGCTAGCGTCGCCACCGGCGCGGCGCGGACCGCGACCCCCCGCGCCCCCTCCGGGCGCCACGACCACCACACGACGCGTACCCCGCGCCGACCCGTCCGCGTACCGACACCGGCAGACCCGGGCACCGGGTGAGAGGGACCGACGTTGCCACACGAGACCATTGCCGACCTGCTGCTCGCCCGGTCCGGGGACGACCGCCCGGGACTGCTGACCCGTGAACGCACCTGGACCTGGGACGAGGTGGTCAAGCAGAGCGCGGCCCGCGCCGCCTGGGCCGAGAAGCTGCGCACCGAGGGGCCGTTCCACATCGGCGTACTCCTGGACAACGAGCCCGAGTACGTCTTCTGGCTGGGCGCCGCCGCCCTCGCCGGCGCGGCCGTCGTCGGCATCAACCCCACCCGGCGCGGCGCCGAACTCGCCCGGGAGGTGCGGCACACCGACTGCCAGGTGATCGTCACCGACCGGGCGGGCGCCGCCCTGCTGGACGGCCTGGACATCGGTGTGGACCGCGACCGTTTCCTCGTCGTCGGCACACCGGAGTACGGGACCGGCCTCGCCGCCCACACGGACGCGGTCCGGCCCCGACGCGCCCCCGACGTCACCGCCACCACCCGGATGCTGCTGCTCCTGACCTCGGGCACCACCGGCGCGTCGAAGGCGGCGATCTGCTCCCAGGGCCGGCTCGCCGCCCTCGGTGCCTCCAACTGCGCCAAGTACGACATCACCCGCGCCGACACCTGCTACTGCCCGATGCCGCTGTTCCACGGCAACGCGCTGATGGCCCTGTGGGCCCCCGCCCTCACCGCGGGCGCCGCCATCGCTCTCACCCGCAAGTTCTCCGCGTCCGGATTCCTCCCCGACGTCCGCCACTTCGGGGCCACCTACTTCACCTACGTCGGCAAGGCGATCGGCTACATCCTGGCCCGCCCCGAGACCGGACAGGACGCCGACAACCTGCTCACCCACGCCTTCGGCACCGAGGCGTCCCCCGAGGACGCGGCCCTGTTCCTGCGGCGCTTCGGCTGCCGTCTCGTCGAGGGCTACGGTTCCAGCGAGGGCAGCGGAATGCTCAGGCGGGTCCCCGGGGCGCCCACGGGCGCGCTGGGCATGCCGGCCCGGCCCGGCGTCCGGATCGTCCACTCCACGACCCGGGCGACCTGCCCGCCCGCGGAACTCGACTCCTACGGGCGGGTCCGCAACCCGGAAGAGGCCGTCGGCGAGATCGTCGACACCGAGGGCGCAGCCCGCTTCGAGGGCTACTACAACAACGAGGCGGCGAACGCCGAACGCGTCCGGCACGGCTGGTACTGGACCGGCGACCTCGGATACGTGGACGAGGCCGGCTACTTCTACTTCGCCGGCCGCTCCGGCGACTGGATACGGGTCGACGGCGAGAACACCTCCGCCCTCCTCACCGAACGCGTCCTGCGCAGGCACCGGGCCGTCGTCGCCGCCGGAGTCTTCGGCGTGCCCGACCCGCGCTCCGGCGACCAGGTCATGGCCGCCGTCGAGATCGCCGGCGGCACCCGCTTCGAGGACCTGGACCTGCCCGCCTTCCTGGCCCGCCAGGAGGACCTGGGCAGCAAGGGCGCCCCCCGCTTCGTCCGCGTCTCGCACGCGCTGCCCACCACCGGCTCCAACAAGCTGCGCAAGAAGGAGATGCAGCTCGAGGGCTGGCGCACGGACGACCCGGTGTACCGCTGGGCGGGCCGGGGCGAGCCCGCGTACACGCTGATGACCGACGACGAAAAGGCCCTGCTGCACGGCGAGTTCCTGGCCAACGGGCGCGCACGCTTCCTGCCCTGACAGCGCGCCACCCGCCCCGGCCGGGGGCCCGCACGTCCGCCCCGGCGGCGACACCCGAGGAGAACCACACATGCAACTGCGCGAGAGCGCCGCGCACCAGGAGCTGCGGCGGGAACTGCGGGCGTACTTCTCGGGTCTGATGCCCGAGGACGAACGCCGCCGCACCGGCGAGGAGGGCGTGGGCGGCGACCGCTTCCGCGAGGTCGTCGAACGGCTCGGCTCGGACGGCTGGCTGGGGATCGGCTGGCCCACCGAGTACGGCGGCCAGGGCCGGCCCGCCGAGGACCAGTACGTCTTCTTCGACGAGGTCCAACGGGCGGGTCTGCCCTTCCCGTTCGTCACGGTCAACACGGTCGGGCCGACCCTCATGGCCCACGGCTCGGAGGAGCACCGCAAGCGGTTCCTGCCCGGCATCCTCTCCGGCGACATCGTGTTCGCGATCGGCTACACCGAGCCCGCCGCCGGCACCGACCTCGCCTCCCTGACCACCCGGGCGGTCCGGGACGGCGACACCTACCTCGTCAACGGCAGCAAGATCTTCACCAGCGGCGCCAACACCGCCGACTACGTGTGGCTCGCCGCCCGCACCGACCCGGACGCCCCCAAGCACCAGGGCATCTCCATCCTGATCGTGCCGACCACCGACCCCGGCTTCTCCTGGAGCCCCATCCGCACCGTCGGCGGGATGGTCGTCACCGCGACGTACTACAGCGACGTCCGGGTCCCGGCCACCGACGTGGTCGGTGAGGTGGACGGCGGCTGGCGGCTGATCACCGCGCAGCTCAACCACGAACGCATCGGCCTCGCCGCCCTCGGCGGCCGCATGATCCAGCTCTGGGAACGGGTCCTGGACTGGTCCCGGGAGAACGGCACGGCCGAAGTGCCGTGGGTACGGCAGGAGTTCGCCCGCACCCACGCCCGGCTGGAGGCGATGCGGCTGATGAACTGGAAGATGACCGCGGCCGTCGCCCGTGCCACGCTGACCGGCGCCGACGCGGGCGCCGCCAAGGCGTACGGCACCGAGACCCATATCGACGTCCAGCGCGCACTGACCCAGATCCTCGGCGCGGCCGGGCGCATCCGGCCCGAATCGCCGGGCGCGGTCCTCGCCGGGGAGGTCGAACAGCTCTCCCGGCAGGGCATCGTGAACACCTTCGGCGGCGGCGTCAACGAGATCCTGCGCGACATGGTCGCCACCCAGGGACTCGGACTGCCGCGCAAGGGGCGTGGCGCATGACCGGGCACGGCGAGCACGCACCGGGGTACGAGGAGCGGCTCCAGGCCTTCACCGGGCGCGAACTGCGCGCCCTCACCCCGGCGCAGGACCCGGTCAACCAGCCGATGATCCGGCACTGGGCCGAGGCCATGGGCGACACCAACCCGGTGTACACCGACGACGCGGCGGCCCGCGCCACCGGCCGCGACGGGGTGGTGGCACCCGCGTCGATGATCCAGGCCTGGACGATGCCCGGCTACGCGGCCACCGTCGCCGCGCGGCCCGGCGGCCCGAGCGGATTCGACGAACTGGTCGCCCTCCTCGACGAGGGGGGCTACACCTCCGTGGTGGCCACCGACTCCGAGTTCACCTTCCTGCGGGAGCTGGCGCCGGGCGACCACGTCGCCGTGCGGGAGACCGTCGAGTCGGTCTCGGACCGGAAGCGGACCGGCCTCGGCCCCGGTCGGTTCGTCACCACCCTCAAGACGTACACCGACCAGCACGGCGAGACGGTCGCCACCCAGCGGTGGCGGACCCTGAGGTTCAGCCCGGCGCCCGGGGAAGCCCTCGCCCCGCGTCCCCGCCCCGCGGTCAACCGTGACAACGCCTTCTTCTTCGAGGGCGCGAACCGGCACCGGCTGCTCATCCAGCGCTGCGCCGACTGCTCCGCCCTGCGTCACCCGCCGGGCCCCTGCTGCCCTGAGTGCCGGTCACTGGAGTGGGACACGGCCGAGGCCTGCGGTCGCGGCAGCGTCTACAGCTTCGTCGTGAACCACCACCCGCGCCACCCCGCCTTCGAGTCGCCGTATCTCGTCGCTGTCGTCGAACTCGCCGAAGGCACCCGGCTCATCACCGGCCTGACCGGTGTCGCGCCCGAGGACGTCACCATCGGCATGCCCGTGGTCCTCGACTGGCTCGACGCCGGCCCCGAACCGACCCTGCCGGTGTTCCGGCCCGCCCCGATGGAGGCGCCCTGATGGATTTCTCCCTGGGAGAAGAGCTCGAAGCGGTACGTGACCTGGCCCGGGAGATCCTCACCGACCGCGCCACGCCCGAGCGGCTGCGCGAGGTGGAGAGCTCCCCGACGCGCGTGGACGAACGGCTGTGGGCGGACCTGGCCGCGGCCGGACTCCTCGCGGCCGTGCTCCCCGAACAGGACGGCGGCGCGGGGCTCGGCATGGCCGGACTCTGCGTCCTCCTCCAGGAGCAGGGCCGGCAGGTGGCCCCGGTGCCGCTGTGGCCCGCGCTGACCGGTGCGCTCACCGTGGCCGCGTACGGCAGCCGGACACAGCGGTCCGGGCTGCTGCCGGGCCTGGTGGACGGCAGCGCCCGGCCGACCGTCGCCCTGGAGGAGTTCGGCCCCGCCGATCCGCTCAGGCCCCGGACGGCCGCCGTCCAGGACGGGACGGGCTGGCGGCTCAGCGGCGTCAAGGCCGTGGTGCCCGCACCGGCCGGTGCGCGGCAGGTACTGGTGACCGCCGCCACGGGCGACGGGCCGGGTGTCTTCCTGGTCCGCGCGGACGCCTCCGGGGTGAGCCGGGAGTACGCCGAGACCACCAGCCACGACCTGAGCGCCCACCTCACCCTCGACGGCGCCCCCGCCGAGGCCATCGGCGCGCCGGGCAGCGGGGCCGTGGAACACCTCGTCCGCAACGCGTTCCTGGCCCTGGCCGCCGTCCAGGTGGGGGTGGCCGACGGGGCACTGGCGCACGCGGCCGCCCACCTGCGCGGCCGCGAGCAGTTCGGCCGCCCCCTCGCCACCTTCCAGGCCGTGCAGCACCAGCTCGCCGACTGCTACATCGACATCGAGGCGATGCGGGTCACCCTCTGGCACGCGGTGGACGCGCTGGCCCCGCCCTTCGACGCCCAGGCCGCCGACCGGGCCGCGCTGGTCGCCAAGTGGTGGGCCACCGAGGGGGGCCTGAACACCGTTCACCGGGTCCAGCACGTGCACGGCGGCATCGGCGTCGACACCGACTACCCGGTACACCGCCACTTCCTGTGGGGCAAGCAGATCTCCACCACCCTGGGCGGCGCGGGCGCCGACCTCGAACGCCTCGGCGCCCTGGTGACCGCCGGGGCGGTGACCGCGTGACCCCGCAGCCGGGCACCCGCCACCACTCCGGCGTGGCCGTCGGGGACGTACTCCCCGAGCTGTCGATCCCGGTCACCCGCGCCCTGATCGTCGCCACCGCACTCGCGAGCCGCGACTACCAGGACGTGCACCACGACCCCGCACTCGCCCGGGAACGCGGCTCCAAGGACATCTTCATGAACATCCTGACCAGCAACGGCCTGGTCGACCGGTACGTCACCGGCTGGGCCGGTCCCGCCGCCGTCGTCCGGGCCATCCGGATCAGACTCGGCGCCCCCAACCACCCAGGCGACACGATGGTGCTCACCGGCACGGTCACCGGGAGGTCCGACGCGGACCGCAGCATCGAGATCGCCGTCCGGGGCACCAACAGCCTGGGCGCCCACCTCACCGGGACCGTATCCGTGCGACTTCCCCCGGAGGCACGATGAGTACGCCGACGAGGCTGTCCGGGGCGGCCGCCGTGGCCGGCATCGGCGCCACCGAGTTCTCCAAGGACTCCGGCCGCAGCGAACTCGGGCTCGCCTGCGAGGCCGTGCTCGCCGCCCTCGCCGACGCCGGGCTGAAACCCTGCGACGTCGACGGGCTGGTCACCTTCACCGCGGACACCAACTCCGAGATCCACGTGGCCCGCAACACCGGGATGGGCGATCTGACGTTCTTCTCCCGCATCGGGTACGGCGGCGGGGCCGGCTGCGGCACGGTTCAGCAGGCCGCCATGGCCGTGGCCACCGGGATCGCCGATGTGGTCGTCTGCTACCGGGCGTTCAACGAGCGGTCCGGCGAGCGGTACGGGCTCGGGCAGGCCGACCGGCCCATGGACACCGGCGCGGACCGGGCCGCCTACGCCTGGATGACCCCGTTCGGGCTGAGCACCCCCGCCCAGTGGGTCGCCATGTTCGCCCGCCGCTATCTGCACGAGTACGGCGCGAGCACCGATGACTTCGGCCGGGTCGCCGTGGTGGACCGCAAGCACGCCGCGAACAATCCGGCCGCGTGGTTCCACGGCCGCCCCATCACTCTGCAGGACCACCGCGACTCCCGCTGGATCGCCGAACCGCTGCGGCTGCTCGACTGCTGCCAGGAGACCGATGGCGGCCAGGCCCTGGTGATCGTCTCCGCCGAACGCGCCCGTGACCTTCCCCGGCCGCCCGCGGTGATCCGCTCGGCCGCACAGGGACTCGGCGCCGACCAGCACATGATGACCAGCTACTACCGCCCCACCATCACCGGCATCCCCGAAATGGGCCTGGTGGGACGGCAGTTGTACGGGCAGAGCGGGCTGGGGCCCGACGACATCGACGCGGCGGTCCTCTACGACCACTTCACCCCGCTGGTCCTTCCCCAGCTGGAGGAGCTGGGCTTCTGCAAGCCCGGCGAGGCCAAGGACTTCATCGCCGACGGCCACCTGGAACTCGGCGGCCGGCTGCCCTTCAACACCCACGGCGGGCAGCTCGGCGAGGCGTATCTGCACGGCATGAACGGCATCGCGGAGGGCGTCCGGCTGATCCGCGGCACCTCGGTGAACCAGCCGGACAGGGTCGAGCACGTCATGGTCACCGCCGGCACCGGAGTCCCCACCAGCGGTCTGATCCTGGGGGCCGACCGATGACCGCCTCCCCGTGGCAGGGCCGCGAACTCGGCACCCGTACGGTCTCCTTCACCGCGCGCGACGCGATCCTCTACGCACTCGCGGTCGGCGCACCGGCCGACCGGCTCGATCTGGTGTACGAGGAGCGGCTGCGGGTGCTCCCCACCTTCGCGCTGACCCTCGCCCAGTGGGCGCCCGACGCCCTCGGCGCCCTCGGAGCCTTTGACGTCGCCACCGCCGTGCACGGCAGCCAGCACCTTCTGGTGAAGCGGCCGCTGGAGCCATCGGGCGAGCTGACGACGACGGCACGGGTCGCCCGGGTCCGGGACAAGGGATCGGCCGCCGTCTTCGACGTGGAGGTGTCCTGCGCGTACTTCACGGCGACCTGGTCGATCTTCGCCCCCGGCGCCGGCGGCTTCGGCGGCGAACGCGGTCCGTCCGCCCCGCGCCGCCCGGACCGGCCGGCCGGGCACACCCGGACCGTACTCACGCACTCCCGGCAGGCGGCGCTCTACCGGCTGCTCGGCGACCGGCACGCCATGCACATCGATCCGGCGGCGGCGAAGGCCGCCGGGATGCCCCGGCCCTTCCTGCACGGACTGTGCACGCTCGCCACCAGTCTGCTGCCACTGGCCGACGACCTCGGCGCGCACCCCGCCGGTCTCGTGGAGCTGGAGGCCCGGTTCGCGGCGCCGGTCTTCCCCGGTGACCGGCTCACCGCGCACGGCTGGGACGACGCCGGGGGCGACGACGAGGGGCGCGGTGCCGCCGTGCGTTTCGAGGTGGCCGCCGACGACGGCCGCACGGTGCTCTCCGGCGGCCGCGCCCGGTTCGCCACCGACCCGCCCACCCAGAAGGAGACCCCCGATGCTTGAAACCGCGCAGCGCGCCGAGGCCGCCGAGGCGCTGTGGGCCGCACAGCGTGACCGGACCCCGGTCGACCCGCTGACCACCGGCTACCCGGCCATCGAAGCGGCCGACGCCTACGAGATCCAACTGATCAACATCAGAAGGCAGTTGGCCGAGGGTCGTACCGTCAGCGGGCACAAGGTCGGGCTGTCGTCGAAGGTCATGCAGCAGATGATGGGCGTGGACGAACCCGACTACGGCCACCTGCTCTCCGACATGGTGCTGCCCGAGGGGACCCCCGTCGGGACCGACCGCTACTGCTGCCCCCGGATCGAGGTCGAGATCGGGTACGTACTCGGCCGGAGCCTGCCAGGGGAGGGATGCACCGCGGCGGACGTCCTCGCGGCCACCGAGTACGTCGTCCCGAGCATCGAACTCATCGACAGCCGGATCAAGGACTGGCGGATCGGGCTCGCCGACACCATCGCGGACAACGCGTCGTCCGCCGGGGTGATCCTCGGCTCCGCCAGGGTCGGGCCGGACAGCCTGGACCCGGCCGACATCGACGCGGTGCTGTACCGGGGCGGCGAGGAGATCGCCCGCGGCAACACGAGCGCGGTGCTCGGGGACCCGACCGAGGCCGTCGCCTGGCTGGCCCGCAAGGTGGCGTCGTACGGGGTGGTGCTGGAGGCCGGGCACGTCATCCTGCCGGGCTCGTGCACCGGGGCGGTGGACGTGCGGCCGGGGGACGAGTTCCGCGCCGAGTTCGAGGGGCTCGGCTCCGTCTCGGTCGGCTTCGTCCACTCAACGGGACAGCACCGGCCCAAAAACTGAAATTGATACTAGTTTCGGCGGCCTGGGCGCACTCCGGGACATCTCCGGGGCGCGCCCGCGTATCCATCGGCTCGACGGAACACGGAAAGAGGCAGCATGAGCGCGACGAACACCCTGGAGGGGCGCACCGCCGTCGTCACCGGTGCCGGAGCGGGGCTCGGCCGCGCCGAGGCCCTGGCACTCGCGGCGCTCGGCGCCCGGGTGGTGGTGAACGACATCGGTCCGTCGGCCGACGACGTGGTCGCCGAGATCAAGGCCCTGGGCTCCGAGGCGGTGGCGGTCAACGGTGACGTCGGGGACTGGTCCATGGGCGACCGCCTGGTGCAGGCCGCCGTCGGGAGCTTCGGCGGCCTGGACATCGTCGTGAACAACGCGGGCGTGCTCCGGGACAAGATGCTGTTCAACCTCACCGAGTCCGACTGGGACGACGTCATCCGGATCCACCTCAAGGGCCACGCCGGTGTCTCGCGCGCCGCTGCCGTGCACTGGCGCGCGGCGAGCAAGGCGACGGGCGCCCCGGTCTACGGCCGGGTGGTCAACACCTCGTCCGAGGCCTTCCTGTTCGGCGCCCCCGGCCAGCCGAACTACTCCGCCGCCAAGGCCGGCATCACCGCGCTGACCCTGGCGACCGCACAGGGGCTGGCCCGCTACGGTGTGCGCGCCAACGCGATCTGCCCGCGGGCCCGTACCGCCATGACCGCCGACGCCTTCGGCGAGGGCGTGCCGGCGCCGGGCGGCCTCGACATCATGGCCCCCGAGCGGGTCGCGACCCTCGTCGCGCATCTGGCCTCACCGGCCGCCGACAACATCAGCGGGCAGGTGTTCGTCGCCTACGGCGACATGGTCGCCCTGCTCGCCCCGCCCACCGTGGAGGAGAAGTTCACCGCCGCCGACGGCACCTTCACCCCGGAGGAGCTCGACGCCCGGCTGACGCCGTACTTCAGCGGCCGCGACCCGCACCGCACGTACGCCGCCCACAGCGTCGCCGGACTCGACACGACGGGTACCCAGCCGACCCCGTGAACCCGCGGGCGCACCCGGCCGGCGCGCCCGCCGCCGGCCGGGTCAGCCGGTGTCCGGACCGGGAGCGAGCAGCAGACGGCACGCCATCCGCAGATCGGCCTCGGCCTCCTGCGGAGTGAGCCGCTCGTTGAGCCGGGACTGCAGAACCCCGTACCAGAGCAGGATCAGCAGCCGCAGCCGGGCGATGTGGTGATCCGTGGGCTTCTCCACGCCCCACGCCCGCAGCAGCAGATCGAGGAAACCCGAGTCGATCCGCGCCAGGTCCGGGACGGTCGTGGCGCGGGCGGCGTTCGCCGACTGGATCATCGCGGTGGCGAGGGCCGGTCGGCGCAGCAGGTTGCGGGTGGCGCTGCCCAGCGTCTCGAAGACGGCGTCCTCGGGCGGGGTGTCCGGCGCACGGTCGGGAACCCGCGCCGCGAATCCCTCGATCTGGTCGGCCATCAGCGCGGTGAACAGATGGGTCTTCGACGGGAAGTACCGGTACAGGGTGGCGATCGCCACCCCCGCGGACTTGGCGACCTCGTGCATCTGCACCCGCTCGAGACCCGTCGAGGCGGCGATGTCCGCCGCCACCCTCAGGATGCTCTGACGGCGTGCGCGCTGCCGGGGCGAAGTGGGCTCGGCCCCCGCCCTGGCCTCGGCGATTCTGGGCACGCTCTCCCTCCCGGCGCTCGGTTGTCAACGGTTGCTCAGACAATACGCCGGGCCCGGTTCCGAGTCAGGTGCAGACCGCTCCGCCGTACCGGTCAGCGGGACCCGACCCGTCCGCGCCGCCCCGGAGACGGTCTGCTGAGCCCTCACACCACCGAGCGGCAGGAGGGCACCCCCATGCGGGACGGCCGGCAGGACTGGGACGCCACCCACGACGTGATCGTCGTCGGCTCGGGCGCGGGAGCGCTCACCGGGGCCCTGGTGGCCGCCGGCGACGGCCTCGACACCGTCGTACTGGAACGGACGGCGCTGCTCGGCGGCACCTCCGCCTACTCCGGGGCGGCCTGCTGGCTGCCCGGCACCCAGGTGCAGGAGCGGGCGGGACTCGACGACTCCACCGAGGCGGCCGGAGCGTATCTGCGGGCCCTGACCGGTGACGCCGGGACGGAGCGCCTGGAGGCGTTCCTGCGGCACGCGCCCGAACTGGTCGCCCGGCTGGAGGACGACCCGGCCATCGCGTTCGAGTGGCGCGCCTTCCCCGACTACGTCGCCGCCCCCGGCCGGATGGACGCCGGGCGCTCCTTCGTCCCGCTCGACCTGGCGCCGGAACTGCTCGGCGAGCTGCTGCCCCTGGTGCGCCCGGCGGTCGACCGGGACCGCGCGGGCCGGGAACACCCGGCCGGGCCGCTGAGCGCGGGCCGCGCCCTGATCGGCCGCCTCCTGCTGGCCGCCACCCGTACCGGGAACGCGCGGGTCCGCACCGGGCACCGGGTCACCGGGCTGGTCACCGAGGACGGACGCGTCACCGGCGTCGAGGCCCGGACGCCGCGGGGCACGGTCCGGGTGCGGGCCAGGCGCGGTGTACTGCTGGCCGCGGGCGGCTTCGAGGGCGATGCCGCCCTGCGCGCCGAGCACCGGGTGCCGGGCAGCGCCGACTGGAGCATGGCGCCGCGGGGGACCAACACCGGGGAGGTGCTGCGTGCCGCCGTCGCGGCCGGTGCCGCCACGGGCCTCATGGACGAGGCCTGGTGGTGCCCGGGGACCGAACTCCCCGACGGTTCGGCCGCGTTCACCCTCGGTCTGCGCGGCGGCCTGGTCGTGGACGGCACGGGGCGGCGGTTCGCCAACGAGTCGCTGCCGTACGACCGCATGGGCCGCGCCATCGCCGCCGCCGGGGGAGCGGCGGGCCCCGTCCACCTGGTCTTCGACTCGCGGGAGGGCGGCGCCCTGCCCGCCATCACCGTGCCGCCCGCCGACCCCGCGCGGCACCTGGCGGCCGGCACCTGGGTGCGGGCGGACTCGCTGCCGGAGCTCGCCGCGCTCATCGGCGTACCGGCCGCGGCCCTGACGGACACCGTCGGCCGCTTCAACGGCTTCGCCGCCACCGGGACCGACGAGGACCACCACCGCGGCGAGGACCCCTACGACCTGTTCTTCGCCGACCGGAACGCGCCGGGGCCCAACCCGTGCCTGGTCCCGCTCGACCGGCCGCCGTACTACGCGGCCCGGCTGGTCCTCGCCGACCTCGGCACCAAGGGCGGACTCCGCACGGACGCCCACGCCCGCGTCCTCGACGGTCAGGGCCGTCCGCTGCCCGGCCTGTACGCGGCCGGGAACACCAGCGCCTCCTTCACCGGCCGGGTCTATCCGGGCCCCGGCGTCCCGCTCGGCACCGCCATGGTCTTCGCCTCCCTGGCCGTCCGGCACATGGCGCGGCGGTCCGGCGGCCCGGCCTGGCCAGGGGCGGGCGGGCGGCGCCGTCCCGGCCAGTGGGATCCCCGGCGGCGCGTCCCCGAAGGCCGTTCTACGGTCACGGCACCGCCGGCCAGGACAGAAGGATGAGGTATCCGATGCCGAACAAGAGTGAGTACGGGCCGTGGGCGGTCGTCGCCGGAGGTTCCGAGGGAGTCGGCGCCTCGTTCGCCGACCGGCTCGCGGACGCCGGGATCAACCTGGTGCTGATCGCCCGCAGCTCCGGCCCCCTGAACGAGACCGCCGACCGGGTACGGGCCAAGGGCGTCGAGGTCCGCACCCTCGAACTCGACCTGCTCGACCCCGGCGCCCTGGCCTCCGTCCGCGCGGTCACCGACGGCCTGGAGGTCGGGCTGCTGATCTTCAACGCGGGAGCCAACAGCTACGGCCACGAGTTCGTGACCGGCGACCTGGTCCGGGTGCAGGGCGTCCTCGACCTGAACATCACCGCGCAACTGGCCCTCACCCACCACTTCGGCGCCCTGATGAAGGACCGGGGCCGGGGCGGCATCCTGCTCGTCGGCTCGCTGGCCGGCTACCTGGGCCAGGCGCAGATCAGCGTCTACTCGGCGGCCAAGGCCTTCAGCCGCGTCTTCGCCGAGGGGCTGTGGATGGAACTGCGGCCGTACGGCGTACACGTCCTGGAACTCGTCCTCGGCGTCACCCGCACCCCCGCCATGGAGCGCGCGGGGCTGCGCATGGACCTGCCCGGACTGAATGTCGCCGAGCCGGACGACATCGCCCGGGAGGGCCTGGAACACCTCGCCGACGGACCCGTACGGGTCGCGGGCGGCAACGCCGGGGCGGCGGAGAAGCGCAGCGGATTCCCCCGCGCTGACCTGGTCATCGGAGCCCATGAGGCATCCAAGCGGTTGCTGCCTGAGTCCTCCTGACGGAAGGTCAGCGCCCGTCCCCTCCCGCGCTCACCGCGCAGGCCCGTCCCCTCCCGGAGAGCAGATGAGCGAGACCGAGCACCCCCTCACGATCCCCGGCGCCCTCGACCTCGCCGCCAGCCGGCACCCCGGCCGGGACGCGGTCGTGGACGGTGACGTACGGCTGACCTGGGCACAGTTGCGCGACCGGGTGCGGGCGGCCGTGAAGTCGCTCATCGCCCTCGGTACGCGACCCGGCGACCGGATCGCCGTCTGGGCGCCCAACAGCCACCGCTGGGTGGTGGCCGCGCTGGCCGCCGCGTCGGCCGGGGCGGTGCTGGTGCCCGTCAACACCCGCTACAAGGGCGCCGAGGCGAGCTGGCTCCTGGAACGCGGCGGCGTGCGGCTGCTGTTCGTCGAGAACGGCTTCCTGGGCAAGGACTACCTCGCCATGCTGGGTACCGGCCGGGGGCCCGGCGGCGACGGACGGCCGGTGCCGGAACTGCCCCGCCTGGAACGGGTGGTGACCTTCGACGGCACCGAGCGCCCCGGCACCCTGCCGTGGGACGGCTTCCTCCGGTGCGGCGAGCCGCTGCCGGACACCGAGGCCACCGACCGTACCGCGGCCGTGCACCCCGACGACCCGTCCGACCTCCTGTTCACCTCGGGCACGACCGGCCGCCCCAAGGGCGCCCTGACCACGCACCGGCAGAACCTCACCACGTACCGGGCCTGGAGCAGCCGCACCGGAGTCACCGGGGACGACCGCTGTCTGGTCGTCAACCCGATGTTCCACTGCTTCGGTTACAAGGCCGGCGTGCTGGCCTGCCTGCTGCGGGGCGCCACCATGGTGATTCAGCCGGTGTTCGACGTGGACCGGGTCCTGCGCGCCGTCGAGGCCGAACGGATCACCGTGCTGCCCGGCCCGCCCACGATCTACACCGAACTGCTGGACGCGCCCGGCCGGCACCGGTTCGACCTGTCGTCGCTGCGGCTGGCGGTGACCGGCGCCGCCGTCGTGCCGGTGGCGCTCGTGCGGCGGATGCGGGCCGAACTCTTCCCCGAGGTGCTCACCGCGTACGGGCTGACCGAGACCTGCGGCACGGTCACCGTGTGCTCGGCGGACGACGACGCCGAGACCGTGGCCCGGACCGCGGGCCGCCCCATCGACGGCACCGAGGTGCTCGTGGCCGACGGTTCCCGGCGCCCGCTGCCGGCCGGGCAGGACGGCCGGATCCTGGTCCGCGGCTACCACGTGATGCTCGGCTACCTGGACGATCCGGTGGCGAGCGCGGCGGCCGTCGACGCCGACGGCTGGCTGGACACCGGCGACGTCGGCCACCTCGACGCACGCGGCAACCTGGTGATCACCGGACGGTCGAAGGACATGTTCGTGGTCGGCGGGTTCAACGTCTACCCGGCGGAGGTCGAGCAGGTGCTCGCCGGGCACGACGCCGTCGCCGAGGCCGCCGTGGTCGGAGTCCCCGACGCACGGCTCGGGGAGGTCGGACGCGCGTACGTGACGGTCCGGCCGGGCACCGGGACCGGACCCGGCGAACTCGTCGGCCACTGCCGCGAGCGGCTCGCCAACTTCAAGGTGCCCCGCGAGGTCGTCGTCCTCGGGGCCCTCCCGCGCAACGCCACCGGCAAGGTGGACAAGGCCGCCCTGCGGACGATCTGACGGACACACCGCACAGTGCGACAAGGGCATGGAGGACGGACTATGGGCAACGAGGTTCTGGAGTCGGTGCGCGCCCTGCTGCCGGCCATCGAGAAGCGGGCCGTGGCCACGGACGAGGAGCGGCGCATCCCGGACGCCACGGTCCGTGAGCTGACCGGGGCAGGTGTGTTCCGGATGCTCCAGCCGGCCCGGTACGGCGGCCTGGAGGCCGACCCGGTCGACTTCTACCAGGTGGTGCGGGCGATCTCCGCGGTGTGCTGCTCCACGGGCTGGGTGGCGTCCGTCCTGGGCGTCCACCCCTGGCAGCTCGGCCTGTTCCCCAAGCGGGCGCAGGACGACGTGTGGGGCGAGGACCGGGACACCCGGATCTCCTCGTCGTACGCCCCGGTGGGCCGGCTGACACCGGTCGACGGCGGCTACCGGCTGACCGGCCGGTGGAGCTTCTCCTCGGGCTGCGAACACGCCTCGTGGGCGCTGCTCGGCGCCCTCGTCGTCGGGGCGCAGGGACGGCCGGTGGACTTCCTCACCGTCCTGGTGCCGCGGTCCGACTACCGGATCGAGGACATGTGGGACGTGGTCGGGCTCCGTGGCACCGCGAGCAACGACATCCTCGTCGAGTCGGCGTTCGTGCCGGCCCACCGGGTGCTCCGCAACTACGAGCAGGCCCGGCTGAAGGTACCGGGGCAGCAGGTCAACCCGGGGCCGCTGTACCGGCTGCCGTTCGGCGCGATCTTCACGAGCGCCGTCACCGCACCGGTGATCGGGGCGGTGTCGGGCGGCTACGCGTCGTACGTGTCGCGGATGAAGGAGCGGGTGCGGCTCAGCCTGGGCGGCGGCAGGTTCACCGAGGACCCGTTCGCCCAGGTCGCCATCGCGCGCGCCGCCTCCGACATCGACGCGACGGTGCTGCAGATGGACCGCAACCTGCGCGAGCTGTCCGAACTCGCGGCGGCCGGGCGGGAGATACCCATGGAGCTGCGGCTGCGCACCCGGCGCGACCAGGTCCGGGGCACCGAACGGGCCGTCGCCGCGATCGACCTGCTCTTCAAGACCGCGGGCGGCAACGCGCTGCGGCGCGGCAACCCCGTCGAACGCGCCTGGCGCGACGCCCACGCGGGCAGCGTCCATGTCGCCAACGACGTGGAACGCGCCCTCGCCATGTACGGCCGGGGGGCCTTCGGGCTGACGGTCGAGGACAACCTGGTCTGAGCACGGGCCGAGGTTCCGGACCCCGCGCGGGGTCCGGGACCTCTCCGCGTCCTCACCCCGGTTCGCCGGCCGCCCTCGCGGCGAGGTAGCGGGCCGGGAACTCCCCGCCGCCGTGCACCGCCAGGTCCGCCCCGTTGACGTACCCGGACAGGTCGCCCGCGAGGAACAGGCAGGCACGGGCGACGTCCTCGGGCACCGCCATCCGGCCCATCGGGATGACGCCCGCCACCGCGGCCCCGCCGTCCGCGCCGTAGACCGACGCCGCGCCCGGTGTGCGGATCAGCCCGGTGGTGATGTGGTTGACCCGGACCGCGGGCGCCCACTCCAGGGCCAGCGCCCTGGTGAGCGCCAGGAGCCCGGCCTTGGCGGCGGTGTACGCGGCGGTGCCGGGCTGCGGGTCATGGGCGGAGACACTGCCGATGTTGATGACCGAACCACCGCCCCCGCGGGCGCACATGGCGCGGTGGGCCGCCTGCGCCACATAGAACGGCGCGAGCAGGTTGAGCGCGACGATCCGCTCCACGAACCGAGGCGAGACGGTGGCCGCGTCGGCGTCCGGGGAACCGCCCGCGTTGTTGACGAGTACGTCGAGCCGGCCGAAGCGCTCCACGGCGGTGTCCACCAACGAGGCCGCCGCCGCCGGATCACGCACATCGGCCGCCACGAAGACGGCCTCCCGGCCCCCGCCCGAGGGCAGGGTGTCCGGGGTGGTGCGGCCGCAGACCACCACGTCCGCCCCGGCGCCGAGGAACGCCCCGGCGATGGCGGCCCCGATGCCCTTGGTGCCGCCGGTGACCAGCACCACGCGCCCCGTGAAGTCCAACGGGCTTTCGGTGTCCATGATGTGAGGCCTCTCTTGTCCGACGGTTTCAGTGCGCGGTCAGTCCGAGTCCGGCGGCGAGCCGGGCCCGGTGGCGCGCGGGCGGGCCGAACAGCTCGCCGGCCCCGTGCGCCCGCTTGAAGTAGCGGTGCGCGTCGTGTTCCCAGGTGATCCCGATCCCGCCGTGCAGCTGGATCATCTCGCCGGCCACCGCCGAGAACGCCTCGGAGCAGACGGACTTGGCGACGGCGGCGGCCCGCGGCAGCGCGCCCGCGTCCTCGTCCGCCGCGAACGCGGCCCCGAGCGCCGCCGAACGCGCCGACTCCACCAGCACGTAGGCGTCCGCCAGCCGGTGCTTGACGGCCTGGAAGGAGCCGATGGGCCGTCCGAACTGCACCCGGTCCCGCGCGTATGCGACGGTGAGCTCCAGCGCGCGTCCGGCCGCGCCCACCTGCTCCGCGGCGAGGGCCGTGCACGCGAGGTCCCGTACGTGCTCCAGGCTCCGCCCGCCGTCGCCGTCCGCACCCAGCAGGCGCCCCTCGGCGGCCTCCAGCACCCAGCGGGCCTGGCCACGGGTGCCGTCCATGGTCACGACGGGTTCCCGGCGCACCCCGGCGGCGTCGGCCGGCACCTCGAACAGCGACACCCCACAAGCCGTACGGGCGGCGACGAGCAGCACATCGACGACGGGCCAGTCCAGTACGTGCTCCTTGGCCCCGGTGATCAGCCAGCTTCCGCCGGGGCCCGGCACGGCCCCGGCGCGGATCGCGTCCGGCTCCCAGGAGCCCCGCTCGGCCCAGGCCAGTGTGCCCACCGAGGTGCCCTCGGCGAGCCCCGGCAGCAGCCGCCCGCACGCCTCCTTGTCACCGGAGGCCAGCAACGCCCCCACCGTGAGCACCGCCGAGCCCAGACACGGCAGCGGACTCAGGCTCCGGCCCAGCTCCTCCATCAGCACATGGACGTCCCGGGCGCCGCCGCCCACTCCGCCGTACGCCTCGGGCACGGCGAGACCGGCGGCGCCGATCTGCTCGATCAACGGGCCCCAGGCGGCCGCACCCTGATGTCTTGTCAGCAGCGACCGTACGGCCGACCGCAGCTCTTCCTGCTCCTCAGTCAGCCTCATCCGGCTGCTCCCCTCGGTGTGCGGTCAGCCGGCCAGTACGCGGGCCCGGCACGCGGCCGGGGTGCCCCACGCGTCGCGCAGCGGCCGGGCCTTGCGGATCCACAGCGACAGGTCGAGCTCGTCGGTGTAGCCCACGGCCCCGTGCAGCTGGAGGGCCGTGCGCGCCGTCCCGTACGCGGCCTCGCCCGCCGTGACCTTGGCCGCGGCGATCTCGCGCCCCGCCCCGTCGTCGCCGGCGGCGAGGGCGAGCGCGGCGCCGTGCACCAGCGGCTCGGCGAACTCCAGGGCCAGCAGGGTGTCCGCCAGCCGGTGCTTGACCGCCTGGAAGGAGCCGATCGCCACGCCGAATTGGGTGCGCTGCGTGACGTAGGCGACGGTACGGGCGAGCAGGGTCCGGCCGACCCCGAGCGCCTGGGCGGCCGTGGCGAGCGCGGCGACATCGGCCGCGTACCCGGCGGCGGCGCTCACCGCCGGGCCCCGCGCGAGGACCGTCCCGCCCGACGGCCTCGACAGCCGCCGCCCCGGATCGGCCGAGGGCTGCACGGGACCGGGCCCGGCGGCGACGCGCAGAGTGTCGCCGTCCACCACGAACACCGGGTCGGCCATGTCGGCGTCCAGGGCGTAGGGGCCGAGCGAGGTCAGACAGAGGGAGACGACGGACTTCCCGGAGGCGATACCGGGCAGCCGCTCGGCGGCGACCCGCTCGTCGCCGAGCCGGTCCAGAAGGGCCGCCGCGGCAACCGTCTCGACCAGCGGTCCGGGAACGGCGTGACGCCCCAGCACCTCGAAGGCGACGGCCAGTTCGAGGGGCAGCGGGCCGAAGCCGTCGTGCTCCTGGGGGACCGCGAGCGCGAACACCCCGGCCTCGGCGAGCCGGGCCCAGACGGCCCGCCCCGGACCGTGGTCGCCGTCGGCCCAGGACCGTACGGCGGCCGGGGTGTCGCCGGAGGTGAGCAGAGCGTCGAGGGAGCGGGCGAACTCCCGCTGCTCGGCGTCGGGGAAGAAGCGCATCACCGGCGTCCCTTCGGCAGGCCGAGCAGCCGCTCGGCGATGATGTCGCGCTGGATCTCGTTGGTTCCCGCGTAGATCGGGCCGGCCAGGGAGAAGGTGTAGCCCTCCGCCCAGCCGCCGCCGGCGGGGGATTCGCCCGCGTGGTCGGCGAGTTCGCCGTACGGGCCGAGCAGGTCGAGCGCCGTCTCGTGCAGGGCGATGTCCAGTTCGGACCAGTAGATCTTGTTGAGGCTGGAGGCGGCCCCGGCGGGCCCGCCCTCGTCGTGCAGTACGTGGGAGGCGCCCCGGTAGGAGAACAGCCGGTAGGCGCGGGCCCCGATCACCGCGTCGGCCACCCGGTCGCGCAGCGCCGTGTCCGCCGGGTCGCCGTGTTCGCGCCACAGGGCGGTCAGCCGGTCCGCGGCGGCCGTGAACCGGCCCGGACTGCGCAGGGTGAGTCCGCGTTCGTTCCCGGTGGTGCTCATCGCGACCCGCCAGCCCTGTCCGGGCTCACCGATGACGTCCTCGTCCGGGACGAACACCTCGTCCAGGAAGAGTTCGGCGAAGGCGGGTTTCCCGTCGAGCCGCCCGATGGGCCGGACCGTGACGCCCTCGGCGTCCAGCGGGAACATCAGATACGTCAGTCCACGGTGCGGCCGGTCCGCGTCCGGGTCGCTGCGGAACAGGCCGAAGGCCCGGTCGGCGAAGGCGGCCCGCGAGGACCAGGTCTTCTGGCCGCTGAGCAGCCAGCCGCCCTCGGTCCGTACGGCCGTCGACCTCAGCGAGGCCAGGTCGGAGCCGGACTCCGGCTCCGACCAGGCCTGCGCCCAGATGACCTCACCGCGCGCCATCGCGGGCAGGACGCGGGCGCGCTGCTCGGCGGTGCCGTGCTCGAAGAGGGTGGGGGCCAGCAGGCTGATGCCGTTCTGGCTGACCCGGCCGGGCGCCCCGGCGGCGTAGTACTCCTCCTCGAAGACCAGCCAGCGCAGCAGGGAGCCGCCGCGCCCGCCGAACTCCTCGGGCCAGGACACCACCGACCAGCGGTCCGCGGCCAGTGCCGCCTCCCACTCCCGGTGGGCGGCGAACCCCCCGGCGGTCTCCAGGGACGGCAGGGGAGCGGCCGGGACGTGGGCGGCCAGCCAGTCGCGCACCTCGGTACGGAACGCCTCGTCGGCCGCGTCGAAGTCGAGGTCCATCAGGCGCCCGCCTCCTTCATCGCCCGGATGTCCATGCCGCCGAGCGCGTCGGGTGCGGTCTCGGCGTTGTGGGCGTGTGCCAGGTGGTGCAGTCCGAACACGGAGTCCATGCCGGTGTGCATGCCCTGGAGGTCCTCGGCCTGGTTGACGGCGCGCTTGGTCAGGGCGAGGCCAAGGCGCGGCATCTCGGAGATCCGCAGGGCCAGCTCCCGGGTGCGCTCGGCGAGTTCCTCCCCGGGTACGACCCGGTTGACCATGCCGACCTCGTACGCGCGCCGCGCGCTCATCCGGTCGCCGGTGTAGAGGAACTCCTTGGCGATCCGCGGCGGCATCACCCAGGGGTGCGCGAAGTACTCGACACCGGGGATGCCCATGCGGACCACCGGATCGGCGAAGAACGCGTCGTCCGACGCCACGATCAGGTCGCACACCCAGGCCAGCATCAGGCCGCCCGCCACGCACGCGCCCTGCACGGACGCGATGACCGGTTTGGGCAGCTCCCGCCACCGGCGGCACATCCCGAGATACACCTCGGACTCGCGGGCGAAGCGGCTCTCCGCGCCCTCCTTGTCCGAGTGGTCCCACCAGAGTCCCGCCCGGCGTTCGAACGGCAGATGGGCGTCCCGCTCGGGGGTGCCGATGTCATGGCCGGCGGAGAAGTGCTTGCCCGCTCCGGCCAGTACGACGGTCTTCACCTCGCTGTCGTCGGCCGCGCGGTAGAACGCCCGGTCCAGGGCGTAGGTCATCGCGGAGTTCTGCGCGTTGCGGTAGTCGGGCCGGTTCATGGTCACCGTCGCGACGGGACCCCGCTTCTCGTAGCGCACCGGTTCGTCGTGGGCAGCGGACATCGGCCCCTCCTTCCCTAACAAGTGTTTGGTAGATTAACGTACCCCCATGAGCAGCGTCGAGGAGTTCCGCACCGAGATCCGCGGCTGGCTGGCCGCCAACCTCACCGGTTCCTTCGCGGGCCTCCGGGGCCGCGGCGGACCCGGCCGCGAGCACGAGGCCTTCGCCGAACGGCTCGGCTGGGAACGGCACATGGCCGCCGAGGGCTGGACCTGCGTGGGCTGGCCCGAGGAGTACGGCGGCCGGGGGGCGACCATCGAGCAGCAGGTCGCCTTCCACGAGGAGTACGCCCTGGCCGACGCCCCCGCGCGGGTCAACCACATCGGGGAGCAGCTGCTCGGCCCGACGCTGGTGGCCTTCGGCACCCCCGGGCAGCGGGCCCGGTTCCTGCCGCCGATCGTCGCCGTCGAGGAGCTGTGGTGCCAGGGCTACAGCGAGCCCGACGCCGGGTCCGACCTGGCGAACGTACGGACCAGGGCCGTCCGGGACGGCGGGGACTGGGTCGTCACGGGGCAGAAGATCTGGACGTCACTCGCCCACGAGGCGCAGTGGTGCTTCGTGGTCGCCCGCACCGAACCCGGCTCGTCCCGCCACCGGGGGCTGTCCTATCTCCTGGTCCCACTGGACGGGACCGGCGTGGAGATCCGGCCGATCGCCCAGCTGACCGGCACCTCCGAGTTCAACGAGGTCTTCTTCGACGGCGCCCGCACCCGCGCCGGGCACATCGTCGGGGCGCCGGGCGACGGCTGGCGCGTGGCCATGGCCACCCTCGGCTTCGAGCGCGGTGTCTCCACCCTCGGCCAGCAGGTCGGCTTCCGGCGCGAACTGGAGACCCTCATCGCCCTGGCCCGCCGCAACGGCGCCGCCGAGGACCCGCTGATCCGCGACCGGCTCGCCCGCGCCTGGACGGGCCTGGAGACCATCCGCTGCAACGCCCTGCGCATGCTCGACGGCGTGACGGCCGGCGCACCGGGCCCCGAGGCGTCCATCGGCAAGATCTTCTGGGCCACCTGGCACCGCGAACTCGGCGAACTCGCCATGAGCGTGCTGGGCGCCGGCGGCATGACCGCCGCCGGGGAGCCGTACGAACTCGACGACTGGCAGCGGCTGTTCCTCTTCTCCCGCTCCGACACCATCTACGCCGGATCCAACGAGATCCAGCGCAACATCATCGCCGAGCGCGTCCTCGGCCTGCCCAAGGAGATCCGCCCGTGACCACCCAGCCGCCCTATGTAGCAGGGCACTCCCTCCTGGCCGGACGCACCGCCGTGATCACCGCCGCCGCGGGCGCCGGGATCGGCGGAGCGACGGCCCGCAAGTTCCTGGAGGAGGGCGCCCGGATCGTCATCGGCGACGCCCACGAACGCCGGCTGGGGGAGAGCGCCACCGCCCTCGCCGAGGAGTTCGGCGCGGACAGCGTCGCCGCCCTGCCCTGCGACGTCACCGACCAGGAGCAGGTCGACGCCCTGTTCGCGTTCGCCGCGGAGCGCCACGGCGGCCTCGACATCGTCGTCAACAACGCGGGCCTCGGCGGCACCGCCGACCTCGTCGACATGACCGACGAGCAGTGGTCGAAGGTCCTCGACGTCACCCTGAACGGCACCTTCCGCTGCACCCGCGCCGCCCTGCGCCACTTCAAGGACCGCGACAGCGGCGGCATCGTCGTCAACAACGCCTCCGTCGTCGGCTGGCGCGCCCAGCGCGGCCAGGCCCACTACGCCGCCGCGAAGGCCGGCGTGATGGCCCTGACCCGGTGCGCGGCCCTGGAGGCCGCCGACTTCGGCGTACGCGTCAACGCCGTCGCCCCGAGCCTGGCCATGCACCCGCACCTGGTGAAGGTCACCACCCCCGAGCTCCTCGCCGAACTCACCGAACGCGAGGCCTTCGGCCGCTACGCCGAGCCCTGGGAGATCGCCAACGTCATCGTCTTCCTGGCCAGCGGCTACTCCTCCTACATGACCGGGGAGACCGTCTCCGTCAGCAGCCAGAGGGCGTGACCCCCATCGCCGCGAACGCCAACGCCGAACGACGCGCCGAACTCCTGGCGACCGCCGCCGAGGTGTTCGCCGCCCTGGGCTACAACGCCACCACCGTCCGCCGCATCGCGGACGAGGCGGGGCTGCTCGCGGGCAGCCTCTACTACCACTTCGACTCCAAGGAGTCGATGCTGGACGAGATCCTCTCGGCCTTCCTCGATGAGCTGTGGGCGGGCTACGGCACGGTCCTCGCCGCCGGACTCGGACCCGGAGCGACCATCGAGGCGCTCGTCACCCAGTCGTTCCGGCAGATCGACCGGCACGGCCCCGCGGTCGCCATCTACCAGAAGGAGTCCAGGCACCTCTCCGCCCAGCCGCGCTTCGCCTACCTCACCGGCTCCCGGGCGAAGTTCGAGGACGCCTGGCTGCGCACCCTGGAACGCGGCGTCGCCGAGCGGGCCTTCCGGGCCGATCTGGACGTCCGGCTCGTCTACCGCTTCGTCCGCGACACCGTCTGGGTGGCCGCCTCCTGGTACCGCCCCGGCGGTACCCACAGCCCGGAGGAGATCGCCCGCCAGTACCTGTCCATGGTCCTGGAAGGCATCACCCCCCGTACCTGACATCCCATCATGTCCCTCACGAAGGAGCAGTCATGGCCGAGGCCTACATCGTCGACGCGGTACGCACCCCGGTCGGCCGGCGCAAGGGCGGGCTGTCCGCCGTCCACCCCGCCGACCTCGGCGCCCACGTCATCAAGGCGCTCATGGAGCGCAGCGGGGCCGACCCGGCCGCCGTGGAGGACGTCGTCTTCGGCTGCCTGGACACCGTCGGCCCGCAGGCCGGCGACATCGCCCGCACCGCGTGGCTCGCCGCCGGCCTTCCCGAGGAGGTGCCCGGCACCACCGTCGACCGGCAGTGCGGCTCCTCCCAGCAGGCCGTCCACTTCGCCGCCCAGGGCGTCCTGTCCGGCACCCAGGACCTGGTCGTCGCGGGCGGCACCCAGAACATGTCGATGATCCCCATCGCCTTCGCCAGCCGCCAGGCCGCCGAACCGCTGGGGCTGACCGACGGCCCGTACGCGGGCTCCGAGGGCTGGCGCGCCCGCTACGGCGACGCGCCCGTCAACCAGTTCCACGGCGCCGAACTCATCGCCGAGAAGTGGGGGATCAGCCGCCGGGACATGGAGGAGTTCGCGCTGCGCTCGCACCACCGGGCCCTGCACGCCATCGACGAGGGCCGCTTCGACCGCGAGACCGTCGCCTATGGAGAGGTCCGGGTCGACGAGGGGCCGCGCCGCGACACCTCGCTGGAGAAGATGGCCGGCCTCAAGCCGGTCGTCGACGGCGGCCGGCTGACCGCCGGCGTCTCCTCGCAGGTCTCCGACGGCGCCTCGGCGCTGCTCATCGCCTCCGAGCGGGCCGTCGCCGAGCACGGCCTCACACCCCGCGCCCGCATCCACCACCTCTCGGTGCGCGGCGAGGACCCGATCCGGATGCTCTCGGCGCCGATCCCGGCGACGGCGTACGCCCTGAAGAAGGCCGGGATGTCCATCGACGACATCGACCTGGTCGAGATCAACGAGGCGTTCGCCCCGGTCGTGCTGGCCTGGCTGAAGGAGACCGGCGCCGACCCGGACAAGGTCAACGTCAACGGCGGCGCCATCGCGCTCGGCCACCCGCTCGGCGCCACCGGCACCAAGCTGATGACGACCCTGCTGCACGAACTGGAGCGCACCGGCGGCCGCTACGGTCTGCAGACCATGTGCGAGGGCGGCGGCCAGGCCAACGTCACCATCATCGAACGCCTCTGAACGCCGGGCCCGCAGACCGCCACCCGGTGGCCCCGTGACCGGGCGGGCCACCGGGTGGCGGTGCGGCCCGTCCGGTACGTCTTTCGACGCCGAGCGCCGATGTAGAACATCTGACGTCTTATCTTAGGTAGCATCACCCTGGGAACGTGAACCGAAGGGGGCGAAATGGCCGCAGCGCGGCGGGGCTTCAGGACGCTCGCGCCCGGGGCGCCGCGGGCGGCGGACACTTCGCGGCGGGCAGCCACCACCGGCCGGATCAAGGACTTCATCCTGGTGGAGGGCCTGCGTCCCGGTGACCTGCTGCCCACCGAGGTCGAGCTCTGTGAGCGTCTCGGTGTGTCCCGCTCCAGCGTGCGGGAGGCGATTCGCACCCTCTCGACGCTCGGCATCGTCGATGTCCGCCACGGCCACGGTACGTACGTGGGCGCCATGTCGCTCGACGCTCTCGTCGAGATGCTCGTCTTCCGCGGGGTGCTGAGTCCTGGCGACGACCTGCGCGCACTGCGTGACGTGGTCGAGATCCGCCAGGTACTCGACCACGGCATGGCCGAGCGCATCGTGGCGAGTCTGGCGGGCACCTCAAACCCTGATCTGCACACGCTGGTGGACGAGATGGTCGCCGTGGCCGCGGAGGGGCGCACCTTCCCCGAGCAGGACCGCGCGTTCCATACCGGACTGTTGGCACGGTTGGACAACGCGCTGGTCGGACAGCTGGTCAGCGCGTTCTGGGAAGTGCACACCGTGGTGGTGCCCACCCTCGGGCTCTCCGTCGCGGCCGACATGGACCAGACGGCGCGCGCGCACGGGCTCATGCTCGACGCCGCCGAGGCGGGCGACGCCCGCGCCTTTCACGCGGCGGTCACGGCTCACTACGACCCCATCGGCAGGGCGCTCGGCGCGACGCCCCCATGACCGGCGCGCATCACCGCGGGCGAAGGACGGACCGTTCTCCCGCCCCGCCGGGCGGAACGGCACGACATCGCCCGAGACCCATCAGCACTGGAGACCCCACACCATGAACACGGAACAGCCCGCCGCACTGGTGGGCGCGTACGCGGCGCTGCCCTCCTTGCGCGCCGACCAGGAACACTTCTACGAAGGGCTCGCGGGCCGGGGGATCGCTGACGGGCTGGAGATCCCGTTCCGCGACGGCCTCGGTGAGGACCCGCGTTGGCTGGCCGCACAGATGCGCGGCCGTTTCACCCGTTCGGTGATCACCCTGATTCCCGGCACGATGATGCGCCTGGGGGCCTCGGGCGTCTTCGGGCTCGCCTCCGGTGACCACGACGGCCGACGGGCGGCACTCGAATTCCTCCGCGAGGCCCGCATCGCCGCCGAGGAGGTGAACCAGCTCACCGGCGAGCAGTCGGTCTCCGCCATCCATGTCCACACCGCGCCCTCGACGACCGCGGTGGGCGAGATGTTCGCTCGTTCCCTCGACGAGATCGCGGCGGGCGTTCCCGCCACGGGCGGCTGGTCCACCCGGCTCGTCCTGGAGCACTGCGACGCGTACGCGCCGACCGTCCCGGGGGAGAAGCGGTTCCTGGCGCTGGAGGACGAGATCCCCCTCGCCCGCGAAGGGGGGATCGGCATCACCATCAACTGGGGCCGTTCGGCGATCGAGGCGCGGGACCCGGGCCGGCCGCTCGCCCAGATCGGCCGGCTCGTCTCCGAGGGCCTGTTGGAGGGCGTCGTCTTCTCCGGCGCCGGCCCGGCCGCGAACGAGTTCGGGGGACCGTGGGCGGACGCGCACCTGCCCCTCACCGAGGACGAGCCCACATCCCTCATGGACGCCGACGAGGTACGCCGTTGTCTCCGCGCTGCCGAGGGCGCGTACTCCTACGCGGGGGCGAAGATCCAGGTTCCCGGCGATGCCACGGTCGACGAGAGGCTCGCCAGGGTGGGCCACGTCATGCGGCTCCTGTCCGGGCACGGGGCCGCCCCGGCGCCCGCACCCGCCGGGGCCCCGGTCTCGCACAAGGGGTGACCGGAGACCGGGGTGCCGCGTGCTGCCGTACTGCCGTCAGTGTCGCCTGTGGGACGTGTGCCCGGATGCCTTGACCGTCCAGGACATGCTCTCGGTGGCCTCGGCACGGACCTGGGGGTCGCGGATCGACTTGGTCCCGTCAGTGGACTCGACCGTGACGGTGTGCGTCCTGCCGTCCGCCCTGACGCCCAGCGCGGCGGGGACGACGGCGGTGAGACCCTGCGCCCGCTTGACCCGTACGCCGTCGACGTACCAGCGCAGCTCGGGCGAGGCCAGACCGGTGAGCTCGGCCCGGGACACCTTGATGCGGCTGGTCCTGAGGACCGCGCTGCTCGTGCTGACCTTGCTGCTCAGCGCGTTGGCCTCGCGGTAGAAGCCGGCGATCATGGCCTCACGGCCGGGCAGGTTGAAGTCACGGACGTCCAGGGCCCGCATGAGGGAGTTGGCGGTCGGGCGGTAGATCCCGAACGGGTAGTAGCTGCTTCCCTCGTACGTGCCGACGGGGCCGCCGGTCGGATCGGTCTCGCCGAGCCAGCGGTACCACTTCGCCTGGTTGGCGGCCATCTTCTGGGCGGTGAAGGTGCTGGAGTTGATGTCGGCGGGCTCGACGCCCGGCCAGGTGCCGTAGCCGTCGTAGGCGTACTCGTCCGCCAGCAGACCCACCGAGTGAGCGATCTCGTGGGCGGCGATCATGCTCGACTGCGCGTTGTCCGACGAGAGGGTCGAGACGCCGTCGAACGGGTATCCCTCCGCCTCAAGTCCCGAGTAGCCGGCGCCGCCGTACTTGGTGGAGTTCGAGACGACGATGACCAGGTCGGCTTCGGGGGCCTTGGCGGCGTAGGAGGCGACCTTGTCGATGTCGGCACAGACCAGGCGTTCGGTGTCCTCGCACCAGAAGTAGCTGCCGAGCGCGGTGTTCTTGACGACGTCGGTGCCGGGGTCGCCGGTGATTCCGGATTCGGCGGACACCGCGTCGACGGTCCACACGTTCATGAGGCCCTGATAGCTCGCGTAGGGCTCGATGCCGGTGATGTCCGCCCACTTGGCGGCGGCCGCGGTGTGGAAGGCGCCCTGCTGGCCGGCGGTGTAGCCGTCGCCGATGATCACCACGTCGAGCCGGTCGGCCGAAGGGCCGGTCACGGACAGCTTTCCGACCTCCCCGTCCGTCGTTTCCGCGGCGGGTGCCACGCTGCGGGCGGCGGCGCGGCCGGTCACCGCCTCCGTGGTGGCCGGGACCTCGGTCCGCCGGCCCTCGCCGCCGGGCTCGGGGAAGTACTCGACGGTGACGCGCCGCTCCTGGTGGGGCTCCGGGTCCGCGGCGGCCGCGGGAGTGGCGAGGAGCGCCCCCACTATCGCCGTGAGCGCGACGCTCACGGATATGACGGCAGTTCTGCTCGTGCGCATGTCAATCCTCACTCTGGTGTCCAGCTCGGAAGTGAAGTAAAGCGGTAATGTAAGTGCCCTTAAGGTGACGCTCAACCTAGGGTGGATGGTGCATCGTTGGCAACAGACGGGCAGGTCCCGACTGCGTGGGGGAGCCCGGCGGGGGTCGCTCCGTTCAGCAGGCGCAGATGAGTGAAGCCGCCGGTGACCACCGGCGGATACAGGGCGAGAGGCTGCCATGACGGGCACCAGCACGACGACGAGCGGCGAACGGGAGCGGGCGGCCGGGAACGAGGCCGCTGACCGGCCGGGTGGGGAACACCCGGAGCACCCGGAGCACCAGAAGCACCCGGAGCACCGGGAGGAGCAGGACGCACCGGCCGCGATCGGCCGCCGGGTGAAGCGGCTGCGCAAGGAACGCGAACTGACCCAGCGACAGCTCGCCGAGCCCGCGTACACCGCCGCCTATGTCTCCACCCTCGAAGCGGGCCGGGTGCGGCCCTCCGAAGCCGCCCTCCGGCACATCGCGGAACGGCTCGGTGTCGATCACGAGGAACTCGCCACCGGCAAGCCCACCCACATCGCCACGGCCCTGCGGATGCAACTGGCCGACGCCCAGCGGGTACTGGCCGTCGAGGACGCCACCGACGCGCGGGCGGCCTACGAGCAGATCCGCGGCCGGGCCGAGGAGTACGGGCTCACGCAGGAACACGCGGCCGCGCTCGTGGGCCTCGGGGAGTGCGCGCTGGAGACGGGGGAACTGCCCGAGGCCCTGATCCGGTTCGAGGCGGCCGACCGCATGCTGGCCGACGAACCGCTCCCCGCCCGTGCGCGGGCGGTCCGGGGCAGGTCGGTCGCCCACTACCTCGCCGGTGAACTGCGCTACTCGTGCTACCTGCTGGAGAGCGCGATCGACGAGCTGAACACGTCCGGGCTGCACGATCCGGGCGCCCTGCTCCAGCTCTACACGGCGTCGATCGCCCCGTACATGGACATGGGCGCCCACGCCCGCGCCGCGCAGGCCGCCGAACTCGCACTCGCCCTGGTGCCACAGGTGTCCGACCCGGCCCTGGTCGCCGCCATGCACCGAACGGTGGCCCGTACGCTGATCGCCGAGGGCCGGGCCGAGGCCGCCCAGGCGTCGCTGGCGCGGGCCACCGAGCTCTACCAGCAGCTGCAGATCCGTACCGAACTCGCCCACTGTCACTGGATGCGGGGCTATGTCTGTGCCCAGCACGACGACCTCGTGCGGGCGGAGGCGGAATTGCGTACCGCGCACTCGATGCTGGTTTCCAAGCGGGCGGCCCTCTACGTCTCACAGGTGGAGGTCGAGCTCGCCGACGTCCTGCGCAGGAGAGGGAAGCCGGCCGAGGCCGCGGAGCTTCTGGAAAGCCTGCTGGTCGGGCTCCAGGCCGGCCGCGGTGCGCTGCACGCCGGCGGCGCCCACCGGCTTCTCGGGCTGATCGCCCAGGAGGCCGGAGACACCGAGAGCGCCGAGCGGCACTACGCCACCGCGCTCTCCGTGCTCGAACAGACGGGAGCCGCCGGAGACCTCGCCGACATCTGCCGGCTGCTGGGAGACCTGATGCGCGGCGAGGGCCGGACGGAAGCGGCACTGAACGCCTACCGGACCGGCCTCGGGCACCGTGCCGAACCGGGCACCACCACGCTCGGCCCCGCTCCCGCCCGGCCGCCGTTCGCCCCTTGGGCCTGACGGAGCGGACCCCCGCGAGGGGTCCGCTCCGCCGCCGGCCCCCGGTCGCCGCCGGTCCCGCTCCGCCGCCGGTCCCGCTCCGCCGCCGGTCCCGTGCGCGGGCGCCGCGACGTCAGTCCGCCCCCGGCAGCGCCTTCAGCGTCGCCCGCGCCTCCTCCATGATCCGCTCGACCAGCTCCGCACAGGACGGCAGATCCTCGATCAGCCCCGCCACCTGGCCCGACGCCATCACCCCGATGTCCGTACGCCCCTCGACCAGTGAGGCCTTGAGCAGCATCGGTGTGTTGGCGGCCAGCAGCACCTGACTCCAGGTCAGCTCCTTGCCGTGTTTCATCGACAGCCCGTCACGGATCAGCTGGGGCCAGCTCGCCCCGGACTCCTTCCGGAAGGCCGAGGCGTGCCGCACCGCCCTCAGCAGGGAGGCCGCCCGGCCGGAACGCTCCAGGGCGTCGACCATCTCGGTGCGCAGCATGCGGTGCGGCAGGCCGTCGACCCGGTCGGTGACCGTGACGTCCTTGACGGTGGCGGCCAGGTACCTCGCCTTCACCGCCGCCGGGACGGTGCTGTCGGAGGTGAGCAGGAAGCGCGTCCCCATCCCGATTCCGGCAGCTCCGTAGGCGAGCGCGGCGACCAGGCCGCGGCCGTCGTGGAAGCCGCCCGCCGCGATGACCGGAATGCCGACGGCGTCCACGACCTGGGGGAGCAGCACGGTGGTGGCCACGTTGCCCGTGTGGCCGCCGCCCTCGCCGCCCTGCACCATCACCGCGTCGGCGCCCCACGCGGCGACCTTCTCCGCGTGCCGCCGGGCACCCACGGACGGGATGACGACGACGCCGGCGTCCTTGAGCCGCGCGATCAGCTCCTTCGACGGGGCGAGCGCGAACGACGCCACCCGCACGCCCTCGTCGATCATGATCCGCACCCGCTCGGCCGCGTCACCGGCGTCCGCCCGCAGGTTGACGCCGAACGGCGCGTCCGTACGGGACTTGACCTCGCGGACCGCCGCGCGCAACTGCTCGACGGTCATCGTCGCGGAGGCCAGGATGCCGAGCGCCCCCGCGTTCGCGGAGGCGGACACCAGCCGGGGACCGGCGACCCACCCCATCCCGGTCTGCACGAGGGGGTAGCGCACCCCGGTCAGCTCGGTGAGCGCGGTCGGCACCGGCACGGGCCCCGTCACGCCGGGACCTCGCGCTCGCGCAGCCCCTTCGGGTCGATGACCTCGCGGATCAGCCGGAGTTCGGCGTCCGTGGGATCCCGGGTGAACGGGACATCGGCGGGGACCGTGAGGCCGAACCCGGTCGCCTCGGTGACCTGTTCGACGCTCACCCCGGGGTGGAGGGAGCGCAGCCGCATGGTGCGGTCCGGGGTCTCGAAGTCGAAGACGCCCAGATTGCTGACGACTTCGGGGATGCGGTGGTAGCGGGTCGCGGAGGGGCCGGCGGCGGCCGCCCGGTCGTACCCGACCCCGCTGACCATGTCGACGTGCTCCACGAACACCCGCGCCGAGTGCTTGGGCACCCAGTAACTCGTCGGATTATTCAGGGTGTTGACCGGGGCCCCGCGCACCCCGAGCAGCTGCCGGGCGGGCCTGGCCCATGGGCCGATGCAGGAGATGTTCTGGTTGCCGTGCCGGTCGATCTGACTGGCGCCCATCATCACGTGCCGGCGGCCGGTGGCGGTCAGCGTCAGGTGCTGACGGAACGGCAGCCAGCCCTCGACGCTCCCCGGCCTCGTCCCCAGCGCGGGGGTGTCGCCCATCAGCAGCGCCTCCCCGTCGGTCAGCAGCAGATCGGGTGAGAAGGTGAGCCTCGCCAGCCGCGCCCCGATGGCCGGGACGGTGCCCATCGGGCTGGCGAGGATCTCGCCCGCGTCCCGCCACGCCTCGGCGCAGGCCACCACGCAGTACTCCGCGCGGCTCACCGTCGCGCTGCCGGTGGTCTCGGTGCCGCTCATGCTTCCTCCTGGTGGAACGCGGTGACGGCGGCCTGGTAGGCGGCCTCGTCGCCGGACAGGAACCGTTCGACGAAGGCGGGCCATGCCTCGGGGTCGCGGGCGGCCCGGACGTAGGCGCGCTGGAAGCTCTCGTCCCGGTCGTGGTCGGGCACGCAGGACGTGAAGTGCGCGCCGTTCGGCGTCTCCACGACCCCGTCCACGAACAGCCGCTTGACCAGCAGCGTCTGCGGCCCGTGCTCCTTGAGCAGGTCCGCCGTCTCCACGATCCGTTCGCAGGAGACGTAACTGTGGTCGGCCGCCTCGCAGAACAGGTCGTCGAAGTACGGGTCGGGGCCCAGGTACTGGCCGTTGCCCTGGACGTCCGCCCGGTTGAGGTGGACCAGGGCGGCGTCCAGGCGCAGGGCCGGCGCCGCGACCAGCTTCTCCCCGTCCTCGTACGGCGAAGTGACCGTGCGCAGCGCCGGGTTGACCTCCATCAGGTCCGAGCCGAGACCGGCCCGCACCGGCATGAACGGCAGCCGTTGCGCGCCCGCCGTCAGCCCCCACATCATCATCGCCTCGTCGAGCTCGACCATCTCGAACGCACCGCGCTGCCGGGCGGCGGTGAAGTGCGGCTCCAGCGGTATCGAGTCGAGGGTCCCGAACGCCGCGACCAGTTTGCGGATCCGGCCCGCGGCGGCGAGCAGACCGACATCCGGGCCGCCGTACGACACCACGGTCAGATCGGTGACGTCCGAGCGCAGCAGCGCCCGGACCAGGGCCATCGGCTTGCGGCGCGAACCCCAGCCGCCGATGCCGAGTGTCATTCCGCTCTCCAGCCGGCCGACGACGTCGTCGGCCGTCATCGTCTTGTCGTGTGTCACGCCTGCTGCTCCTTGTCCGTGCCGAAGGTGTCGCGCACGCGGTCCGCGACGCCGCTGAGATTGGCCTCGAAGGTGAAGCCCTGCTCGAAGCGGTAGCTGCGGCGTACGTCGACCGGGTCGATGCCGTTGATGGCGGCCTTGGCCAGCCGGATCAGATATCCGTCCTTGGCGGCGATCTCCCGGGCCAGTTCCAGGGCGGCACCCGGCAGTTCGCCGCGTGGGACGACGCTCCACACCGAGCCGTGCCGGTGCAGTTCACGGGCCGTCACGGTGCGCGAGGTGTAGTACAGGGTCCGCATCAGATGCTGCGGAACCAGCCGGGCCAGATGCGTGGCCGCGCCGAGCGCGCCCCGGTCCAGCTCCGGCAGTCCGAAGGTCGCGTCGTCACTGGCCACGATCGCGTCCGCGTTGCCCACCAGGCCGATGCCGCCGCCCAGGCAGAAGCCGTGTACGGCGGCGACCACGGGGACCTCGCACTCGTAGACCGCCGCGAACGCCTCGAAGCAGCCCCGGTTGGCGCCGATCAGCGCCTCCGGCCCGTCCGTGCGCTGCATTTCCTTGATGTCCACGCCCGCGTTGAACCCGCGGCCCTCGGCGGTGAGTACCACGCAGCGGACGTCCGGGTCGGCCCCGGCGGCGCGCACCGCGGCGGCGAGGTCGTACCAGCCCTGTACGGGCAGGGCGTTGACCGGCGGGAAGTCCACGGTGACGACGGCGACGCCCTCTTCCGGGGCGGAGGTGGAGACACCCATGAGCAGATCAGCTACCTTTCCACCAAACGTTTGTTAGATTCAACGTAGCAGTGATATGGACGCCGCGGGAGAGCGTCATGCCACTCAGTGGTCCAGGCGCCCCGTTCTCCGCTCGTCGCCCCTCGAAAGGACACTCGTCATGACCTCATCGACAGCCCTGTGCGCCGGACGCGTCGCCGTCGTCACCGGCGCGGGCCGCGGACTCGGCCGCGCCCACGCCCTGGCCTTCGCCGCCGAGGGCGGACAAGTCGTCGTCAACGACCTCGGCGTGGGCCTCGACGGCTCCGGGACGGCCACCGGCCCCGCCCAGCGGGTCGTCGAGGAGATCCGCGCGGCCGGCGGGCAGGCCGTCGCGCACAACGCGGACATAGCCACCGCCGACGGTGCGGCCTCCCTCGTCGCGACCGCGCTCGACTCCTTCGGCCGCCTCGACACCCTGGTCAACAACGCCGGATTCCTCCGCGACCGGATGCTGGTGAACCTGGACGAGGACGACTGGGACGCGGTGACCCGCGTCCACCTCAGGGGCCACTTCCTGCCGCTCAAGCACGCGGCGGCGCACTGGCGCGCCGAGGCGAAGGCCGGCCGGGTGCCCGAGGCGAGGGTCGTCAACACCGGTTCCGGGGCCGGGCTGCTGGGCAGCGTGGGCCAGGGCAGCTACTCCGCCGCCAAGGCCGGGATCATCGCCCTGACCCTGGTGGCCGCCGCCGAGATGGGCCGCTACGGGGTCCAGGTCAACGCGATCGCCCCGGCCGCCCGTACCCGGATGACCGAGGACACCTTCGCCGGGACCATGGCGGCGCCCACCGGGGGAGGGTTCGACGCGATGGCTCCCGAGAACGTCTCGCCGCTCGTCGTATGGCTGGGTTCCGCCGCGTGCGCCGGGGTCAGCGGCCGGGTCTTCGAGGCCGAGGCCGGACGGATCACGGTGATGGAGGGCTGGCGGCCCGGCCCCACCGCCGACAAGGGCGCCCGCTGGAGCCCGGCGGAGGCCGGGGCCGCCGCCTCCCGACTGCTCGCGGCGGCCGAGACGCCGCAGCCGGTGTACGGGGCGCGCTGAAGTCACCTTGTGGCGGGGGTGGTTGACGCATCGTCATGCGACCCCCGCCACGCCCGTGTTCAGGAGCCCGCCGGCTCCCCGCGGACCCCTCGGGCCAGCAGTCCGGGGGACTCCGGGCGGCCGTCCAGGATCCGGTTGGTCCGGGTGACCACCTGCCAGCCGCACTCCGTACGGCGCAGCCGCCAGTGGTTGGCCGTGGCCCGGCGCACGATGTACAGGCCCGCCTCGTGCACCACCATCAGGGAGTGGCACACCGCCACGGCCTCGTCACCGGCGACGGTGATGTGCGGCGGACCCACGACATGGGCGCAGCCCTGCCGGATCCAGCCCTGGTGCGCGGGGGAGCGCACCATCTCGCGGATCCGCTCCCGGCCCGCGAGGAAGATCTCGTCGATGTCGTACACCCCGTCAGGTGCCCAGAGCGCCGCGACACCGTCCGCCTCGCCGCCGTCCACCAGTGGCCCGTACGAGGCCATGGCACGGGCGATGTCGCGCTCGTCCTCCAGAGCCGCTAGCCGGGCCTCGACCGCTGCCAGCCGGTCCCCGCTCATACCCGTGCCTCCGGGGCCGCCGTGGTGCCGGCGAGCACGGCCAGCGCCTCCAGCTGTTCGACGTAATGGCTCGCCGACTCCGCGCTCAGTGCCACGCTGACCAGCGTGGCACCGGCGTCGGACACCTTCCGCAGCGCCTCGGACGTGCGGTCCGCGTCGCCGGACGGATCGAGCGGGCGGCCCGCGCTCAGCACCACCTCGAAGCCGTCGGGGAGTTCGGCCGCGCCGACCATCTCCCGCAGCCGGTCGAGCGGCAGCCCGAACGGCACCCAGCCGTCGCCGTGCGTCACCGCCCGGCGCAGCGAACGCGGGGTGCGGCCACCGATCCACAGCGGCACCCGGGCCTGCACCGCGTGCGGCTCCACGACGAGCCCCGCGTAGTCGAAGTGCTCACCGTGGTAAGCGGGTTCACGACGGGACAGCGAGGCGCGCAGTGCCGCGATCGCGTCGTCCGCGATCGCACCCCGCCCCCCGAACTCCGCGCCCAGCAGCCGGAACTCCTCCTCCAGACTGCCGACACCGAGCCCCAGCACGAGCCGTCCGCCCGAGACGCGGTCCAGCGTGCCGTAGCGCTTCGCGAGCGCCAGCGGATGGTGGTAGCCGAGCACCAGGACCTGGGTGGCGAACCGGATCCGGCGGGTCCTGGCGGCCAGATATCCGAAGGTGGCGAGCGGATCCCAGTAGGTTCCGCCGCGCTGCCGGGCGATGTCCACGGGCACCGCGACATGTTCCGAGCAGGTCAGATGGTCGAAGCCGAGCCGGTCCGCGGCCTCGGCGACCGCTCCCAGCTCCTCGATTCCGGCAGTGCGCTCCCAGGGGGAGTGGACGCCGGGTACGGCCGTGACGACGGGACTGTTGATGCCGAGCCGCATGGGGAACCTCTCTGGGTCGGGACAGGACGCAAGGTCGAGAGGCCATCCAAGTTCCGCCACCCAGAGCCCGCAGGACCCGTCCCGCTGAACGGAACAGGGCGCGCCCGGCCGGCCCCGTGCGGGAGAGCATCGTCGGCTCCGGCGGAAGGAGGTCGGCACCGTGCCCCGTACGAACGGCGAGAGAACCCCCGCACACCCCACCTCGGCCAAGCAGCGCCAGCGCTACGCCCGCATCCTGCGGTCCGCCGCACGCCTCGGCGCCGAGCACGGCCTCGAACGGATGCAGATGCACGACGTGGCCCGGGAGTCCGGCGTCGCGATCGCCACCCTGTACCGCTACTTCCCGTCCAAGACACACCTGTTCGCCGCCGTCATGCACGACCAGGTGCTCCGCCTCGACGCCGGCACGCCCGCGCCGCCGCCGGGCACCGGACCCGTGGAGGCGGTGACCGACCTGCTCACCGGGGCCAGCCGGCAGCTCTTCGAACAGCCGCTGCTGGCCCTGGCGATGATGCAGTCCGGCAACGTCTCCCACCTCGCCGAGGGCAGCCCGGCCCGGCGCACGGACGAGATCCTCATGGACCTCGTGCTGCGCACGGCCGGGGTGAGCGACCCCTGCGAACGGGACCGGCGGGTGGTCCGCATCCTGGAGCAGGCCTGGTACGGACTGCTGACCACCGTCCTGTACGAGCGCTCGTCGGCGGAGGCGGCGCAGGACGGCATCCGGCTGGCCTGCCGTCTCCTGCTCGGCCCGGTCCTGGCCGGCCGCGGTACCCGCAGGAGCCGCACCGGCAGCGGACGCGGCCTCTGACGCGGAAACCGGCACGCGTGGCGGTCCGCGTGGTGGTCCGCGTGGCGGTCCGCGTGCACTGTCCGCCCAGCGGGACAGCGCACACCCGCCGGGGGGCGGACCCTCTACGGTGCGCAGGGGGTCCGTCCCCGGGCAGTGGCTCCGCACGCGCGCCGCCGCCCCGAGGGCCGGGCCGCCCCACCGGAACCATCGACCGATCTGAGGAGTAACCATGCCGCGCAACGTCGTCGTCACCGGATCCGGGTCCGGGATCGGTGCCGCACTCACCGCTCTGCTCCGTGCCGGGGGCGACCGGGTCATCGGGGTGGACCTGCGCGGGGGCGAGATCGACGCCGACCTGTCCACGCCACAAGGCCGCGCCGCCGCCGCGGCGGCGGCCCGCGAGGCGGCCGGCGGGGTGGTGGACGCGGTCGTCACCTGCGCCGGCACCTCCGTGCCGGGAACCGCGATGGTGACCGTCAACTACTTCGGCACCACCGAGTTCCTGACGGCGCTGCGGCCCGCGCTCGCCGCGGCCGAACGGCCCAGGGCCGTGGTCATCGGCTCCATCTCCGGGACCCAGCCCGGCGACCCGGATGTCGTCGCCGCCTGCCTGGCCGACGACGAGGCCACCGCCCTGGCACACGCGGAGCGGGCCGTCGCCGACGGCCGCGCCCGGCAGCTGTACCCCTCGTCCAAGGCGGCGCTCGCCCAGTGGGCGCGGCGCACCGCCGTCGCCGGGGGCTGGGCCGACGCCGGAATCCCGGTGAACGTGGTCGCGCCCGGCATCGTGCTCACCCCGATGAGCGCGGGGCTCTTCGACGACCCGGAGATGAGGAAGGTGATGGACGCCGCCGTCCCCATGCCGCTCAACGGCTATCTGCGGCCCGAGGACGTCGCGGCGGCCGTGCTGTTCCTGGTCTCCGAGGAGAACAGCCACATCACCGGTCAGGTGGTGTACGTCGACGGAGGCGCCGAGGCGACCCTGCGCGGACCCGCGGACTTCTGAGCGGTCATCCGATGGTGCCCCGGCCGCGTCGGGCGGCCGGGGCACCATCGTTGCCGAACCACGGGCAGGGCGTCGGAGCCGTACCCGTCAGATCCGTACCTCGGGCCGGATCACCTTGCCGGTCGCGTTGCGTGGGAGCTCGTCGGTGGTCAGCCGCCACCGCTTGGGCACCTTGAAGTACGCCAGTTCGTGTCCCGCGTACTCCCGCAGCGCCTCCTCGGTGACCGCCGAGCCCGCCGCGAGCACCACGACGGCGGCCACCTCCTGGCCGAGGTCGGGATGCGGCACCCCCAGCACCAGGCACTCCCGGACGTCCGGGTGTTCGGCCAGGACCGTCTCGACCTCGGCGGGGTACACGTTCTCGCCGCCGCGGATGATCAGGTCCGAGCGGCGGCTGCTGAGATGGAGCCTGCCCTCGCGCAGCTGCCCCAGGTCCCCGGTGCGCAGCCAGCGGTCCGGGCCGATCGCACCGGCGGTGGCCTCGGGGTCACGCCAGTAGCCCAGCATGTTGTACTGGCTGCGGACCCAGACATCGCCCTCCTCGCCCTCGCCGAGCACCTCGCCGCCGGGGTCGCGGATCTCCAGCCGCACACCGGCGACGGGCCGGCCGAGGGTACCGGGGGCCGCCGCCAGCTCCTGCGGGTTCGCCGCGGCGACGGCGGTACAGGTCTCGGTCAGCCCGTAGCTGTCCACCAGCGAGTCCTTCGCGAACGGCAGGCTCTTGCGCAGCCGCTCCTTGAACTCGGTCGACGACGGGGCGGAGGCCAGCGAGAACGCCGTGAGCGAAGACGTGTCGTACCGGTGGGCCCCGCCGTGTTCGAGCAGCCGGTGGGCCATCGTCGGCACCGCACCCCAGTTGGTGACGCGCTCCCGCTCGACCATGCCGAGCACCGCGTCCGCGTCGAACGAGCCCTGGTGCAGGGCGATCCGGCTGCCGGTGGCGAGCCGCGGCACGGCCAGGTTGTGCAGGCTCGCGATGTGGAACAGCGGCAGCGTCAGCAGGTACACGCGGTCCTGCGGGGGCGTCGGGTCACCGAACTCCTGGAGCAGGGCGTCGTTCATGCGGTGGTACTCGACGACGGCCAGCAGGTTGCGATGCGTGTGCACGGCCCCCTTGGGGCGGCCCGAGGTGCCCGAGGTGTAGAGGATGACGGCCGGGTCGTCCTCGGCGACATCGGCGGACGGCAGCCGCGCGTCGGCGTGGGCCGTGACGCAGCGGCTGATGTCGTCCTCCATGGACAGCACCGGGACCGTGCAGCCGGCCAGCTTCGCCGACTGCCTGGCGTCGGCCACCACGAGGGCGGGCTCCGCGTTGCGCAGGCCGTGGGCCATCTCGCGCGCCGACCACCAGGCGTTGAACCCGACCGCCACCGCGCCGATCGACACGACGGCCCAGAACGTCTCTATCCACTCCGGGGAGTTGGCGGCGGCGACGGCCACCCGGTCGCCCTTGGCGATGCCGTACTCCTCACGCAGCACCCGGGCCAGTGAGGCGACGTGCGCCGCGTGCTGGGCGAAGGTGATCCGGCGGTCCGCGGTGACGATGAAGTCGCGTCCCGCGTGTGCGACGGACGCGTGCAGCACCTCGTGCAGGGCCCGTTGCCGGTGGGTGAACACCGGCAGCCGGGTGCCCAGCACATCGTCGTCGGCGAGCTCGAACCGGCCGTGCGGGCCGGTGAGGCCGTTCGCCGGTGCGGGACCGGGGGCGGGGGTGCGGTGATCCGTTTCGCTGGGCATCGGGAACTCCTGGGCGTCGTGAACTCCACTGGGATCGCGGTCGACGCCAGTGTCGGCCAGTACGGGGCCCCTGCCCCCGGCCGGTTCCGGTCACTGGGACACCGTGCCACGGCGCTGCCGGGAGCGGGAGCCCTCCTCCCACCGGGTCAGGCCGCCCCCGGCCCCGGTTCCCGGTGAGTGGGATAGGTCACGTCGGCCGGATTTCGCCGGCCGTAGCGTCCCCCATCTGATCCGGCTCCCACGCTCTTCGCCGCTGCCCGCACCGGACGAACTCCGCTTCCCGCACCCGGACAACTGGAGGAAGAAATGAAGCGAGCACCACGGGTGAGAGCCCGCCTCGCAGCGGCCCTGGCCGTCGCGGCCATGCTCACCTCGGCATGCGCCTCACCCGACGACGGGGGCAGCGGCAAGCAGCACACGGCCGAACGCGGCCGCTACGAGTTCGGCACGGTCGGCGACCAGCCCGAGGGCGGCAAGCCCGTCCGCGGCGGCACCCTGCGCTTCGCGGACTACGCGGAGGCCCGCAGCCTCAGCCCCGCCGTCACCTACGCGACGGGCGCGTCCGGCGGCTCCGCGCTCGCCGCCGTCTACGACGTACTGATGCGCTACGACACCGCGGCGAAGAAGTACCAGCCGTGGCTGGCCGAATCGCTGCACAGCAGCGACGACCTGAAGACCTGGACCCTGAAACTCCGCGACGGCGTCACATTCTCCGACGGCACACCCCTGGACGCCGAAGCCGTGGTCGCCAGCATCGCCTGGTACCAGCGGAGCAAGGGAGCCGACACCGCGCTGCTCGCCCCGAACCTCGCGACGACGCGGGCCACCGACGACTCCACCGTCGTCTTCACCCTCCGCAACTCCTGGGCCACCTTCCCGGCGATGCTCGCCCAGGCACCCGGCATGATCGTGGCCCCCGCCGCGTACGCCTCGAAGACGTTCCGGCCGATCGGCGCCGGTCCCTTCACCCTGGGCAAGTACGCCCCGCAGGAGGAGATGATCCTCAAGGCGAACAAGAAGTACTGGAAGGGCGAGCCCTACCTCGACGCGCTGCGCTTCACCTGGCCGCAGTCCGACCGCTCCAAACTCGACGCGCTGAACGACGGCACCGCCGACGTGACGTACATGCGCAGCCCCGACGTCGTCGACGACGCCGTGCACGAAGGCCATCCGGGGGAGCTGACCCTCACCGGCCTCGGCAACATGATCACCATCAACACCCGCGGCGGGCGCCCCGGCGCGGATCTGCGGGTCCGCCGGGCGATGGCCCTGGCCCTCGACCCGAAGCTCGACACCGCACGCGCCTACGAGGGCAAGGGCCTGCCGGGGCAGGAGATCTTCCCGCCGGAATCACGCCTGCACTCCGCGGTGAAGCCCACCGGCATCGATCTCGGCAAGGCGAAGAAGCTCGTCACCGAGGCCAAGAAGGACGGCTTCGACGGCACCCTCACCTACATGGACGGCACCGACCCCGTCTCCCGGGCCAAGGCGGTCGTCACCAAGGCGATGCTGGAACGGGTCGGCTTCACGGTCGAACTCGACCTGGTCTCCTCCATCGCCGACAGGGTGTCCAAGACATACGTGGAGCACGACTTCGACATCAGCCGCGGCGCGGCGAGCATCTCCGAGAGCGACCCCTACCACCGCCTCCAGAGCGTCCTGAACTCCAAGAGCTACGGCAACCCCGGCGCGTACGCCAACCCGAAGATGGACCAACTGCTCGTCGAGCTCCAGGGCGCCCGCGGCCACGCCGAGACCCAGCGGATCCTCGACGACGTGCAGACACTCTTCAACGAGGACGTGCCCGTGGTGAACCTCGGCGCGAGCGCCGGCTTCACCGCCTGGGGCAAGAACGTCCACGGCATCGTGCCCACCGACGAGTACATGGCCCTCTTCGGGCAGGCATGGATCAGCAAGTGATGACCCGCCGCCCGGCGCTCCCGCCCGGTGCGCGCCGGGCCCCCGTTCACCGGGCTGCCGCCCCGGGCCGCCCGGCCCGCCCGTGTGTGGACCCACCCGACCGTGGCGCGCGACGGGCCGGACGACCGGCCCCGGATCTGGAGGAACCATGAGTCCCGCTGCGCTTCGCCGCCTGGCCGTCCGGGCCCTGGAACTGGTGGGCGTGCTCCTGATCGCGAGCATCGGGGTGTTCTCCCTCGTCGTCCTGATGCCGGGCGATCCCGCCGTCGACATCCTCGGGGCGGGCCGGGCACCCTCCGAGTACGCCGGGCTCCGTCATGACCTCGGGCTCGACCAGCCCGTCGTCACCCGCTACTTCCACTGGCTGGGCAACGCCCTCACCGGAGACCTCGGCCACTCCGTCGTACCGCCCCAGAGCGACGTCACCGACCGGGTGCTGTCCGCGCTGCCCGTCAGCTTCGAGATCGCGGCACTCGGACTGCTCATCGCCCTGCTGATCGCCGTGCCGCTGGCCATGTGGTCGGCGTACCGCGAGGGCTCGGCCGCCGACCGGATCATCGGCGCCGGCACCTTCGGCGTGCTGTCCGTGCCCAGCTTCCTGGCCGGTCTGCTGCTGGTCCTCGTCCTGGTCAACTCGGCCGGCTGGTTCCCGCGATCCGAATGGGTGCGGCTCGGCGACGGCGACCTCGCGGGCAATCTGCACCACGCCTTCCTGCCCGCCCTGACCGTCGCCCTGGCCGAACTTGCCATGTTCACCCGGGTACTGCGCGGCGACCTCATCGTGACCCTGCGGGAGGACTTCATCCTCGCCGCCCGCGCCAAGGGGATGAACCCGCTGCGCATCCTGTTCTCCGACGCCCTGCGCCCCTCCTCGTTCTCCCTGGTCACCCTGCTCGGCCTCAGCCTCGGCCGGCTGATCGGCAGCACCGTCGTCGTGGAGTACCTCTTCCAACTGCCCGGCATGGGAACCCTCATCGTCAACGCGGCCGGCCAGGGCGACTACCCGATGGTCCAGGGCGCCGTGCTCACCATCGCCGTGATCTACGTGGTGATCAACGCCGGCATCGACCTCTCCTACGGCTATCTAGACCCGAGGACGCGACGTGTCCATGTCTGACATCGTTCCGCGCACGCGGACCGCCTTCCCCCTGCCCCTGCTCACCGCCGTCGCCCTCACCGCCGTCGGCCTCGCCCTCCTGGTGTTCGGGGCGACCACGGCCCAGCTCGTCCCGCCCGCCAGGGCGGCCGTCGCGCTGCTCGGCCTCGGCATGGCACTCGGCGGCGCCTCCCGGCTCGGCAAGCGGTGGGCGGGCCCCGGCTTCGACGTGGTGTTCTGGTTCGGCGCCGGCTGGCTGCTGCTGCTCGGCCTCGCGATCCTGTTCGCCCCGTGGCTGGGGCTCGCCGAGGACCGCGACGTCGCGACCACCGTCCTCGAACCCGTCTTCAGCCCCCCGGCGTTCACCGGCGCCCACCCCCTGGGCACCAACGGCTTCGGCCTCGACCTGCTGGCCAGATCCCTCTACGGTGCCCGCTCCTCGCTGCTCATCTCCCTGTCCGCCGTCGCCATCGGCACCGTCGTCGGAGGGGCCGTCGGCATGGTCGCCGGCTACTTCGGCAAGGCCGCCGACCGGGCCGTGGGCATCGCCACCAACTCACTGCTCGCCGTACCGCCGCTCATCCTGCTCATCGCGCTCGCGACCGTGCTCCAGCCGCGGCTGCGCAACGTCGCGTTCTCCCTGGCGCTGCTCACCGTCCCCGGCATGGTGCGGCTCGCCCGCGCCACGACCATGGCGTACGCCAACCGGGAGTTCGTCGTCGCGGCCCGCGCCATGGGAGCGACCCGCTCGCGCATCCTGCTGCGCGAACTGCTGCCCAACGTCCTGTTGCCCCTGCTGTCCCTGGCCGTCGTGATGATCTCGGTCCTCATCGTCGCCGAGGCCTCCCTCAGCTTCCTCGGACTCGGTATCCAGCCACCGGAACCCACCTGGGGAAACATGATCGCGGAGGGGGAGGGCCGGGTCTTCGAGGCGCACCCGCACATCGTGCTCGTGCCCGGCGCCTTCCTCTTCCTCACCGTGTTCGCCTTCAACATCGTCGGCGAGAAGGCCCGTGGCCGATGGGACTCCCGGAGCGTGAAACTGTGACCACCGCACCGCTGCCCAAGGCCCCCGTACCCCCCATCGCCGCCGGCGCACCGCCGCTGCTGACGGCCACCGGCGTACGCACCGCCTTCCACACCCCGCGCGGTCCGGTGCGGGCCGTCGACGGCGTCAGCCTGTCGCTGTCCGAGGGCGAGACCCTCGGCATCGTCGGTGAGTCCGGATCGGGCAAGTCCGTGCTCGGCCGCACCCTCATGGGCCTCATCACCGACGGCCCCGGCACCACCGTCTCCGGAACCGTCCTGCTCGGCGGGCGGGACGTCCACGCCCTGAGCCCGGCGGGGCGGCGGGCCCTGTGGGGCACCGAGGTCGCCATGGTCTTCCAGGACCCGATGACCTCCCTGAACCCGGTGAAGAAGGTCGGCACACACCTGTCCGAGAGCGTCCGGCTGCACCAGGGCCTGAGCCGCGCCGACGCCAGGGAACGCGCCGTCGACCTGCTCCGGCAGGTCGGCATCCCCGAACCGGCCCGGCGCGCACGCCAGTACCCGCACGAACTCTCCGGCGGAATGCGGCAGCGCGTCGTCATCGCCATGGCCCTGGCCTGCGGCCCCCGGCTGCTCATCGCCGACGAACCGACCACCGCGCTCGACGTCACCGTGCAGAAGCAGATCCTGGACCTGCTCCAGACCCTGGCGCGGGACCTGCGGATGGCGACCGTCCTCATCAGCCACGACCTCGCCACCGTCGCCGGCCGCACGGACCGGGTCGCGGTCATGTACGCGGGCCGGCTCGTCGAATACGCGCCCACCGAGGCCGTCTTCGAGCGCCCCCGGCACCCGTACAGCAGCGCCCTGATCGCCTCCATCCCCCGACTCGACCTGCCCCCGCACACCCTGCTCCCCACGATCGAGGGCCGCCCGCCCAATCTGCTGCACCCTCCCCCCGGATGCCGGTTCACCCCCCGCTGCGGCGCCGCGACCGACCGCTGCGCCACCGAATCGCCCCCGCTCGCCGCGTACGCCGGTGAGCGTGACGCCGGCGGCGTCGTCGCCTGCCACCACCCCCTGGGCGCCGCCGAGGAGGCCGCCGTATGACGAGCACCCGCACCACCGCCACGTCCGCCTCCACCGAACGGGGCGCGCGGCCGCCCGCACTGAGCGCGGAGAACCTCGTCGTGGAGTTCCCGGCCGGGCGCGGCCGGAAGGTGCACGCCGTCTCCGGTGTCTGCCTGGACGTCGCGGCCGGCGAGACCCTCGGCATTCTCGGCGAGTCCGGCTGCGGCAAGTCCACCGTCGGCCGCTCCCTGATCCAACTGCCGCCCCCGGACTCGGGCACCGTACGGCTCGGCGGGGTGACCCTGACCGGCCTGGCCCCCGAGGAACTGCGCCGGGCCCGCGCGCGGATGCAGATCATCATGCAGGACCCGGTCTCCGCCCTGAACCCCCGCCGCAGGGTCAAGGACCTGGTGTGGGAGGGTCCGTCGATCTGGGGGAGCGGCGACGGCGCCCGCGACAAGGACACCCGGATCGACGCGGCGCTGCGCGACGTCGGCCTCGACCCCGCGACCGTACGGGAGCGCAGACCGCACGAACTCTCCGGCGGCCAGTGCCAGCGGGTCTGCGTCGCCCGCGCGCTGCTCCTTGACCCCGAGGTGCTGATCTGCGACGAACCCGTCTCCAGCCTCGACGTGTCCGTGCAGGCGCAGATCCTCAACCTCCTGGAGACGACGACGCGGCGGCGCGGGCTGAGCATGGTCTTCATCGCCCACGACGTCTCCGTGGTGAAGAACGTCAGCGACCGCGTCATGGTGATGTACCTCGGCAAGGTCTGCGAGGTGCTGCCCTCAGACGGGATGCAGCACGAGGCCGTCCACCCCTACACACGGCTGCTGCTCGCCTCCCTCCCCGAGGCCCAGCGCGGCCCCGGCGCCGCCGGGGACCCCGCCGCGCCCGCCGGCCCCGCCGCCGAGCTCCCGTCGCCCCTGAACCCGCCGTCCGGCTGCCGCTTCCGCACCCGCTGCCCGCTGGCCACCGGCCTGTGCTCCGAGGAGGAGCCCCCGCTCAGGGACATCCGGCCCGGACACCGGGTCGCCTGTCATCACGCCGAACCGAAAAGGAACCACTCGTGACCACCACCGAGGCACCCGATGTCCTGGCCCCCGCCCAGCTGGGCCCGGTCAGGCTCCGCAACCGAGTCATCAAGGCCGCGACCTACGAGGGACTCAGCCACAAGTCCCTGGTGACCCAGGACCTCGTCGACTTCCACGTCGCCTACGCGCGGGGCGGCGTCGGCATGACGACCGTCGCCTACTGCGCCGTCGCCCGGGAGGGGCGGACCGACCGGCACCAGATCCACTGGACCGACGAGGCGATGCCGGGACTCCGCGTGCTCACCGAGGCCGTGCACGCCGAGGGCGCCGCGATCGCCGCGCAGATCGGCCACGGCGGACCCGTCGCCAACCCCAAGGGCAACGGCGCCCCGGCCCTCTCCCCGTCCAGGCACTTCCACGCCACCACCCTCAGCTGGGCCCGGGAGGCGTCCGCCGCCGACATCCGGCGCATCACCGAGGCACACGCCGAGGCCGCCCGCCGCGCCGTCGACGCGGGCTTCGACGCCGTCGAGGTCCACCTGGGCCACAACTACCTGGCCAGTTCCTTCCTCAGCCCCCGGATCAACCACCGCACCGACGCGTACGGCGGCAGCCTGCCCAACCGGGCCAGGTTCGCCCGCGAGATCATGCGGGCCGTCCACGACGCCGTGGGCGGCCGGATCGCCGTCATCGCCAAGATGAACATGGACGACGGGGTGCCCGGCGGCTTCTGGCTCGACGAGGCCATCCCGGTGGCCCAGTGGCTCGAACAGGACGGCACCGTCGACGCCCTGGAGATGACCGCCGGCAGCTCCCTGCTCAACCCGATGTACCTCTTCAAGGGCGACGCACCGCTCCGGGAGTTCTCCGCGATCATGCCGCAGCCGATCAAGCTCGGGGTGAAGGCGGTCGGCAAGCGGTTCCTGCGCAGCTACCCCTACCGGGACGCCTATCTGCTGGAGGACGCCCGGCAGATCCGGGCCGCCGTGAAGCTCCCGATGGTCCTGCTCGGCGGCATCACCGACAAGCCGGCCATGGAACTCGCGATGCGGGAGGGCTTCGAGTACGTGGCCATGGCCCGCGCCCTGCTGCGCGAACCCGACCTGGTCAACCGCCTGCGGGACGACGCCACCACCCCGTCCCTGTGCATCCACTGCAACAAGTGCATGCCGACCAACTTCACCGGCACCCGCTGCGTGCTCGTCGACCGCGACACCACCCGCCGCGACACCTGGGGCACGCCCGCCGGATACGTGAAGTGAGGGGGCCCGACGCGGTCGCCACGGCCGAGGCGGTCAGGGACGGCCGGACCGACGCCCGTACCGTCACCGAGGAGGCGATCGCCCGCATCCGGACACTGGACCCCGCCCTGGGCGCGGTGGTCCACACCCGGTTCGACGCCGCCCGCGCCGAGATCGCGGCCGGGCTGCCCGAGGGCCCGCTGCACGGCGTCCCCATGCTGGTCAAGGACCTCGGCACCGACGTCGCGGGACTGCCCGCCACGGGCGGCAGCCGGCTCTTCGCCGACGCGACGGCCCGCCACGACAGCGAACTGGTGGCCCGCTACCGGCGCGCCGGAGCCGTCGTCCTCGGCACCACCAACACCCCCGAACTGGGCCTCAACGCCTCCACCGAACCGGCGCTCTTCGGCCCCACCCGCAACCCGTGGAGCACCGCCCACTCGCCGGGCGGCTCCAGCGGCGGCTCGGCGGCCGCCGTGGCGGCCGGGATGGTCCCCGTCGCGCACGCGAGCGACGGCGGCGGCTCGATCCGCATCCCGGCGGCCGCCTGCGGACTGTTCGGACTCAAGCCGAGCCGCGGGCGCGTCTCGCCCGCACCCCGCCCCACCACCCTCTCGGGCCTCCTCTCCGCACACCACGCCCTCACCACGACCGTCCGGGACAGCGCCCTGCTCCTCGACGTGGCCGCGGGCCCGCTGCCCGGCGACGCCTACGCCGCACCGGCCCCCGCCGCACCCTTCGCCGAACTGGCCTGCCGCGCCCCCGGACGGCTGCGGATCGGGCTGCTCACCGCACTGCCGGACGGCCCCGGCGTGCACCCGGACTGCGAACGGGCGGTACACGCCGCGGCCCTGCTGTGCGAACGCCTCGGCCACGACGTCACCGAGACCACCGCCCCGTACCGCCCCGACGACGTCGGCCGCACCTCGGGCGTCCTGATGGGCGCCGACCTCGTCGCCCAGATCGACGCCCGGCTCGCCGGGCTCGGCAGGCCCCTGGCCGACGACGACATAGAACCCTTCACCCGCGTGCTGTACGACCACTACCGCACCCTCTCGGCGGCCGACGTCAGCCGTGCGCTGCGCCGCGCCCAGGAGATCGGCTGGGAGGCCGGCGCGGCGTTCCGGCGGTTCGACGTACTGCTCGCCCCGACCCTCGCGCAGCCCACCCCGCTGCTCGGCACCCTCGACACGTCGGTTCCGGAGTCGGTCTACCGGCACGCCTCCGTCTACGCCGCCTTCACCAGCGTGTACAACGTGACCGGGATGCCCGCCATGTCCGTCCCCTTCGGCCACGACAGCCAAGGGCTGCCGCTCGGCGTCCAGTTCGCCACACCCTTCGGCGGCGAGGGCGTGCTGCTCGCCCTGGCGGCGCAGCTGGAGGAGGCGGCACCCTGGGGGACCCCGCCCGCGCCCTGACGGGAGTGCCGCCGGACGGCACCGCTGTCCCTCACGACCGCCGCCCCGCCCCTGCGGCGGCAGCCGCCATCCGTACCGCCCGCTCCGTCACGGCTTCGGCGTCGCCGCCCTCCGGGAGCGCGCGACCCGCCCGTGCCGGTCAGCCGTCTTCACCGGCCGCGTCGCGGAGTCGCGCGACTGCCTGGCGGAGTTCGTCGAAGGCCCGCTGTTCCTCCCGGGGGGTGACCCGGGAGGCCGGCAGGATGCTGTCGCGCGTCCCGCGGACCCTGGCGTAGGCGTCGAAGCAGGCGAGCACCTGTTGGATCAGCGGCTCCCGAGGCAGGGAGGGGGGCGGCGAGGAAGGGCGCTGCGGAGACATCTCTGAACTCTCAATCCAGTCGGAAGCTGCCGGCCGGCCCGGAGTCGGGTGCCCATGGGGCACCGAGGACCCCGGCCCGCGCAGCACGCGGGGCGTGGCTCTGCCGATGACGGGACGCACGCGGGTCCGGCGGGCAGTGCCCGCGGCAGCCAGAAGCGGGGCACCGGCGTCCGGTGCGAGGAAGGTGACCCTGCCGAGACGCGTCTCGGCAACGTCAGGGACACGAGCGACGGCTCGGGAAGGTTTCCAGCGGAGCATGGTGCTCTGCCGCTGGTCAGCTCACCGCGCAGCCGGACGAATTCACGGGCACGGTGGACGGACACGAAGAGCAATAGGCACGGCAAGCCTTTCCGGGCGCGCGACAGTTACGTCGCCGACCAGGCTTCCCGGCACACCACCCGCTCCTCAACAACGAGGCGAGATGCGCCCATGCTATCCGCCGCGGCATCGGGACCGCCTCGCAGGGCGACGAACTCACCGTCCGTCTCACAGCGCGCACCGGCGGGTCATCGCACGGCGGCGGAGCCGGCATGCCGCGCGTACGGCCAGGTGTACGGAAAGGGTGGTTTGTCCCGCCAGTGGTGAGGCGGCGGTTCAAGACGATCGCGACGCCCGCGAGGGCGGCCGTGGGGTTCAATGCGATGACGGCGAACGCTCCGCGGGACCGGCGCTCGTCGAGGTGTACCGCCGGCACCCGGATGTACACCCGCACGTGCACGGCAGTACGGAACGCGGCTGTCAGGACGCACCCGTTCCGCCCTACGCGACCGGGAGCGGCTGTTGTTGGTGCTTGTGGATCACTCGTTGCCCGCTGACGTCAAATCCCTCGTGCGCGGTCCGGGCCTGCGTTACCGACCCGGACTCTCCCGATTACCGGCAGGCCGGCGCGGTGCCGTGCTCGCCAGGCACCGTCCGGATGTCCTGCTCACCCTGACCGTGCCCGACGCGGCGGAAGCGGCGGCCTGGCGTCGGGCGACGGCCCGCGACGCGCCGCTCGTCGTCGTACTCGTCGCACCGGAAGCGGGCGCCGGGCGGGAAGGCGCCGGACAGCCCGCACAGGACGCCGCGGACGCGCATCTGACCGTGCTCCGCCTCACCGGCCGGGCTGCCACGGGACGCGAACTGTACGCACGAGCCCTGGCACTGGCGGAGCTCCGCTGGCTGACCGCGGTGACAGCGCCGACGCTTTCCAGCCGACTCGCCGCGGTCCGGGCCCGCCGCGGATCGGTGGCGTTGGTGGGCGCCGGCGTGGTGAACCTGATCACCGCGTTGCGGCTGCTGCGGTCGGGGCACCGGGTGACCGTCTACGACAGCGCGCCCGACCCCAGGAGCGGTGCCCACTGGACGGCGTACGGGGCCAGCAGGGGCGGTGGCGACGGGCGGATGTTCACCCTCACCGAGACCGACGGCTACCACGGCAACGCGACGACGGGCCCGGTCCCCTTCCTGCGGCCGCTCAAGGACAACGGCTGGTGTCTCGCCGAACCGTCCGCGCTCAAAGAGGAGGAGCGCGGCTGGGTACGCGACAGCGCGCGCATACCGCCGTGGCTCGCCGGCGCCTACACCGACGACGTCCTCCTCCTCAACCGCCTGTCGCAACCACTGTGGGACGAACTCCTCAGCACGGAGCCTGAGTTGGCGCGTGACGTCGGTCTGCGCGACGGCATCCTCCGCCTCTACACCGATCCGGCCGAACTCCGGGCCCAGATCAGGCGGCAACAGGCTCTGGGGGCAGCCCGCCGGGTGCTGTCCCCGGAGCAGGTGGCCCGAAGCCACCCGGCACTGTCCTACGCCCACACGGCGGGCGTCCTCGCCGGAGGCATCGAGGTGACGGGCTTCACCGTCCAGATACACAGCTTCCTCGCCCGGCTGATCGGCCTGCTGGAGCAGGAGGGGGCCCAGTTCCACTGGGAGAAGCCCGTCGAGGGCCTGCACACCGACGCGAACGGGCTGCCGGACGGGCTGCGCTGCGCGGAAGGACCTGTGCACGCGGACCACTACGTCCTGTCTCCGGGCGCGTACGGCGGCGAACTGCTGCGCGGCACCGCAGCGCACGGACTCATCCACGGCGTGGTGGGCGTCTGGCTCACCCTGCCGAACCTGCTGCCCCGGCTGCTGAACTCCCTCAAGATCAGCAGGTCCGGCCATCTGGCGAAGGACACCAACGTCACCGTGACGACAGCACCGGACGGGAAGCCGTCACTGGTGGTGGGGTCCGGCTACGGCTGGACCGGAGCCGACCCCGCGCACATCGACCCCGCGCAACTCGACGCCCTCCACACCGCGGTCGAGGACACCGCGGCGCTGTTCTTCCCGGAGGCGTTCGAGGACGCGCGCGCGGACGGACTCCTTGAGCGGAGCAGACGGCACTGCGTACGCCCGTGGACGGCGTCGAGCCTGCCGGTCCTGGAGATCGCGCCCAACGCGCACGGCGGCCTCGTGGTGGTGACCGGCGGTCACAACACCGGTGGTTTCGCCCAGGCCCCGGTGGTCGCCCAGGCCGTCGCCACCGCCGTGCACGGCGAGGCGCACCCGATGCACGTGCGCTACCACCCCGACCGGCTGCGCATGTTCTACCGGCGCCAATGAGGAACCCGGGAGAACGCACGAAGGAACGCACGAAGGAACGCACGAAGGAACTCGGAACGGAAATTCGGAACAGAAACCACGAGCGAGAGGGCTCACGACATGACCACGGAACAGGCTTGGCAGCAGCGCGGCAGCTCCTTCGGACGCGGCGCGCAGGCGTACGACAGAACCCGGCCGGACTACCCGCGGGAAAGCTTCCGCTGGGTGCTGGGGGAGAAGCCCCGCACCGTGCTCGACCTCGGCGCCGGTACGGGCATCCTCACCCGCGCGCTGCTGGCCGACGGACACCAGGTGTCCGCGGTGGAACCCGACGACGGGATGCGGGAACTCATCACCGCCTCCGCACCCACCGCGGCCGTGCACGCGGGCAGTGCCGAGAAGATCCCCCTCGCGGACGCGAGCGTCGACGCGGTCCTGGTCAGCCACGCCTACCACTGGTTCGACCCCGAGCCCGCGCACGCCGAGATGGCCCGGGTGATCCGGCCGGGAGGAACACTCGCCACCCTGTGGAACCTGCGTGACGAGGAAGTCCCGTGGTCGGCGGAGCTCTCCCGGATCCTCGCCGACGAGGACACCGGCACGGACCCGCAGACCGCGGCGGCGATCCTGCTGCACGGTGTGCTGGCCGCCCTCCGCGGCAACGACCCCGGCCGGCTCTCCGGATGGCTGCGGAATCCCACCTTCGGATCCCGGTTCGGCCCCATCGAGATCGGATTCTTCGAGCACTCCTCACCGCAGACCGTGGAATCCCTCGTCGGACTCATCACTTCCCGGTCCTACTACCTGAACTGCACACCGGAACGCCAGGAAGAGCTGAAGGAACAGATCAGGCAACTCGCCGCCACGCACCCACAACTCGCGGGACGCAATGAATTCGACCTACCGTATGTGACGGTCGTCTTCAAGGCCGTCCTCGCGTCCCAGGCGGTCTGACGACACGGCCCAGGGCCTGTCGTCGATCCGCCGTCACCGCCCGCCCGACAAGGAGCCGCCGTGCTCGTACCCGTCACACCGTCCGTGTACAAGTCGCAGGACGGCGAGGACGTTTGTTGGGCGGGCTTCTTCACCGGCCACCGCGTCCTCGACGCCACGCAAGTGGCCGCGGTCGCCGACCGGCTACTCGGTACGGACTGCTCCTCGGTCGCGCAACTCGCCCAGAAGGAGCTGGCGCCGTGCTACGCCCGGTCCGCCGGCGAGCTCCCCGCCCTGCTGCTCCACTCGGCCACCCCGACACTGCGGGCGCTTGAGGGCGATGTGGCCGAGCTCCGGGCCGACCGGGTTCCGCACGACGTGGCGACGTATGTGGAGGCCCGCGCGGTCTTCCTCGGTGCCACGGCCGACCTCTCGGTCGGACGGACCGCGCCGTGGGCGGAGGCGGTCAGCCACTGGGGCGTGCCCTGCGTCGACGCGGGCGACCGCGACCACTACTACCTCAGCCACGCCCTCCTCACCCTGGCCGACGCGCACGAGCGGGGCGCCGACACCCCGCTCGGCCACGTCATCGACTGGCTGCGCGACCGCCCCGACGCGGTGATCCGGCTGTACGCGCTGGACCTGGAGATGCAGATCTTCCTGCTCTGGCTCCGCCGACGGACCGGTCTCGACCGGTTCGTCACCGACGCCAACAGCCCAGCCGTCGCCACGCGTTGGAACCGCAAGCGGCACATCCATCCCACCGTCGAAGCCGCCCGCACCCTCACACCGAACGGGCTGTCCGCCGACGCGCTGCTCGCGGCCGAACAGCGGCTGGGCGAGGCGTACGAACTCCTCGGCCTGGAGATCCCCGTGCTGCCCGGCTACACCGTGCTGCGCACGGACGTGTCGCGGGAAGCCTTCGTCGCCGGAGTGCTCGATGCCGCCGAGCTGCTCCGTACCCGTTACGGGCTCCGGGCGGCCGGACTCAAACCGAGCGAGGCGGGGGACGGGGCCCGGATCGTCGGCAACATCGACCTCGGCGACACCGGGCGGCTCGCCGCGGAGGCCGAGGCGGCCTATCCACTCGGGGACGACTACCTCCTCGAAGCCTGGGCCGGGTTCCTCTCGGTGGAGCTTGACGGCACGCGGCTGCCGGTCGTTCCCTCGGGCCATTTCCGGTACGGACGTGTCGCGGACGGCCTCACGCTCCAGGTCCTGAACGGCTACTCCTGGACGGGCAACAGCTATCTCGACGCGGACGCCTGGGCCGCGCTCGGTCTGCCGGACGAGGCATACCGGACCATCCGGGACGCGCTGGAGGCGATCCGGGCCGCGTTTCTCGGCCCGGAGAGCGTGCGGGACGGCAGCCACCAGGGGCTGGCCACCGGAGGCGTCGACTTCGCCGTCGGATACGTCGGAGGCAGGTTCGGCGACCGGTTGCTGGTCGGCGCGATCGACTTCAACCTCTCCTCGCACGGGGCGGAGTACCTGCGAGCCTTCCAGGACACCGCACGCCGCGAGGGGATCACCGACCGGTACGCGGCCACCCGGGTGTTCCGGCCCTCGGCCACGCAGACCCTCGGCCGGATGGAAGCGACGGCAGCGGCGATGACGCCGGCGGGAGGCCTGATGCGGGCCGTCGCCTGTGTCCCGGAACGCTGGGGAATGGTCGCCGCGACCGGCCCGGACCCGGCCGCCGCCGCCCGCCGTACCAATCAGCTGCTCGCGGCCCTCGCCGATTCGGACGGAGGAGCCTGAGGGCTGCCCCCTTGGATCTCGGACCAGGCCTCCGGCTATCACGCTCGGGTGAAAATGACCTGCGGCACCGCCAGTCCCAAAGGTGAGAGTAAATACTCTCACCAAGATGACCGTTCCGCTTTTTGGTCATTTTTGAGGCTGCCCAGAATCCGGACGAGACTTTCGATCAGGGCTCACCCGACCCCGTCCAATCCGGTCACCCGTCAGGAAGCGGGCGTCAGCCGACTACGCCGAAGTCCTGCCCCTGTTGCCGGGGGCGGCCGCCTCGTACCAGGGCTGTAAAAGACAAATCGGGATTTCCAGGAAGTTCTCTCCGTTCCCGGTCGGCCTGCGGTTTCGTGGCGGCGATGGGTAAGCGCTGGTGAAACTTTGCAGGAAACGGGGCAGTCGACTCTGCCTGCCGGCGGAAACCGTATCTCCGATGTCCGAAACTCTTCGGCTTAAGAGAATGTCTCATGTGGTGAGTTTCTTGCAGCAGTTCAGGGCTGCGGCGAGGCTGTCGCGCGGGTTCGCCCTTTCGCCCGCACCGACGCGGCATCGACGATCGCGGACGTCCAGTCCAACTCGCCTCCGGTCTCGTGCCGGGGCTATTTCCGTACTGGCCGGGGACGGCTAATGATCAGTTTTTTGTGGACAACGCCGATTGGCTGACCCTAGTATTCGACCGGAGCCGATCGCGAAAGTAAATCGATTAAACTTTGACTTTCAGGGGATTCTTTATGCCCAGTCCCACCGTGTGGAATGTCGTTTCGGATGCAGGGTCGGGTGCGGAGTCGCACGCCGACGCCGACATCGTGCTCGCCGCGGATTTCCCGGTCACGGGGAGGAACGAGGGCGGATTCGCCGATCTGGCTTTGGGCCTGAAGCTGGACTGCGCCCTGTGGCAGACGGTCGCCCCGGTCCGTGACCCGCAGACCGACGCCCTGGACGACACCTATCTGGAGCCCTGGCTCTCCGAGGTGGCCGCCTCAGGTCGCACGGTCCGCGCCGTGCTCGGCTACTGCGCGGGCTCCGTCTTCGCCGGCGTGCTCGCCGAGAAGATCGGCGCACGGCAGGGAGCCGTGCCCCGCGTGGTGCTGTTCGACCCCGAACTGGTCGACGCACCCACCGTGCACCTTCAGTTCGGCCGGGTGATCGGCAACATGACCACCGTCCTGACGGCCGAGGAGATAGCCGAACTGTCCGGCGCCGCGGAGAAGCTCGCCGCCCAGGGCGACGTCGCTCCCGGCGCTTTCGCCGCCGGGCTCTACGCGGCCTTCCACCCGATCGGCACCTCGGCCCTGCGGCGGGCCGGGCTCGACGAGGGCTACGCCGGTGAACTGGTGCAGTTGGTCGGCTCGTTCATGTCCTACCTGGCCACCGCCGCCGGTCTCGACCCGCGACCTGGCTGGCAGGGCGCCACCGTCGTCACCTCCGCCAGCGAGAGCAGCGGGCTGAACCGGATGCGCACCACGCCCGGTGTCGCCCCCATCGAGGTCGCCGACGAGCGGCGCTTCGAGGTCGAACACCGAGACCTGCTGCGCACGCCCGCCATCGCCGAGACGGTGGCCGGCTTCCTGGCCGCCGGGCCCAGGGAGAGTGCGTGAGCGTCGAACCCCCTGCCGCCGCCGCCCAGGACGGGCGGGGGCTGCCGGCCGGGCACATACGGCCGAGCCGCAAGGAGACCACCCTGTGGCTCCTCGACGAACTCGTCCCCGGCAGCGGTGCCAATAACCTGTCGCTGGCCCTGCGGGTACGGGGCCGCCTCGACGCAGCCGCCACCGCGCACGCCGTACGACTCCTGACGGAACGCTTCGAGGTGCTGCGCACGGTTTACCACCGCGAGGACGCCGCGCTGACCAAGGCCATCGCGCCGTCCGTGGCCGTGGACCTGGAAGAGGCGGCGCACCACGGCAGCGAGCAGGACGAACCGGCCCTGCTGACGGCCTTCGTCGCCAGGCCGTTCGCCCCGGACGGCAGCCCCCTCCTGCGCGCCCTGCTCCTGCACGGCCAGGAGAGCGACGTCCTGTGCCTGGCCCTCCACCACGCCGTGTCGGACGTGCAGTCGACGGCGATCCTGCGCGCCGAGTTCGTCTCGCTCTACGAGGAGGTGCTTCAGGGCGGGCTCCCCGCCCCCACCGAGGTGCCCGCCCTGCGCGAGTCCGCACCGTCCGCCGAGAGCCGCGGCTACTGGCAGGAGCAGATGGCCGGCTTCCGGCCCTCGGGCCTGGAACTCCGCTGCGAACAGCGCGACCGGCCCGTCACCACCCTGCGGGGTGACGAGGTCACCCACGTCCTGTCAGCCGAGGCCCACGCCGTCGTCCGCCGCCTCCAGCGCGAGCTGCGGGCGCCGGAGTCCGTCGTGCTGCTGACCGCGTACGCGGTCCTTCTCGCCGCTCACGGGGCCGGCCCCGATCTCGCCATCGGCTCGCCGGTCAACACCCGCCCCCGCGAAGCGGTGGACGCGGTCGGCTACCACAGCAACCTGGTCGTCCTGCGCCTGCTCCTGGACCGTGACGCGACCTTCCGTGATCTCACGTCGCTGACCCGGCGGACGTTCATGGAGGCGATGGCGCACAAGGACATACCGACCGATGACGTCCTCGACATGGTCGAACGCGACGGTTCCGGCTGGCGCAACGCGCTCTTCAAGCACGTGTTCAACTACGTTCCCTTCGCCGAGGACCAGCGCACCTTCGAGCTGGCCGGCACCGAGGCGGAACTCCTCGTCGTCGAGAACGGCTTCAGCCAGTTCGACCTGGAGTTCTTCGTATCAGCCAACCGGGAGACGGCCACCGTCCGTGCCGCGTTCTACACGGGTGTGCTGGACCGTTCGGACGTCGAGCTGATGGTCCGGCGCTACGACGCCCTCCTGGTGGCCCTGGGTACCGGCGTCGACACCCCGATCGCCGCCCTGCCGTCCTGGTCGGACCGGGACCACGAGATCATCGATGCGGCCAACGCCACCGCCCGCACGATCGACCTGCCGTCGGTACTCACCGGGTTCGTCCGCAGGGCCGCCGCCGACCCGTCGGCGGTGGCCGTCCGGGAGGGCGACCGCACGGCCACGTACGGCGGGCTGTGGTCCGGCGCCGTCGACACGGCCGCCCGGCTGGCCGAGGCCGGTGTACGTCCCGGAGACGTCGTCGCGCTCCTCCTGCCGCGCGGCGCCGCACTGGCCGCCTCGGTGTTCGGCACCTGGCTCGCGGGCGCGGCCTACCTGCCGCTCGACCCCAACCACCCGGTGGAGCGGCTGACCTACCAGCTCGACGACACGCGGGCCCGCGTCGTCATCGTCGGTGCGGGGATCACCGCCCCGGACGGCCAGGTCACGGTGCCCGCCACCGACTGGGAGGGCGTGCCGCAGGTGCCCGTGGACGAGTCGGCCGTGAAGGCCGACCCGGACGCCCTCGCGTACGTGATCCACACCTCCGGCTCCACCGGCAGGCCCAAGGGGATCCCGATCCGGCACGGCAGCCTGGTCAACCACATCGTCGACTACGCCGAACGGTTCGGAGTGGTCGGTTCCACCCGCCCCACGGGCTGGCTCAGCACGTACAGCTTCGACACCTCCTCGCTTGAACTGATGATGCCGCTGCTGCACGGCGGTCACACCGTCGTGCTCCCGGACGAGGCGCGCACGGACGGCGCCCTGCTGGCGGACGCCGTCACCGCGCACGACATCGGCCTGCTCCAGGCGACCCCGACCACCTGGCGGCTGGTCGCCCACGAGGCGGCCGACGCCACCGCCGGACGCGTCCTCCTCACCGGCGGCGAACCCCTGCCCGCCGAACTCGCCACCCGGCTGCTCGACGCGGGCGCCGAACTGTGGAACGTCTACGGCCCCACCGAGAGCACCATCTGGGCGACCGCCGGAGCCGTACCCTCCGGTCACGGCGGCCGGGTGGACATCGGTGCGCCCGTGGCCAACTCCCAGATCTTCATCGCCGACCCACACGGCAGGCCGCTGCCGGTCGGCCTCCGCGGAGAGCTGTGCGTCGCCGGCGTCGGAGTCGCCTCCGGATACCACGAGCGGCCCGGACTGACCGCGGAGCGCTTCGGGCAGAACGACGAGTACGGACGCTTCCACCGCTCCGGAGACGTGGCCCGCTGGCGGCCGGACGGCAGGATCGACCTGTTCGGCCGGATGGACCGGCAGCTCAAACTGCGCGGCAACCGGATCGAGCCGGCCGAGATCGAAGCGGTCCTGCTCGGCCACCCCGACGTCGAGGCGGCGGCCGTCGTGGTCGTCGGCGATCCCGGGGCGGACGGCTACCTGGCCGCCTTCGTCCGGATCCCCGGCCGGCCCGAGGCCGTGGACGAACTGTGGGACCACGCCCACGGGCAGCTCCCGCGCTCGGTCGTCCCGCACCGGTTCATCCCCGTGGACGCCTTTCCCCGCACCGGCAGCGACAAGGTCGACTACCTGGCGCTCGCCGAGCAGGCCGCCCGGCATCACGGCCCGGCCGTCGGCGGCCGGCCCGAGGGGGCGGCGGTGGACGACGACGACCTGACGGCCACCGTCCTGGGCCTGTTCGCCGAACTGCTGGACCGAAGCGACCTCGACGCCGGCGCGCACTTCTTCGCCAACGGCGGGCACTCGCTGCTGGCCGTCTCCCTCGCCCAGCGGATCAGGGACATCACCGGCGTACGACTCGCGTTGACCGACGTTTTCGAGACCCCCACCCCTGCCGCCCTCGCCGATCGGCTGCGCCGACTCGTCTGACGGACCGAAAGAGACCACTCATGGAAATCCTCAAGCTCGCAGTCAGCGGCTGGTTCGCCCGAGCCCTCGCGGTCGCCGCCCGTCTGGAGATAGCCGACATCCTCGACGGCGGATCGATGACCTCGGCCGAACTCGCCGAGCGCACCGGGTCCGACCCCGACGTCCTGCACCGCCTCCTGCAGATGCTCACCGTGCCGGCCGTACTGGAGAGGGACGGGGAGAAGTTCCGGCTGACCGAGGCGTACGCGCCGCTGCGCGCGGACCACCCCACCACCCAGCGCCACTTCGCCATCCTCGCCGCCGAGCTGTACGACGACGCCTTCGCCGGTCTGCTGCACACCGTGAAGACCGGAAAGTCCGGCTTCCAGGAGGTGTTCGGGGAGTCCCTCTACGGATACCTGGAGACCCACCCCGAGACGGCGGACCTGTTCGACAAGGGCATGGTCGACCTCGCGACGCCGGTCGCCCAGTGCCTGCTCGGCCTGCACGACTTCAGCGATGTGAAGAGCGTCGTCGACGTGGGTGGCGGCAGCGGCGGACTGCTCCCCGTCCTCCTGGCCTCCAACCCCGGCCTGCGCGGCACCGTCGCCGACCGCGCCAGCGTGTGCGCCAGGGGCCGCACCGCCCTGGAGCGGGTCGCGCGGGAGGACGTGCTCGACCGCATCGACTTCGCCCCCAGCGACTTCTTCGTCGAGGTCCCGGCCGGCGCCGACCGCTACCTGCTGAAGAACGTGCTGCACGACTGGACATACGAGAACTGCGTACGGATCCTGCGCACCGTCGCCACCGCCATGGCCGACAGCTCACCGGACGCCAGGCTGCTCGTCGTGGAGCCGCTGGTCGAGAACGACATCGACGGCTGGCGGGCCATGTTCCAGGCCGTCGCCTGCGACGAGGGCACCACAGGACTGGACGAGCCCGCCATGCGCAAGGCGCTGGAGGAGGCGGGCCTCACAGTGGAGTCCGTGGGTCAACTGCCCACGCAGCACAAGGTGTTCGTCACCTCCCTGCGTGCCTCCTGATGCTCACGCCCGTCTTCCTGTTCGCGGGGCAGGGATCGCAGTACCACGGCATGGGCAAATGGCTCTACGGGGCCGCCCCCGCCTTCCGTGACGCCCTCGACTCCCTGGACGCGACCGTCAGGGAGGTGCGCGGCGACTCGGTGATCGAGGCGATCCACGGCCCCGGCCTGGGCCCCCAGCACCCGATGTCGCGGTTCTCCCTGACCCAGCCGGCCATCTTCATGGTCGAGTACGCGCTGGCGCGGATGCTGCGGGCCTACGGGTTCGAACCCGGCGCGGTGCTCGGCGCCAGCCTGGGCGAGATCGCGGCGGCGGCCGTCGCGGGAGCCGTCGACCCGGACGAGTGCCTGCGCTCCCTGCTGCGCCAGGTCGACGTGTTCGAGGCCGAGTGCCCCCGCGGGGGGATGCTCGCGGTGCTGGCCGACCCCGGCCTCGCCGCCCGAGACCCCGTCCTCGCCGAGGCATACGTCGCCGCCGTGAACTCGCCGGAGAACTTCGTCCTGGCCGGCACCGCCGAGGCCCTGGACAGGATCGAGAGCCATCTGCACACCACCGGCACGCTCTGCCAGCGGCTGCCGGTGCAGTTCCCCTTCCACTCGCCCCTGATCGACCCGGTCGAGGGCGTGTTCAAGGAGCTGATCGGCGAGCTGACCATGAGGCCGGCCACCATCCCGCTGATCTCCGGCACCACCGGCACCGCCGTGCGGCTGCCGGACCCGGCGCACCTGTGGCAGGTGCTCCGGGAGCCCTTCGACCTGACCCGGGCGCTGGGGCCGCTGCTGGACCGTGACGACCTGCTCTTCCTCGACCTCAGCCCCTCCGGGTCCATGGCCAACCTGGTGCGGGCCGCGCTGCCGGAGGGCAGCCGCTCCCGCGTGCTGCCCCTGCTGTCCCCGTACGCCCGTGACGAGGTGCTGTACCGGGCCGTCCTCGACGCGCGCCCCGGCCTCGCCGCCACCCCCGCAAGAATCGAGGTGAACCCCGTGAGCGCTCCCGCAGAGACACCGGCTCGCCCGTCCACCGCCGCACCGACGCTCGACGTCCACGTCTTTCCCGGGCAGGGCGCGCAGGCCAAGGGCATGGGCCGGGAGGTGTTCGACCGCTTCCCCGACCTCGTCGCCCGCGCCGACGCCGTCCTCGGCTACTCGATCCGCGAACTGTGCCTGGAGGATCCGGGCCGCAACCTGCGGGACACCCGCTACACCCAGCCCGCCCTGTACGTGGTCAACTCCCTCAGCTGGCTGGCGGCCGTGGGCGAGGGCGGACGGCTGCCGGACTACGTACTGGGGCACAGTCTCGGTGAGTTCTCCGCCCTGTTCGCCGCCGGGGTGTACGACTTCGAGACGGGACTGCGCCTGGTCGCCGAACGCGGGCGGATCATGGGGCAGGTCACCGGCGGCACGATGGCGGCCGTCTCGTCCGTCGACGCCGCGCTCGTGGAGCGGGTGCTGCGGGACAACGGCCTCACCGACCTCGACATCGCGAACTACAACACGCCGAACCAGACCGTGATCGCCGGCCCCGCGGAATCGGTCAACCGGGCGCTGCCCGCGCTGAAGGAGGCCGGCGCCCGGTGCGCGCCGCTCAATGTCAGCGCACCCTTCCACAGCCGGTACATGGCCGCGGCGGCCGAGGAGTTCGGCAGGCTGCTGGACGCCACCCCCTTCGCCGCACCGAAGATTCCGGTGATCGCCAACGTGGACGCGCGGCCCTACGCGGCGGGCGAGGTGGCCGCCACCCTGCGCCGGCAGATCGCCTCGCCGGTGCGCTGGACCGACAGCATCCGGCTGCTGATGGGGTACGGCGACCTCCGGGTGCGCGAGCTCGGCCCGGGGCAGGTGCTGACCAAGCTGGTCGACCGGATCCGCGCCGAGGCGACCGCCCTCACGCCTCCCGGCCCAGCGGAGCAGAGCACGGCCCAGCGGCCCGAGCCCGTACGCCATGAGCCCGTACGCCATGAGGCCATGCGGCCTGAGTCCCTACGTCCCGAGGCCATGCCGGCCGTGTCCGCACCCTCCGCGAAGGCCTCAGCCGGGTCGCTCGGTTCGGAGGCCTTCCGGCAGGACTACGGCGTCCGCCTCGCCTACGTCGCCGGCGGGATGCGGCAAGGGGTGGGCTCCGTGGACCTGGTCGCCCGGATGGCCGGGGCCGGACTGCTGTCCTACTTCGGCGCCTCGGAACTCGCGGCCGGGGACGTGGCCCTGGCGGTCGCCGCGATCCGCGCACGCGTCCCGGCAGGGGCGCCCTTCGGGGTCAACGTCACACATGACCCCTTCGACCCGCGTGTCGAGTCCGAACTGGTCGACGTACTGATCCGGGAGGACGTGCGGTTCGTCGAGGCCTCCACGCACGTCGAGGCGACACCCGCCCTCGTACGCCACCGGCTGACCGGTGCCCGGGTGCTGCCGGACGGCACCGCGTACGTGCCCCGGAAGATCCTGGCGAAGGTGACCCGGCCGGACGCCGGGCGCCTCTTCCTGGAGCCGCCGCCCGCCGCACTGGTGAGCCGGCTGGTGGAACAGGGGCTGCTCACCACCGAGGAGGCGGAGGCCGGCGCCCGAGTCGCGCTGGCCGACGACGTCTGCGCGGTGGGCGACGCGGGGGACCACTCCGACATGGCGGCCCTGTGGGCGCTGCTGCCCGCGCTGCGTGGACTGCGCGCGGAGCTGGGCGGCGTCGCCGGGGCGGTCCGCATCGGGGCCGGCGGCGGAATCGGCGCCCCCGAGTCGGCGGCGGCCTCCTTCGTGTTGGGCGCCGACTTCGTCCTGACCGGCTCCATCAACGCGTGCACCGCCGAGAGCGGGACCAGCGTCGCGGCCAAGGACCTGCTCCAGGCCGCGGACGTCCACGACACCGCCTTCGCGCCCTACGGCAACCTCTTCGAACTGGGCGGGAGGGCAAGGGTGTTGCGCAAGGGGGTGCTCTTCCACGCCCGCGCGGGAAAGCTCCACGACCTGTGGCGCAACCACGACTCCTGGGAGGCGGTCCCGGCCGCGGTGCGCGCGAAGGTGGAGCGGGACTACCTGGGGGCCTCCTTCGAGGAGATCCTCGCCCGCTCCGGCAACTCCTCCGCCGGCTCTTCCGAGCAGGCCCTGGACCCCAAGCGGCGGATGGCGCTCGTCTTCCGCTGGTACTGCGCCCAGGCCGCGACCTGGGCGATCGAGGGCACGCCGGGCCGCGTCGCCAACTACCAGATCCCCTGCGGACCTGCCCTCGGCGCCTGCAACCGGTGGCTGGCCGGCACCCCGCTGCACGCCTGGGCGAACCGGCACGCCGACGAACTGGCCGAGCGCCTGATGACCGAGGCCGCCGAGGTCGTGAGCGGTGGCCTCCAGCGCCACAGCTCCTGACCGCACGTCCCCGGCCTCCGCACGGCCGGGTCCCCGCAGGACGTCAGCACGACTCCAGCAATCTCATCAAGATCTCAGCGAGAGACGAGGCACGCCGTATGACCGAGATCCCTGCCACGGAACTCACCACCGAACAGGACGCCCTGGCGAGTGAGTTCGACCTGTCCGACCCGAAGTTCATCACCGACCCGAAGGCGGGGGAGCGCTGGCTCGGCGGCCCCCGGCCCGTCTGCCGCGGGAAGTTCGCGGACGGCAGCGACATCTGGGTGGTGACCGGGCACCACGACGTGAAGACGGTGCTCGGAGAGCCGACCCTGCGCAGCAGCCCGCCGGGCGACTCCCACCGGGAGAGCATGCTCTCCCGGGGCATCCCCGAGGACATCGTCGACATGTTCGACTCCACCCTGCTGACCATGGACGGCGAGGACCACATGCGGGTCCGCCGCCTCGTCACCCGGGCCTTGTCCGCCCGCCGGATGCTCGCCCTGACACCGGCCGTCGAACGCGTCGCTGCGCGCCTGCTCGACGACCTCGCCGACAAGCCCGAGCCCGACCTGATCGCGGACTACGCGCACCCGCTCGCCATCATCGTCATCTGCGAACTCCTCGGCGTCGACGAGGAGTACCGCGAGCAGTGGCGCGAGTGGAGCGAGACCCTCGCCCAGGCGCTGCGCCCGAATCCCGAGCAGTTCGCCCCCGCCGTACGGGGCATGGCCCGGGTGACGAGGGAACTGATCGCCGCCCGCCGGGCCGAGCCGCGCGACGACCTGATCTCCGAGCTCGTGCAGATCCACGAGGAGGACAGCGACCGGCTGACCGACGACGAGCTGACGGCCCTGGCGATGGTGCTCGTACAGGCCGGCCACGAAACGGTCCGCAACCTCGTCGCACTCGGCGCCTTCACCCTGCTCCAACACCCCGACCAGCTGGAGCTGCTGAAGAACGACCCCTCCCTCGGCAGCCGCGCCACCGCCGAACTCGTACGCCACACGGCGCCGGTGAAGCACACCTTCCGCCGCTTCGCCACCGAACATCTCGAGATCGGCGGTGTGAAGGTGCAGCCCGGAGAGGCGATCCAGGTGGTGCTGGCCGCCGCGAACCGCGACCCCGAGGTCTTCGAGGAGCCGGAACGCCTCGACATCACCCGCGAGCAGAACGCGCACCTGGGCTTCGGCCGCGGCGCGCACTACTGCCTGGGCGCGAGCCTCGCCCTGATCGAGGGAGAGGTCGCCCTGACCGCGCTGTTCGACCGGTTCCCCGACCTGGCGCTGGCCGTGGACCCGCAGGAGATCGAGCCGCGCTACCTGCTCTCGATGCAACGCCTTCCCGTCCTCCTGTCTCCGCAGACCAAGGCGTGATGACCGACGGCCTCCCCGCGGTTGCGGGCCTGCCGGTGGCCCGGGGCGGCTGCCCCGTTCGGTGAGTTACCCATGACCTGGTGAACGGAGAGCACGTGCTGTATCGAGAGATGTTCAAGTCCAAGATCCACCGCGCCACGGTGACCCAGGCGGACCTGCACTACGTGGGCTCCGTCACCATCGACTCCACCCTGATGGCCGCCGCGAACCTGTGGCCGGGGGAGAAGGTCGACATCGTCGACGTCGACAACGGGGCCCGGCTCAGCACTTACGTCATTGAGGGCGAGGCGGACAGCGGGGTCGTGGGCATCAACGGCGCCGCGGCCCACCTCATCAACCCCGGCGACCTCGTCATCATCATCTCCTACGCGTCCATGAGCGAGGAGCACGCCCGCACCTACGAACCCTCCGTGGTCTTCGTCGACGCGGACAACCGCCCCGTCACGACCGGCACCGACCCCGCCGGCGTACCCGAAGGATTCGGTCTGGTGCGCGGCGACACCATCACCGCCTGACCGAATCCCCTGCTCATCGGAGACTCACATGAGTGCCACCCCTGACGTGATGACCGCTTTCACCAGTGGCCTCGCGGACATCAACCTCGACGAGTCCGGCGGCGCGCGCCGCGGCGCGAACGCCGCCGGCATGAAGTCGGCAAGCGCCACCATCTACGACATGGCCGCCACGCTCTCCGGCCAGGGAGCGCTGTGGAACTGGGGCATGTACGACCCCGACCTCGCCAAGGAGATGCGCGTCCGCGTGCCCGGCTTCGGCGAGCCGTGGACCGACGGCTTCAGCGAGCAGCTCTACTTCCTCGCCCTGCGCGACCTTCCGATCGACCTCGACGACTACGCGGGACGCCACGTCCTGGAGGTCGGCTGCGGGATGGGGGAGGGACTCAACCTCCTCTCCCGGATCGTCCCCGGCGCCCGGATGACCGGCCTGGACCTCTCGCCCAAGGCCGTCGACCGGGCCACCGCCACTCTTTCCCGGGGCGACGCGCTCACCTTCGTCCACGGTGACGCGGAGGACCTGCCCTTCGAGGACGCCTCCGTGGACGTCCTCGTCAACATCGAGAGCTCGCACACCTACCCCGACCTCGGCAAGTTCCTCGGTGAGGCCGCCCGGGTGCTGCGCCCCGGCGGCTTCCTCAGCCACATCGACGTCTACACCCGCCAGCGCACGGAGACCATGCGGCGCACCGCGGAGGAGACCGAGGGCCTGGACTGGAAGTCCGACCACGACATCTCGGACCAGGTCCGTGCGGCCGTCCGCCGGCGCATGGCACCCGGCAGCCACTTCCGTACCACCCTGGGCAAGCAGCGCATGAACCCGCTGGTGCGCCAGATCGCCGCGCACAGCCAGATCCTCATGTTCGGCGGGATGTTCGCGGGCTACCAGCCGCCCCCCACGGTCAAGGTGCTCAGCAAGATGGGCATCGTGCCCTGGATGAGCGGGCTGCCCATGGAGAGCTACCGCCACCGGATCGCCGTCCGCCGATGACCCGCCGCCCGGACCGGGACAGAAGGGAGGAACCATGAGTGCACGGCTGTTCGCCGTCGCCGCCGCCACCGAGGGCCAGCTCGAAGCCCTGCTGCACGCGCACCTCGACAGGGTCCGCGGCGCACACGCCCTGCCGCCGCTCGCCAGGTACTGCCACGAAGCCGCGACGGGCACCGGCGGCGACCACCGGATGTCCTTCGCCGTCGACTCCTACGAAGACCTGCGCACCCAGCTCGAAGAGGCCTGCGCGGGCGAGGCGGCCAGGGTCCCGGCGGAGGTCACCGCCCGTCGCCCCGGCCTGGTGTTGGTCTTCGCCGGGCAGGGGGCCCAGTGGTACGGGATGGGCCGCGAACTCATCGTGCATCAGCCGGTGTTCCGCGAGGTGATGTACCAATGCGACCGTATGGTACGGGAGTTCACGGACATCTCCGTCGTCGAGCAGCTGAACCTGCCGGCCGAGAGCGCACGGCTGGACGAACTGGACGTCCTCCAGCCGACGATGGTCTCCCTCCAGATCGCGCTGACAGCACTGTGGCGCAGCTGGGGGATCACCCCCGACGCCGTCGTCGGCCACAGCATGGGGGAGGTGGCGGCCGCCCACACCGCGGGCGGGCTGACCCTGCGCGAGGCCATGATGGTCGCCTGCCGGCGCAGCGCGCTGCTGCGCCGGATCGCCGGCAAGGGGGCGCTGGCGGCGACGGAACTCCCGCCCGCCGAGGCACACGCGCTGGCCGGGGCCAGCGGCGGCGCGATCAGCGTGGCGGGGGAGAACAGCCCCCGCTCCACCGTCCTGGCGGGCGACTCGCACTCGCTGACCGCGCTGGGCGAGCGACTGGAGGCGCGGGACGTCTACTTCCGGGTGATCAAAGGGACGGTCGCCTCGCACAGCCACTACGTGGAGGAGCTGCGCGAGGACCTGCACACCGCCCTGCGCACCCTGGAGCCGGCCCCCACCCGGGTGCCGATGTACTCGACGGTGACGGCCGAGCCGGTGGTGGGTGCCGGGCTCGGGTCCGCCTACTGGATGCGCAACCTGCGGGAGCCGGTGCGGTTCGGGGCCGCGGTGGAGAACCTCGCCGCCGCGGGACACGAGGTGTTCCTTGAGGTCAGTACCCATCCGGTACTGCTCAGCCCGGTGCGCCAGACGCTCGAACACGGCGAGCGGCAGGGCTGGTTGCTGCCCTCCGGCAGGCGGCGGGCCGAGATGCGCTCGATGCTCACCTCGCTCGGGACCCTCTACGCCTGCGGGCGGGAGCCCGACTGGGCGGAGCTGTCACGGCAGGAGCGGGCGGGTTCCCTGACTCCGTACCAGGCCGTCGTGCTGGACGCCGTACGCCTCCCCAGGCCGGTGCCCATGGGCGCGGTCTAGCAGAGACCGGGGGCGCGGCTCAGCGGGAAGCCGTCAGGAAGCAGGAGCAGGAAGGCCGACGGGGCCCGGAGACGGGCCCCGTCGGTATCAGGCGGCGGTGACCGGCGCGGCGGTCAGGCCGTACAGCCCCGACTGCCGGTGCAGGACGTCGAGGTCGACGAGCGCCCGGCGCAGCGAGACGGCGTCCAGGGCGCCGCTCTCGCACCACGGTCCGAGACGCTCCGTCACGGTGCGCTCGTCGTACTCCGCTCCGGGGGAGAAGGTGGCCTCCGCCACGTGCCGCAGGACCGCGTGCCGGGCCTCGTGCTCCGCCTCGTCGGGCAGGCTCACCAGCAGCCGGTCACGTACGTAGCCGCGCAGCCGGGCGTCGGGCTGCTCGGCGGCCGCCTCCTCGTCCCGGCGGCGTGCGGCGGTCTCCGCCACCGCCTCCAGGAGGCCTTCGGAGAGTGCGAGCCGGCCGCGCCCCTCGGGTACGAGAAGTCCGTTGCGGGTCATCTGCCCGATGGCCTTGGCGGCCACCGGGGTGTCGAGCCCCGAGGCGGTGAGGATTTCGGACGAGGTCGACGAGCCGAGCGCGACCGCGGAGAATACGCGGCGCATGACCGGGTCGGACAGCACGAGGGTGAATTCGTCAGGTGTCATCAGAGTGTTCCGCAGCCTGCCGGTACGGGCGCGCGGCGCCGGGGCGCCGCGCGCGCCGGGACCTCAGGGTCAGCGCCCCTTCCGCTTGATCTTGATGCTGGCCAGGTCGGTGGAGACCGACTTGAGCTCGACGCAGTCGGCGCCGAGCTTGCGGACGGCCGCCGTGGCGAGCTCCTCGGCCTGCGAGAGGACGAGTTCCTCGGTGTCGTCGTCGGTCGCGGGGATCAGCACGCGGAAGGTGAAGCCGTGCAGTCCGCGCTCGTAGGCCACGGTGCCCACCTCGGTGAACCGGGCGCTGAGCACACCGTGTTCGTCCGCCTGGGCGAGCAGCGACGCGCGCTGCTCTTCGTCGAGGGGCGCGAACTTGCCCCGGGTCAGGACCTGGTAGGTCGTATCGCTGCTCATGGTCGTGGGTCTCCAGACGTGGTTCTCGGGGGCGACGGGCCGTCAGCGGGGCGGCGCGCCTACGCCATTTCCTCCCGCCGGACCCGGTGATGCGGCAGGAGCAGCACCAGGACGGTGACCGGGATCAGGCCACCGGCCGCCCAGTACAGCGTCTCGCTGTAGGTGGACACGAACGTGTTGGCACGGATCTCACCGAGCGCGCCATTGATCGTATCGCGGGCACCGGGGTCGGCGCCCTGAACGAGCGTGGAACAGCTGGCCGGAACCTTGGCGAGATCGTCCTGGCCCAGTGCCTCGGTCGCGCACACCTGGAGGCCGGCGGCCTGCTGGGAGGAGACCGACTGGACGGTGGGCGCGACCTGTTCGGCCTCCCGGCTCGCGTTGCCCGCGAGCGACGCGAAGAAGAGGCTGCCGATGACCGCCACGCCGAGCGCGGCGCCGAGCTGACCGGTCGCGTTGATGATGCCGGACGCGGCTCCTGCCTCGTGCGGCTTGACCTCCCTGAGGACCAGCGCCGTCAGCGGAGGCATGAGCAGCCCCATCCCGGAGCCGATCAGGACCATGGAGGGGATCGTGTGCCAGGAGGTGATGTCCGTGGCGAAACGGTCGGCGACCCAGGCGAAGGAGATGATGCCCAGGAACATCAGGACCGCCCCCGCGAGCAGGCAGTAACGGCCGTAGAGCGGGGAGAACTTGCGTACGGCGAGACCGCCGACGATCGGTACGCACAAGGAGAACGGGATCGCGGTCAGACCCGTGTGCAGGGCCGACCAGCCGAGACCTGCCTGGAGGTAGAGGGTCCAGCTGAGGAAGAAGCCGGCCGGGACGGCGCTGAAGAGGAGCTGCACACCGGTACCGGCACCGAACGCGCGGACCTTGAACAGGGACAGGGTCACCAGGGGCGAGCCGTCCTTGCGGGTCTTGTGGCGTTCGTAGAAGACGAACAGTACGAGCACGGGGGCCGCGGCGACGAGCGAGACGATGCTCCACAGCGGCCAGTCGAGTTGACGGCCCAGGGTCAGGGGCATCATGAGCAGCAGCAGTCCGGCGATCACCAGCAGCATGCCGATGATGTCCAGCCGTTTCGCATGGGGTGAACTCGACTCCCGCATCCACTTCGAGGCGCCGATCAGGGCCGCCACGCCGACCGGCAGGTTCACCACGAAGATGCTGCGCCAGCCGAGGTCCAGCGGGCTCCAGCTGATCAGGATGCCGCCGATGAGGGGGCCGGACACGATGGCCAGGCCGACCATGCCCGCGTAGAGGCTGACGACGCGGCCGATCTCCTGGGGCGCGAAGGAGACGTGGATGAGCGCGAGCACCTGCGGCACCATGATCGCGGCGGTGAGTCCCTGCATGGCCCGCGCGATGACGAGGAGTTCGGTGCTGGGAGCCGCGGCGCACAGGGCGGACGCGAGGACGAATCCGCTGACGCCGACGAGGAACATCCGCTTGCGGCCGAAGATGTCACCGAGCCGGCCGCCGGTGATCAGCAGGACCGCGAAGCTCAGGGTGTAGCCGGCCGTCATCGCCTGGATGGCGACGGACGAGGCGCCGAGGTCGCGCTGGATGCTCGGGATGGCCACGGTGATGATGTTGGCGTCGAGCAGGTCCATGAAGGTGGCGACCAGCAGGACGGTCAGTGCGAGCCACCGCTTCGGGTCGAGCTCGGGTGCGTCTGGGGTGGCAGCTGGACCGGCGACCGCCGGCTTTACTGTCTGCCCTGCCTCGCTCATGGGTTCTTCTCCAGGTTTTCGGTGGTCGGTGCGGCCGCGGATTCGGCGGCCGGTTCGGCAGTGGTCTCGTCGGCCGGCCCGGCGGTGATCCCGTCAGCCGGTCCGGCAGTGGTTTCGGTGGCCGGTTCGGCCGTGGAGCTGCGGGCGAGGGCGGTCCAGGACTTCATCAGGAGTTCCACCACGTCCACGACGGAGTCGGTACCGCTCTCGTCGGGGCAGAGCACGCGCTGGATGGACAGCCCGTCGTCCAGTGCGTGCACGATCAGCGCCAGCATTTCCACCGGAGCCGGGGTGCTCACGCCGCGTTCGGCGAACCCCTGCCCCAGCGCCTGGGCGAGCGCCTCCCGGGACCGGCGCTCGCGGGCCGCCAGTACCGGCAGCAGCTCGGGGTCGCGCAGGCCGTAGAGCCAGAGTTCGGTGCGCAGCGCGAGCCAGCTGGCGAGGTTCTGGTCCCGTCGGCGGTGCCAGGAGCGCAGGTGTTCGAGCATCACCTCGAAGGTGGCCGCCTCGCGGGTCATCTCCTGGATCTCTTCCAGCTCGTGCTGGGTCCGCTGTTCCAGGAGGGCGAGGACGAGCTCGTGCTTGCCCTCGAAGTTGCCGTAGAAGGCGCCCCGGGTGTAGCCGGCGGCCTCGACGATGTGCTCCACCGAGGTGCCGCTGACCCCCTGGTCGGCGAAGAGGGAGGCCGCGGACTGGAGGAGCTGCTCGCGGGTGACCTGCTTGCTCTGCTGTCTGGTGAGTCGTTTGGTGATGGTGATCGCCTCCTTGGCGCGCCGCTCAGATACAGAACCGTATCCCAATTCGGTTGTGTATCTGAAATGGATTCACCCGGCAGCGGTGCCCGGGGCACGACAACGGGCCGCCACCGTGCCCGAAGGCGTGGTGGCGGCCCGTTGGTGCCGTCCTGACAGGAGGTTCCGGTGCGTCAGGAACCCGTGAACTCGGGGGTCCTGAACCGGTTGATGGCGTCGATGTGCCGGGCCCGCAACTCGTGGTCGCGCACGCCCAGGCCTTCCTTGGGTGCCAGCGCGAGGATGCCCACCTTGCCGTGGTGGCGGTTGTGGTGCACCTCGTGCAGGGCCTGCCCGGTGTCCTCCAGGGCGTACACCTTCGACAGGGTGGGGTGGATCCTGCCCTTGGATATCAGCCGGTTCGACTCCCAGGCCTCGCGGTAGTTCGCGAAGTGCGAGCCGACGATCTTCTTCAGGGACATCCACAGGTAGCGGTTGTCGTACTCGTGCGTGTACCCCGTGGTGGACGCGCAGGTGACGATCGTGCCGCCCTTGCGGGCCACGTACACGCTCGCGCCGAAGGTCTCGCGGCCCGGGTGCTCGAAGACGATGTCGACGTCCTCGCCACCGGTCAGCTCACGGATGCGCTTGCCGAAGCGCTTCCACTCCTTCGGGTCCTGGGTGTGTTCGTCCGCCCAGAACGCATAGCCCTCGGCGTCGCGGTCGATGACCGCCTCCGCGCCCATGGCCCGGCAGATGTCGGCCTTCTGCGCGCTGGAGACCACACAGATCGGGTTGGCGCCGCCGGCGAGGGCGAACTGGGTCGCGTACGAACCGAGTCCGCCGCCTGCGCCCCAGATCAGGACGTTGTCGCCCTGCTTCATGCCGGCGCCGTTGCGCGAGACGAGCTGGCGGTACGCGGTGGAGGCGACCAGCCCGGGGGAGGCGGCCTCCTCCCAGGACAGGTGCCGAGGTTTGGGCATCAGCTGGGTCGACTTCACCAGCGCGAGTTCCGCCAGGCCGCCGAAGTTCGTCTCGTAGCCCCAGATGCGCTGCTCGGGGTCGAGCATCGCGTCGTTGTGGCCGTCCGGCGCCTCCAGTTCCACCGAAAGGCAGTGCGCGACGACCTCGTCCCCCGGCTGCCAGGCGTGGACGCCAGGTCCGGTGCGCAGGACGACGCCCGCGAGGTCGGAGCCTATGACGTGGTACGGGAGGTCGTGCCGTCGGGTGAGCGGCGACCGGGCCGCGTACCGCTCCAGGAATCCGAAGGTCGGCAGCGGTTCGAAGAGGGCCGACCAGACGGTGTTGTAGTTGACCGAGGAGGCCATGACGGCCACCAGGGCCTCTCCCGGGCCGAGTTCGGGCACCGGGACCTCGTCCAGGTGCACCGATTTGCGCGGGTCCTTGTCCCGGGCGGCGAGTCCGGAGAACAGGCCGGTTTCGCTCTTGTGCAAGGTGATGGCCCGATAGGCCTCGGGGACGGTGAGTGCGGCGAAGTCCTCCCGCACCGCTTCACCGCTCATGACGGCGTTGACGATGTCCTGCATGTGGTGTCCGTCCTGCTCGTGGTGGCCTCAGGAAGGGGGCGGAGGGCGGTGCGGGGGACGTCGGGTCAGCGCACGAGGCGGTTCATCAGCCGGTCCAGCTCGGCCGCCGGGTCGGCGGTGAGACCGCAGTGCACCGCGCTGGTCTGGACGACCGCGCTGCGCGGGGCCGTGAGCCAGCCGAACCTCGAGCGGAGCGTGCCCGCGCCGGCCCGGCCGGCCGACCCGTCGCCCGCGCAGATGGCGCGGATCGCCTCCAGGGCGTCGGTGACGCCGGTCAGGTCGACCTCGGCGTCCAGCGCGCGCAGGCGGGCGGGGTCGATGTGCACCTCGGCCGCGAGGAAGTCGGCCTCCTTGCAGTAGAGCAGTGCGCCGATGTTGATGCGCTCGCCGCGGTCGACGCGGGGAACGGCTTGCAGCAACGCGTAGTCGAAGCCCAGGGAGGGAGAGGAAACGATACTGTCCAGGGAGGGTGCGGAAGTGGTGCTCATGCCGACGCCTCCGGCCACCAGGCGCGCCCACCCGCGAGACGGGCCAGCAGGTATTCGACGTAGCGTCCCCGAAGGGTCTGCGGGTCCGCGCCGTTGGCCGAGTTCATGCTCGCCAGGAAGCTGTCGGGCACCAGGCCGAGGATCCGCTCCAGCGCCTCGGCCGTGACGAGGGCGGCCAGTTCGGCGTCGAGGGCGTCGAGGGCCGGGGGTGCGAGCGAGGACACCCGCTCGGACAGGACGTGCGAGCCCATCCCGTAGTCCCGGCCGGCCCAGCCGTCCACCGCGGGCCACGAGTGCTGGAAGATCAGCGCCGCGCCGTGGTCGATCGCCCACAACTTGCGGTGCCAGATGAGGAGGTTGGGGTTGGACCAGGTGCGGTCCACATTGGCGGTCAGGGCGTCGAGCCAGTAGATGCGGGCGGCTTCCTCGGCCGGTGCCCGCCAGGCGATGCCGTCGTAACCCACCGAACCCGGCAGGAAGTCCATGGCCAGATTGGGACCGGTGCTGGCCTGGAGGAGTTGCTGCACTTCCTGGTCCGGCTCGCGGCGGGCCAGTTCGGTGTCCACGTCGAGGATGACCAGGTCAGGTACCCGGATACCGAGGTGGCGGCCGAGCTCACCGACCACGATCTCGGCGACGAGTGCCGCGCTCCCCTGTCCGGCTCCGCGGAATTTCACGACGTACGTTCCGTCGTTATCTGCCTCGATGATACCGGGCAGAGACCCGCCTTCCCGCAGAGCCGTCAAATACTGCGTTCCTTTTACTTCTTTCAGCATGTCGATCACCCTAGTGGCCTCGGATGGGCCCCTCCAAGGGGGATATAGAGTTCTGGCCATTCGGTGGCCGGATCGAGTGGGTAGGGAGTCCGGGTGGAATGTCGCACCCTTATGGATTTCGGTCAGGGCGGGTCTGTGACTTGAAATGGCTGTTACCGGCGGTGAGGTGTCCGTCAGGTGTCTTCCGGGTGTCCGTGAGGTGTCCGCCAGGTGTCCGTCGGGTGTCTTACGGGCGCGGGCCGGCCGGTACGACGATCCCGGTCGCCACGTACTCGACGCCCTCCCGGACGACGGTTCGCCAGTGCCCGGTGAAGGTGTCGACCCGGCGCCCGCCCACCACGGGTCCCGGCACGTGCAGCGAGCTGCGGAAAGTGCCCCGCTCCGGGGCCGGGGTGATGGTGCAGTCGCTGAAATCCAGCCATCGGCCCATGAGCGGGAACCAGGTCTTGTACGTGCTCTCCTTCGCGCTGAACAGCAGCATGTCCCAGGCGACGGCCGGATGGGACAGCGTGAGCCGGTCCAGCACGCGGCGCTCGTCGGCCGAGGCCACCATCTTCTCCACGCCCCTGGGCAGTGCGGAGTTCGGCTCGGCGTCGATCCCGACCGAGGCCACCGCCGTGGTCCTGGCGACCGCCGCCGCCCGGTAGCCGGGGCAGTGCGTCATGCTGCCCGCGACGCCATCGGGCCAGACGGGGGCCCGTGAGGAGTCGTGCAGGATCGGTCCGGGCTGGATTCCGATCCTGGAGAGTGCAGTGCGGGCGCACAGCCGGACCGTGGCGAACTCGCGCCGGCGCTTGTCCACCGCGTGTTCCACGATGTCGGCTTCCTCCGGGTAGAGGTGGATTCCGGGCGGGTCGGCGAACAGCTCGACGATCATCACATCCGGCAGCACTCCGGCGAGCAGACCGGGCTCGACGAAATCGCCGTCCGCCCAGGTCGGATGGGGTTCGAGCATCGGGTGACGGTGGCCGAGCTCCGGCTCCTGGATTCCTGGCACGAGTGACCTATCCCCTTGCGTAAAGCGGTAATGATCGTCCACGATGCTTTCTTGTCGACCCGATTCCGGTCAAGGGGAAAGGGGTCGTGCCCAAAGTAGTTTTAGCGGTCAACTACTTTGACGGGCACTGTGCTAGACAGGGATTTCCGGCAATGCAACGGGGGAATAGTGAATCGTCACTGTCGTCAGGCATGGCCGCATCCGGGTAGGGGGATGCATGTATCCGCCGGAAACTTCGCCGGTTCCGGGTGGATGCCCATATGCTGACCCGTGCGGTCGTCCTCGGCCTTCCCTCACTCTCCGTGGGCGGCCTCTCCGAGAACTGGCTGCTGCGTGAGGCCGGTGACCTCCACTGGGCACTGCTCGGAGAGCACTTCGACCTCCCGATCGCGGCGCTTACCGACGCCGACGGAGTACGGCTGCTGCCGGCCTTCACCCGTGCCCGGCTCATGGCGGCCGACTCCCTCCGGTTCTTCACCGAGCACGACGAAGGCGAACTGACGGGCACGCTGGCCAGGCTCGATGAGCACACCTTCGTGAGTGACATCCGATTCGCGACGGCGACGACCTCCGTGGCGGTCCGGCTGCTCACCTCCTTCGTCCGCCGGGGCGCCGGCAACTGGCTCGTTCCCGGTACTCCGCTGCGCGACGGCCGTACCGCCGTGGCCGAGGCGAGCACGGAACACCGGGACTTCCAGGGTGAGTTCCGCGCTCTGGCCCAGCCGGAGCCCGTCGGCGCCACCGGGCTGTACACCGACATCTACGAGTTGAACCCCTTCGCCGACGTGAACGCGGCGGGACTGCTCTACTTCGCCTCGTACCCGCACATCAACGACCGCGGCGAGCGCAAGTACATACAGACGCTGGTGCCGGACGGCGAATGGGCCGTCGACGCCACCACCGCCAGCCGCGACATCGTCTACCTCGGCAACTGCGACCTCGGCGACGCCGTGCGCTACCGCCTGGACGACTGCCGTTGGGAGACGGACGACCGGGTGGTCCTCACCTCCTCCCTGCTGCGGGAACGCGACGGCCGGCCGCTCGCGCGTCTGGAGACCGTCAAACGGCTCGTCCGGCCCGAGGCGTACACGTCCCTGCGGGGCGACGGGGCGACCCCGGTCGCGATCGCCTCCTCGTCCGCCGGCCCATCGGACCCTCCGGCCTCCTCGGTCTCTGCGGCTTCTTCTTCCGGGGCCTCCGAGGCATCGGTGCGGGCCGCCCTGCCCGACGACTTCGAACGCCGCCTGCTGGCCCTGCTGGAGAAGGTGCTCGACGAACCGGCCGGCTCACTCACCGCCGACGACGACCTGCGCCGGCGTGGACTGGACAGCCTGGCCCTGACGGAGGCCGCCGCACGGGCCGAGGAGGAGATCGGCTGCGAGATAGACCCCAGCACCCTGTTCCAGGCCTTCACGGCCGGGGCCATCGCCCGGGTACTGCGGGGCGAGCGCCCGGATCCGGGCACGGCCGTACAGCTGCCGGCCCCCGGCGCCGCCGTACCGGCCTCCGAAGGCGCGATACCTGCGCCCGGCGGCGTCATACCCGCGCCCGGCGGCGCGATACCGGCGTCCGGCGGGCCCATCCCCGTACCCGCGTCCGGCGGTGCGATACCGGCACCCCGCGGCGCGGCCCCCACGTCCGGCGGACCCGCGCCGATCGCCGTGATCGGCATGGCAGGCCGCTTCCCCGGCGCACGGAACGTGCCCGAACTGTGGGACCTGTTGGGCCGTGACGAAGACGCCGTCCGGGACATCCCCGCGGACCGCTGGTCCGCGGCCGATCACCCAGGGCTTATCGGCAGGGCCGCCCTGCTCGACGACATCCGCGGCTTCGACCACGAGTTCTTCGCGATCAGCCCCCGCGAGGCCGCCTTGATGGACCCCCAGCAGCGGCTGCTGCTGGAGACCGTGTGGGCGACGGCCGAGGATGCCGGATGCGATCCGACCTCGCTGTCCGGGAGCCGCACCGGCGTCTACGCGGGCGTCTGCCACTGCGACTACGCCGCGCTGATCGCCCGGCACGCCGGGCAGGACGAACCGCACCTGAGCGTCGCGGTCTCCCCCTCCCTGGTGGCGAACCGGGTCTCCTACGCCCTGGGCCTGCGCGGGCCCAGCGTCGCCGTGGACACCCTCTGCTCCTCGTCCCTGGTCGCCGTCGCGCAGGCCGTTGCCGCGCTGCGGACCGGCGAGTGCGAGCAGGCGTTCGCGGGCGGCGTCAACGTTCTGTGCGACCCCGCCCGGCACCACGCCTACCAGCGCACCGGGGTGCTGAGTCCGCGTGGCCGCTGCCACACCTTCGACGACGGTGCGGACGGGTACGTCCGCGGCGAAGGCGTCGCCGCCCTGCTGCTCAAGCCACTGGACCGGGCGCTGGCCGACGGCGACCAAGTGCACGCGGTGATCCGCGGGGTGGCTGTCAACCACGGCGGGCAGGCCCAGTCCTTCACCGCCCCCAACCCGGACGCCCAGGCCGACCTTCTCGTCTCCGCCTACAACGAGGCGGGGGTGGATCCGCGCACCGTCGGCTACATCGAGGCGCACGGCACCGGAACGCGCCTGGGCGACCCGATCGAGATCTCCGGCATGGTCGCGGCGTTCGAGCGGCTCTACGAGCAGTGGGGTCACGCGCGGCCCGCCGAGCCGCACTGCGCGGTCGGCTCGGTCAAGAGCAGCATCGGCCACCTGGAGGCCGCCGCCGGAATCGCCGGCATGGTCAAGGTGATCCTGGCCATGCGGCACCGGGTGCTGCCCGCCGTACGAAACCTCGACCGGCCGAACCGGATGATCAAGATCGACGGCACCCCGCTGCGGCTCCAACTGCGGCGCACCGCATGGGAGTCGCCTGCGGGCGGCGGCCCTCGCCGGGCCGGCGTCAGCTCCTTCGGGATGGGCGGCACCAACGCACACGTGGTCCTGGAGGAAGCACCGCGGACCGCCGGCCGCGCGATCGCCGGTCCCGCGAAGGCGGGTCCGGTCCTCGTGCCGGTCTCGGCCCGGACCCCGCAGGCCCTGCGGGCCGCCGTGACAGCCCTGCTGGAGGCCGTACGCTCGCCGCAGGCCCCGCCGCTCGAATCGATCGCGCGGACCCTGCGGACCGGGCGGGCGGCGCTGGCCTGCCGGGTGGCCGTCGAGGCGGCCGACCTCGGCGAACTCGGCGCGCGGCTCGCCTCGGTACTCGGCACCCTGGCGGACGCACCCGCGGGCGGACTGCCCGCCACGCTGTCCGGAGGGCCGGAAACGGACTGGGCCCCGCCCCCGGCCGCCCCGCCCGTGTCGCTGCCGACCTACCCCTTCAGCCGCGACCAGCACTGGGTGGCACCCGTCGCCGAGGCCGGACTCCTCACCACCACATGGGTGGACGCCCCCGAACCCGACACCGGCGACGCCGCTCGCACCGGGCGGCTGCTGGTGGTCACCACCGACCCGCAGCTGGCCCGTACGGCAGGCGCGGAACGCGCCGTCGTGCACGTCCCCGGAGATCCGCTGCCCGAGGTGGGCGGCCTGGGCGGGATCGTCGACCTGGTCGACCTGACCGCCCCCGGCACCCTGGTCACCGAACGCATCGCCCTGCTCCAGCTGATGCTCACCTCCAACCCCCGTGCGGGGCTGCGCTGCGTGCACGTCAGCGGCGCCGAACGCTCCGTACTCGCGGGCTTCTACCGCTCCCTGTCCGGAGAGTTCCCGATGCTCCACGGGCGGACCGTCCGCGTCGACGGAAGCCCGGCCGAACTCGCCGCCGCCGTCAGGGCGGAGACGGCGGCCACCGGCCGGGAGACCGAGATCCGTTACGAGGGCACGCGCCGCCGGCGGCCGGTGGCGGCCTTCGCCCCCGAGCGGGCCGTCGAGGACGTCCTCGACGGCATCGGCCAGGGCGCGGTGCTCATCACGGGCGGCCTCGGCGGCATCGGCCTGCGCCTCGCCGCCCACCTGGCCGCCCGCGGCGCACGGCACATCGTGCTCGTCGGCCGGTCCCGGATACCGGTCCGCAACCAGTGGGCCGCCCTCGTCGCCGCGCCTGCCACGGACCCGGTCCTGCGCGGCCGCCTCACCGCGCTGCTCGCTCTCGTCGAGCGCGGGGTGACGCTGACCGTACGGACCGACGCGCTGGACGATGTGGCCTCCCTGCGCAGACTGATCGGACGGGTCAGGAAGCAGGCGGGCGGGATCGACGCCGTCTTCCACTGCGCGGGAGTGATGGACCCGCCCACCTCCTTCCTGTCTCGCACGTCCGAGGACATCTCCCGCGTGCTGCGGCCCAAGACCAAGGGCCTGGAGGTGCTGTGGTCGGCCTTCGGGGCGACCCCGCCCAGGCTCATGGTGCTGTTCTCGTCCGTGGCCGGAGCACTGCCGCGCCTCGCCGCGGGCCATCTGGACTACGCGGCGGCCAACGGCGTCCTCGACGACTTCGCCGCCGCCCACGACGCCGGCGCCTCCGGCTGCGAGGTGCGCGCGCTGCGCTGGCCGCTGTGGCAAGGCGTGGGCATGGGCACGGACCGCAAGAGCGCGAGCGGCGCACTCGGCATTCCCGACCTCGCGGCGGCCGACGCACTGGAACTGCTCGACCTCGCCCTGCGGGTGCCTGGTCATCCAGTGCTCCTGCCCTGCCGTACGGAGCGCGCGGGGGTGGCCGTCGAGGAACTGTTCCTGGCGCCGGAGCGCCCTGCCGCGTCCCACGCCGGACGGCCTCACGCCGACGCCGACGCCGACGCCGACGCCTACGCCGGCCCGGCGCGGGGCCCCGTCGCCCCGAATACGTCCGTACCGCAGACGCGGGGCGAGTCCGCCGCCACGGTGGCCCCGGACTGGCTGTACGACCTCGTGGCCCGCACCACCAAGGTCGACGGCGGTCTGCTGGGCCCCGACACCCTGCTCGGCGACATCGGTGTGGATTCGCTCCTGATGGCCGAACTGGTACGCGACTTCGAAGAGAGGCTCGGCCACCCGGTGGACCCGAGCCTTCTCCAGGAGCACCCGACGCTCGGCGGACTCGCCGCCGCGCTCGGCGCGCCTCCCGCCGACCAGGGCCCCGCTGATCCGGCCCCCGCACCGGCCGAGCAGGCCTCGGCGCGGGAACCGGCCGGGACGCGGGCACCGTCCGTGGCCCCGTACCCCGCCAACCCGGCCCCGGACAGGCGGCCGACGCCCATCGCGGTGATCGGAATGGGCTGCCGGCTGCCGGGCGCCGCCGACACCGGGCAGCTCTGGGAGGCCCTGCTGGCGGGACGCGACCTGGTCACAGAGGTGCCGTCCGACCGCTGGGACCTGTCCTCCTTCTACAGCCCCGCCGGCGGGACCGGGCGCAGCCAGAGCAAATGGGGCGGATTCCTGGACGACGCCGCCCTGTTCGACCCGGAGTTCTTCGGATTCGACGCCGAGGCGGCCCGCCATCTGGACCCGCTGGCACGCAAGGCGCTGGAGGTGTCCGTGGAATGCCTGCGGGATGCCGGCTACCGCGAGGACGAGGTGCGGGGAGGGGCCATCGGCGTCTTCGTCGGCACCCGTACCGGAAACCACCGCACGCACCTGCAACCCCCGGAGCGGCCGTACATCGCCGGTGTCAACCAGAACTTCGTCGCCGCCCACATCTCGCACTTCCTGGACCTCACAGGGCCCAACCTCGTGATCGACAGCGCGTGTTCCTCGTCCCTGGTGAGCATCCACCTGGCGGCCCAGAGCCTGGCCTCGGGGGAGTCGTCGATGGCCCTGGCCGGAGGCGTGGATCTGCTCTTCGACGAGGAGCCGTACCTCATGCTCAGCGCGGGCAAGGCGCTGTCGCCCAGCGGGCGCTGCCGCACCTTCGACGAGTCCGCCGACGGTCTCGTTCCGGGGGAGGGCGCCGGGATGGTGCTGCTCAAACGTCTCGACGACGCCCGCCGGGACGGGGACCGGGTGCTCGCGGTGCTGGAGTCGTCGGGCGTCAACAACGACGGCCGGACCATGGGGTACACCACGCCCAGCGGCCGCGCCCAACGCAACCTGATCTCGGACGTGTTGAACCGTGCGGGGATCGACGCGCGCACGGTCGGCTACGTGGAGGCGCACGGCACGGGCACGATGATCGGCGACCCGATCGAGCTCCAGGCCCTGACCGCCGTCCACCGGACGCACACCGAGGACGTCGGCTACTGCGGCATCGGCAGCATCAAGAGCACGATGGGGCACCTCCTCAGTGCCGCGGGCGTCGCCGGTTTCATCAAAGCGGTACAGATCCTGCGGCACGGTCTGGTCGTACCCACGCTGCACTGCGAGCGGCCGAACCCGCGCTTCGCCTTCGCCCAGTCGCCGTTCTTCCCCGTCACCCGGGTCTCGGAGCTGCCACCGGGCAGCCGGGTGGCGGTCAGCGCCTTCGGCTTCGGGGGCACCAACGCCCACGTCCTGCTGGGCCCAGGCACGCCCGGGGAGCCGGGACGGCCGCCGCTGCCATCGCCCGCCTACCGGCGCAGCAGATTCTGGCGCGAGCCCGCCGGGCCGGGGCCGGCAGCTCGGTCGGCCCGCTCCGCCAGGCTCGAACTGACCTTCCCGTAACCCGGCGCGGCCGGGCCCGTCGGGCCCCCGCATCGCCGACCACCAGGAGAGATCACGTGGACCGAAGGCCCGTTCGCTGTGCCCTGCACCTGAAGCGGGACAACCCGATCGTCGACGACCACCGGGTGCACGGGGTGCGCACCCTGCCGGGTGTCACCTTCCTCGACATCGTCTACCGGTTGCTCGCCTCGTGCGGAGTGGAGCTGGCACGCACCGAGTTGAGCGACGTCCTGTTCGTCGAGCCGGTGGTGACCACGCACTCCTGCGACCGGGAGATCGCCGTCGACATCACACCTGACGGTGACGTCTTCCAGGTGACGGCGACCAGCCGCCGGATCCAGGACGGCGCTCCTGGCGACGACGTCGTGACGACCCATCTCCGGGCCACGCTGCGCACCGGTCTGCCCCCGCTCGCCGCGGCTGCCGCGGTGCCGGCGCCGGGCACCTCGCGCGACGTCGGCGAGGTCTATGCCACTGGCCGGTCGGCCGGCATCGAGCACCGGGCGTTCATGCGCTGCGAGGGCACCCTGCGGGCGACCGCGGACCGGGTGCACGCCGAGATCACGCTCGGCGACGAGGCGCGCGCCACGGTGGGCGACTTCCTGCTGCATCCCGCGCTGCTCGACGGCTCGACCATGCAGGCGTACGCACTCGCCTTCGACGGGGACGGCGCGGACGGCCGCCCCCTCATCCCCCTGCACATCGGATCCTTCCGCGCGGCCCGCACCCTCGGGGACGCCTGCACCGTCGACCTGCGTCTGCACCCGGCAGGGGCCGGGGCGGGGGGCGACATCGTGAGGGCCGACGTAGAACTCCGCGACACCTCCGGGGCGCTGGCCGCCACCTTCACGGACCTGACCTTCAAACGTGTCCGCTCCGCGGCGGCGATCACCCGCCTCACCGACGACCGGACCGGCGGGCGGGTCGGCGACGCTGTGCACACCTCCGTCCAGGCTGTTCCGACGCAACCGAGGGTCGCAGCGGATCCGGGCGTCGCGGCCGAGGGGCCGGAGGGCATCCGGGCGGAGGTGGCTGAGCTCGTGCGCCGGGCGACTGCCGACCCCGCACTGGTGGTGGAAGGCGACCGGGGCTTCTACGAACTCGGGCTGGAATCCTCCCAACTCCTCACCCTAGTACGGCTGTTCGAGGAGCACTGGAACATCTCGCTCTATCCGACCCTGCTGTTCGAGTACCCGACCGTGGACGCCGTCGCGGCCCATCTGGCCGGGCTGCTGCCGGCAGACCGCCCCGCCCGGTCTGCCCCGGCCGCGCCGGCGGACACCCCTGCGGCCCCCGCCCGTACCCACTGCCTGACCGGACTGTGGCAGCCGGCCCCCCGCCCTCTCGCGCCGGCCGTTCCCGCTTCCGTACCCGCTCCCCTGATAGTCATCGGCGGCCCGCGCGGACGGCCCGACCAGATCACCGTCCGGCGCGGCCCCGCCTTCCGCCGGATCGATCACCGCACCTACGAACTCCGGCCGGACGAGACCGAGGACCTGAGGCTCCTCCTCGCCGACACGGCGGCCCTCGGCACACCCCCGCGGGTGGTCCTGCACGCCGCGGAGCAGGACGGCGACCTCCCCGAGGCCGTACGGTCCGCCTGCTGCGAGGTTCTCGCCCTGGCCCAGGCCCTGACCGACCGGCCGGCCCCCGTGGTGTACGCGGGCCCGGCCCCGGTCGCCGCCGCCGTGGCCGGACTGGCCCGCGCCGTCCGCCTGGAACAGCCCCGCCTCACGATCACCGCCGTCGAGTGCGAGGGCCCCGCCGATCCGGACGCCCTGCTCGCCGAGTTCGAGGACCGGACGGAGCCCTGGGTGCGGCACGCCACCGGCGGCCGTCACGTCCGCCGCTACCGCGACGCCGACCTCGCTGCCACCACCCCCGTCCGGCCCGGCGGTGTCTACCTGATCACCGGCGGGGCGGGCGGCATCGGCAGGGAACTCGCCGCCCGGCTGACGGGGCGCGGTGCCACGGCGGTCCTCGTCGGGCGCACCCCGCGCCCTCAGGCCCAGGAGCGTACGGACAGCCCGTACATACGCGCCGACGTGACGGTCCCCTCCGAGGTGGACGCGCTCGTCACCGGCATCCTGGAACGGCACGGCCGGCTGGACGGCGTCGTCCACGCGGCCGGTGTGCTGCGGGACGGCCTGTTCACCACCAAGCCCGCAACGGACCTCGCGGCGGTCCTCGCGCCCAAGGTGCGCGGGGCCGTGCTGCTCGACGAGGCGACCCGCCATCTGGAACTCGACTTCTTCGCCGTGTTCTCCTCGGTGACCGGTGTCGCGGGCAACGCGGGGCAGAGCGACTACGCCGCCGCCAACGCCTTCCTGGACGCCTACGCCCGCGAACGCGGACTCACCTCTTTCGCCTGGCCGTTGTGGGCCGACGGCGGAATGCGCATGGACGCCGCCGCCGAAGCCCTGTTCAGCAGGCAGGGCCAGGTCCCCCTGCCGACCGAGGCGGGCCTGGACGTGTTCGAGCAGGCTCTCGGTCTGTCCGGCACCGAGCTCGTCGTGCTCCACGGCGACCCGGAGCGGGCCCGTGAAGCCCTGGGTCTGGCCGCGTCCGACAGCGCCGGTGAGGACAGCTCCGCCACGGAGCCGCCTGGTTCCCCCGCCGAGCCCTCCGCCTCCGGCGCCCAGCCCAGCGCCGGCGTCACCGAGCCCCGTCCTGCCCAGGCGCCCGGCGCGCCGGAGACGCGCGACGGGGACATCGCGGTGATCGGCGTCGCCGGCCGCTACCCCATGGCCGAGGACCTCGACCGCTTCTGGGCCAACCTCAGGGACGGCCGGGACTGCGTCACCGAGATCCCGGCGGACCGCTGGGTCTCGGACGGCTTCTACCGGCCCGGCCGCACGCCCGGCCACTCGTACAGCAAGTGGGGCGGATTCCTTGAGGGCATCGACGAGTTCGACCCCGGCTTCTTCCGGATCACCCCTCGTGAGGCCGCCGGGATGGACCCGCAGGAGCGGCTGTTCCTCCAGTCCTCCTGGCACGCGCTGGAAGCCGCCGGCCTGACCCGCGCCGACGTGGCCGGGCGTGCGGTGGGCGTATTCGCCGGAGTGATGTTCAACCAGTACCAGATGCTGGGCCTGGGAGCCGAGGACCGGCTGCCCGTACTGCCCACGTCCTTCTCCTCCGCGGTGGCCAACCGCGTCTCCTACTTCCTCGACCTGCGCGGCCCCAGCCTGGCCCTGGACACGATGTGCTCCTCGTCCCTGACCGCGCTGCACCTCGCCTGCGAGAGCCTGCGGTCGGGCGACAGCGAACTGGCGCTCGCCGGCGGAGTGAACCTCATCGTCCACCCGTACAAGTACCTGCACCTGAGCCAGGTCGGCTTCGTCTCCTCCGACGGCCGCTGCCGCGCGTTCGGCACGGACGGGGACGGCTACGTGCCGGGCGAGGGCGTCGGCGTCGTCGTGCTCAAGCCTCTCGCCCGAGCGCTGGAGGACGGCGACCGGGTCGTCGCGGTGATCAAGGGCAGCGCCGTCAACCACGGCGGGCGCGCGGGGGGCTTCTTCGTCCCGAACCCCACCGCGCAGGCCGACGTGGTCCGCCGGGCCCTGCACAGGGCGGATGTGGACCCGGCCTCCGTCGGCTACATCGAGGCACACGGCACGGGCACCTCCCTCGGCGACCCCATCGAGATCGCCGCGCTCTCCCAGGCCTACGGCGCCGCGAGCGGCCGGCTCGGATCGGTGAAGTCGGGCATCGGTCACCTGGAGTCGGCCGCCGGCATCGCCGGGCTGACGAAGGTCTTCCTCCAGCTGCGCCACCGCACCCTCGTTCCCTCCCTGCACGCCGACCCGGCCAGCCCGAGCATCGACTGGGACGCCACGGGCCTACGGGTGCAGCGCGAGAGCGCGCCGTGGCCCGCCCCCGCCGACGGTGTGCCGCGCCGCGCCGGGATCAGTGCCTTCGGCGCGGGCGGGGCCAACGCCCACGTCATCGTGGAGGAGTTCCAGCAGCAGCCCCCGGCAACCGGGGGCGCGCCCGCCGCAGGACCGCAGGTGGTGCTGCTGTCCGCCCGCACTCCGCAGGCGCTGCGCGAACTGGCGGGGAGGTACGCGGAGCCGGCGACAGCGGGCGGGCTCCTCGAAGTGGCCGCCGGGGCCGAAGCGGCTGCCGGGGCCGACCTGGTCGGCGTGGCGGACGTGGCCGAGGCGGCCGGTCTCGCCGGCGCCGATCCGCAGGCCGAGTTCGACGAACTCGGCCTGGACGCGACCGATCTGCGCAGGCTCACCCGCGTCCTCGCCGAGCGCTTCCCCGGCCCGGCCCCGCACGTCGACGCCCGCTCGACCCTCGCGGGTCTCGCCGAGGCGTTGTCGGCCGGCACCGCATCAGGCATCGTGTCGGGCACCGCATCGGGCACCGCATCAGGCACCGCATCGGGCGTCGCGCAGGGCGCCGCTCCGGGCATCACGCCGGACGTCGCATCAGGCATCGCTCCGGGCGCCGCGCTGGCCGACATCGCGTACACGACGCAGATCGGCCGGGAGCCGCTGGAGGAGCGGCTCGCCGTGGTCGCCTCCGACGTGGCCGAACTCCGCGGCGCACTGCGCGCCTTCCTGGCCGGCTCGGAGGCCGCCGCTCTCCACCGGGGCACCGTCACCGGGCAGGCCCGCCCTGCTGCCGTCCCGCTCCCCGCCGACCCGCACGCCTGGGCCCGTAGCTGGGCGGCGGGCGGTGCGCCCGACTGGCGTGCGCTGCACAAGGACCGGCAGCCGCGCAAGGTGGAGCTGCCGCAGTACCCGTTCGCCCGCGTGCGCTGCTGGATCGACGTGGAGCCCCCCGGGCGGGCCCCGCACGCCGCCGCCACGGCGGCGCCCGTGCGGACCCCGGCAGAGGCCCTCGTACCGGAGGCGGAGACCGGTGCGCAAGCCCCCGCAGAGGCTTCCGCGCAGCCGGCGCGCACCCTGGTGGAAGCTGTGGCAGAGGCCCCGGCAGAGGCGCTCCCCGCGGACATCCCCACCTGGGAGGCCACCCCGGAGCCCGTCCCCGCACAGGCTCCGGACGGCCCCGTCGTGGTGCTGCACGCCCCCGCCCGCGCCGACCTGGCCCGTGAACTGGCCGCCCGTCACCCGGGCGCCCTCCTCGTCGAACTGGGCACGCCCGTCCAGGTGACACCGCGTCTGGTCTACGTCCTGACCGGCCCCACCGGCATCGCGGGGAACGAGGCGGAGCGGGTGGCGCGTGCCGAGGAGACGGGTGTCAAGGCCCTCGCCCCGTACGCCCGTGCCTGGTCCCGAGTCCCCACCCTCGACTGGGTGATCGCCACCACCGGCGCCGCCGCCCCGCCCGGCCGCCGGATCAGCGACCCCTACACCGCCGGGATCACGGGCTTCGCCCGGGTCATGGAGAACGAGCACAAGGGCTGGTCGGTCGCCTGCGTCGACCTCGACCCCGCCCACGTGTCCGCCGGCCTCCTGGCGCCGGCGCCCCGCGGCGCCCGCGCCGCCTACACCGGAACCGTCCGCCACACCCAGGCCCTGCGGCCCGCCCCGGCCGCCGACGGCCCCGTCCCCCTCCGCAGGGGCGGCACCTACGTGATCGTCGGAGGAGCCGACGGCATCGGACGGGCCATCGCCCGCCGGCTCGTCGCGGACTGGGACGCGCGGGTGGTGCTCGTCGGCCGCCGCGAGCTGTCCGACCCCGACCTCGGGGACCGGATCCGTTACGCCCGCGCGGACGCCACCGACCCGCGCCGGCTGGCAGCGGTCCTCGACGAGGCGGGCCCGGTGCACGGCGTCGTCCACGCGGCGCTGGTGCGCCGCGACCGGCTGGTCCGCGACCTCACCGACGCGGACCTCGCACAGAGCCTCGCCGCCAAGTCCGGCATCGCCGCCGCCCTGGTGGACGCGCTGCGCGGACGGAACCCGGACTTCCTGGTGTTCTTCTCCTCCGCGCAGTCCTTCCTCGGCGATCCGGGCCTGGCCAACTACGCGGCAGGCTCGACCTTCCTCGACGCCTACGCCCACGCCCTCGACACCGAGCTGCCCCATCCGGTGCGCGCCGTCGACTGGGGCTTCTGGGGCACCGTCGGGGCGGTGGCCGACGACAGCCACCGGGACCGCCTCACCGCGGCGGGTTTCCGGTCCATCACCCCCCGGGCGGGCTTCGCCGCACTCGTCGAGGCATTGCGGCGGCCGACACCCCAGAGCGTCGTCGTACCCGGCACCGAGGCCCTGCGCGAGCGCATGGGAGCCGACAGGAGAACGGAGAGCACCGACGTGACGCCCACCAGCGACCGGCCGGACCATGTGACGCCCGCCGGAGACCAGCCGCACCATGCGACGCCCGCCGGCGGCCGGCCGGCCGGTGTGACGCCCGTCGGCGACCGGCCCACCGCCGCCGACCTGCGCGTGGTGGAGGACTTCCGTGAGCTCGACCGGCAGATGACCCGCATCGCGGGCGGAGCGCTGCTCGCCCTCCTGGAGGAGCTGGGCACCTGGCACGGCCCCGACCCCGACGCCGGCGAAATACTGCGCAGGGTGGGTGTCGTCCCCCGGTACGAGCGGCTGCTGCACACCCTGCTCGACGCGCTTGTGGACCAGGGTCTGCTCACGACCCACGACGGACGCCTGTGTCCCGCCCCGGACGCCCTGGCCGCGGCCCGTGCGGGCGGACACCTCGGGCGGCTCGCCGCCCTCGCCGAAGCGCACCCCGAGTCCGCCGTGTTCGTACAGCTCCTCGCGCTGTGCCTGGAGCGCTACCCGGAGCTGCTCAGGGGCGAACTCCTCGCCACCGACCTGCTCTTCCCCTCCTCCGGCACCTCACTGATGGAACGCGTCTACCGCGCCAACCCCATCAGCGACCTCTACAACGACCTCCTCACCCGACGGGTCGTCAGCCACGTCGAGCAACGGCTCGCCGAGCTGCCGGACACCGCCACCGTCCGGATCCTGGAGGTCGGCTCCGGCACCGGAGGGACGTCCGCCGGACTCCTGCGCGCGCTGGACCCGTACGGGGAGCGGATCGAGTACTGGTACACCGACCTGTCGGTCACCTTCCTCGCCCACGGCCGCAAGGAATTCGGCGGACAACACCCCTTCCTGCGCTTCAAGCGCCTCGACCTGGACACCGACCCCGTCGGCCAGGGCTTCGACGAGGGCGGCTTCGACCTCGCGGTCGGCGCCAACGTCCTGCACGCCACCTCGGACATCGGCCGCGCCCTGCGCCACCTGAGGCGCACTCTGCGTCCCGGGGGCGAGCTGGTGCTCAACGAACTGACGACGGTCACTCTCTCCGGCACGCTCACCTACGGGCTGTTCGACGGCTGGTGGGCCCACGGCGACACCGCTCTGCGGCTGCCCGGCTCCCCGCTGCTGGACGTGCCCGGCTGGACCGGGGTGCTCGGCGGCGCCGGGTACGACGCCGTGTCCGCCGCGCCGGACTCCACCCTGACCACCCGTAACCTCCAGCACGTCCTGGTCGCCAGGGCAGCGGCCGGCGCGACGGACACGCAGACCGCCGGGGCCTCCGGGGCCGCCTTCCGCGACCTGCTGCTGGACCTGACCTCGGACGCCTCGGGCATCCCGGTCGACGAGCTCGACCTCGACCGGCAGATCGGCGACTACGGCTTCGACTCGGTCAGCTACAACCTGCTCGCCGGCCGGCTGAACGAGGCTTTCGGCCTGGACGTGACGGCGGCGCTGTTCTACGAGACCCCCACGCTGCGGGCCCTCGCCGACGTGCTCGAACGCGACTACCGCACGCCGGTGACCGCCGCCGACACCGCTCCCGAAGCGCCTGCCGTGCCCATCGCCCGTACCGCTGCCGCCGCCCCGGCCCCGGCTGCCCCGGCGGCGGACCTGCCTGCCACCCGCCCCGGCGACGCCGAGGCGATCGCCGTCGTCGGCATGAGCGGACGGATGCCGGGCAGCGCCGACCTGTACGAGTTCTGGGACCACCTGGTGGCGGGCGACGACCTGGTCACCGACGTGCCCGCCGACCGGTGGGACCGGCACGCGGTCCCGGACGGCGTCCAGGCCGGCCGCGGCGGCTTCGTCCACGACGTCGACCGCTTCGACCCCCTCTTCTTCGGCATCTCCCCGCACGAGGCCGCAGGCATGGACCCCCAGCAGCGGCTGGTGCTGGAAGGAGTCTGGACGGCGCTCGAGGACGCCGGGATCGCACCGGGCGGCCTCGCCGGATCTGACGTCGGACTGTTCATCGGGGCGGGATCGAGCGACTACGAAAAGGTCCGCGAAGCCGCCGGCCTGCCGGTCGACGCACACGCCGCCACCGCCACCACGCACTCCATCCTGGTCAACCGGGTCTCCTACCAGCTCGACCTGCACGGACCGAGCGAACCGGTCAACACCGGCTGCTCCAGCTCCCTCGTGGCCATCCACCGGGCCGCCGAGTCCATCCGCTCGGGCGAGTGCGACATCGCCGTGGCCGGCGGGATCAACCTGGTCCTGTCACCGCACAACCACGTCCTCCTCGGCGCCACGGGAATGCTGAGCCCGACCGGACGCTGCCACACCTTCGACGCACGGGCGGACGGCTTCGTACGGGGCGAGGGTTACGGCCTCGTGGTCCTGGTCGGTGCGGAGCGGGCCAGGGAGCACCGGGTCAGGGCCTGGCTGCGCGGCACCGCCGTCAACCACGGGGGCCGGGCCCGGTCCCTGACCGCGCCCAACCCGGCCGCCCAGGCGGCGATGATCGTACGGGCCCACGAACGCGCCGGAACCGACCCTGCCACCGTCGGCTACCTGGAGACCCACGGCACCGGCACCGAACTCGGCGACCCGGTGGAGATCAACGGCCTGGGGCTGGCCTTCGACGAGCTGCGCAGCCGTCGCGGCACACCCCCGCAGACCGAGCCGCACTGCGCCCTCGGCGCGGTCAAGGCGAACATCGGCCACCTGGAGTCCGCCGCCGGCGCCGCCGGAGTGATCAAGGTGCTCCTGGCGATGGAGCACGGCGTGCAGCCCCCCACGGCCGGTCTCCAGGAGCAGAACCCGCATCTGCGTCTCGACGGCAGTCCCTTCAAGCTGCTCCGGTCGGCACGGGCCTGGCCGCTGCCGGCCACCGGGCCGCGCCGCGCGGGCGTCAGTTCCTTCGGCTACGGGGGCGTCAACGCCCACGTGGTCCTGGAGGAGAGCGGCACCGGGCCCGATGTGCGGCGGGCGCACGGCCCGTGGGTGTTCCCGCTGTCCGCCCGTACCCCGCAGGCCCTGCGCCGTTCCGCGGCCGCGCTGCTCGCGGCCGTGGAACGGGTGGACCGGACACCGGAACTCGCCGACGTGGCGCACACCCTCCAGCACGGCCGCGACGCCATGGCCGAACGGCTCGCGGTCACCGCAGCCGACCGGGCCACGCTCATCGCCGCGCTGAGGGCCGCCGCCGAAGGCGCCGGCCACCCCGCGCTGGCCGGGCCCGGCGGCCTCGCGGACGCCGACCGCTGGGTGGCCGGTGAGACGGTCCGCTGGCAGGCGGGCGGGATCCTGGTCCCGCTGCCCACCTACCCGTTCGAACGCCGCCGTTGCTGGGTCGGCTCCGACGGCGCCTCCGGTCAGGTGCCGGCCGCCGGCGCCGGCACGACGGCCCCCACCGGTGCCTCCATCGCTGCCTCCACCACTGCCTCCATCGGCGCCCCCGTGGGTGCTTACGCGCCGCGCCTGCTGCCCGTCGCGGACATGGCCCTGCGCGGGCACGTCCCAGGCCCCGTCTGGGTGATCGGCCCCGTCGAGCTGCCGGGGAGCGAGGTCCACCGGATCGGCGACGCGCCCCTGGAGTCCCTGCCGACGCCCGTGGCGGTCCACGCCGTGATCGAGGGCGAGCGCGGGGTGCTCGACCTGTTCCGGGCCGTCCACCACCTCCAGGCGCGCCCCGGCGCGGCCGGGGAGCTCGCGCTGACCGTTGTGACCCGCGCCGCGACCGACCCGGCGTCGGCCGCCGCGCTCGGCCTCGCCCGGTCGCTGCGCCGCGAGTGCGAGCGCTGGCAGGTCGCCACCGTCGACATCCGCCCCGGCGACCCGACAGCGGTACGCGTCGCCGTCCCGGGCGACTACTCACTGCGTGACGGCCGCTGGTACGGGGAGGTGCTCCAGCCCCTCGACACGGGGGCCCCGGCCCCGTCCGTACTGCGTGAAGGCGGTACGTACGTGATCGTCGGCGGGGCCGGCGACGTCGGTCTCGACGTGGCCGAGCAGCTCGTACGGCGCCACCGGGCCAGGGTCGTCCTCGTCGGGCGCTCCGAGCCGGACGCCGCCAGGTCGGCCAGGATCAGGGCCTTCGACCCCTCGGGAACCCGGGTGGAGTTCCACCGGGCAGACGCCTCGGCCCCGGACCAACTACGCGCGGTCCTCGACCGCGTGGGCGTTGTCCACGGGGTCCTGCACTCGGTGACCGTGCCGAGCGACCGGTCACTGGCGGCCATGGACGAGGAGTGGTTCCTGCGGGGCATGGCGGCGAAGAGCCGCACCACCGGGGCGCTCGCCGAGGCGCTGGGCGAGCGGCAGTTGGACTTCCTGGCGCTGTTCTCCTCGGTCCAGTCCTTCCTCGGCAACCCCGGCCAGGCCGCCTACGCCGCCGGGTGCACCGCCCAGGACGCCATCGGGCGCGCGCTCGCGGCCCGGCTGCCGTACCCCGTACGGGTTGTGAACTGGGGTGCCTGGGCCGGATCCGCGCTCACCGAGCGCCACCTCGGCCGGCTGGCCGCGGCAGGGGTCCACCCGCTCCCACCGGAGGCGGGATTCGAAGCGCTGAGCCAGGTGCTCGGCCGGCAGGAGGTACAGGTGGCTGTGGTCTCGGGCACGGACGAGTTCCTCGGCGGGATCGGGGTTCCGGCGGCCGGCGCGGAGGTGGCGGCAGGGGCGCCGCCGGCACCCGCGGCGGCCCAGCCGGCGCCAGGGGCCGGGCCCGTGGCTTCGTGGCGGGTGGCGGCGGCGGACGAGATGCTGGCCCTCCTGCGCGAAGTAGCCGGCATCCGGCCCGGCGAACTCGCCTCGGACGACCTGCTCAGCAGCTTCGGTTTCGACTCGATCACCTACACGAGGCTGAGCCACCGCATGAACGCGCGCTGGGAGCTCGACCTGACCCCGGCGACCTTCTTCGGGGTGGCCACGGCGGACGACCTCATCCACAAGATCCTCCTGCACCACGCGGACGCGCTGGCGGGGTACTGGAGCGCGAAGGAACTGCCCGGGGCGGAGCCGGCCGCACCGGCAGTCGCGGCGACCGGACCCGCCGTCGCGGCAGCCGCGCCGACCGCATCGGCCGCCGGACCAGCCGCCGTACCCGGGTCCGTACACCCTGGGGCCGCGGCAGCCGTTCTCCCGGGCGTCGTCCCGGCCGTCCCCACCGCGGCCGCGGTCTCCCCGGCCGCCGCCGGCGAGCCCGTAGCCGTCGCCATCGTGGGCATGGCGGGGCTGCTGCCCGGCTCCGACGACGTCGAGGAGTTCTGGGAGCACCTGACGGCGGGCGACGACCTCGTCGGTGAGATACCCGCCGACCGCTGGGACTGGCGCCGCCTGTACGGGGAGCCGCGGCCCGGTGAGTTCCGCACGACGGCGAAGTGGGGAGGGTTCATGCGCCGGGTCGACCTGTTCGACCCGCAGTTCTTCGGCATCTCGCCCCACGAGGCCGTCGCGATGGACCCGCAGCACCGCCTCGTGCTGGAGGCGGCCTGGACCGCGATCGAGGACGCCGGCATCCGGCCGTCCTCCCTCGCGGGCACCGACACGGGCGTCTACATCGGCAGCAGCACCTACGACTACTTCGAACTCCAGCACGCCCTGGGCGTCCCTCTCGACGGCTACAGCACGGTGGGCAGGGCCCACGCGATCATGTCCAACCGGGTCTCGTACCTGCTGGACCTGCACGGCCCCAGCGAGACCATCGACACGGCCTGTTCCTCCTCGCTCGTCGCCGTCCACCGGGCGGCCGAGGCGATCCGCGGCGGCGACTGCGAGGTCGCGCTCGCGGGCGGCGTGAACGTCATGGCCTCGCCGACGCTGTTCGTGGACATGAGCCAGGCGGAGATGCTCAGCCCGGACGGCCGCTGCCGCACCTTCGACGCGGGTGCCAACGGCATCGTGCGTGCCGAGGGCGTGGGCGTGGTGGTGCTCAAGCGCCTCGACGCGGCGATCGCCGACGGCGACGTCATCCACGCCGTCCTGCGGGGCAGCGCCGTCAACCACGGGGGCCGCACCAACTCGCTGACCGCCCCGAACCCGGACGCGCAGGCCGCTTGCATCGTCAAGGCGCACCGCCGCGCCGGGGTGGACCCGCGGACCGTCACCTACGTCGAGACCCACGGCACCGGTACCGAACTCGGGGACCCCGTCGAGGTCGAGGGCCTGAAGACCGCCTTCGCCGAGCTGTACGCCGATCACGGCGCCGCCCCCGGGCAGGCGCACGTGGTGCTGGGCGCGGTGAAGACCAACACCGGCCACCTGGAGGCGGCCGCGGGCGTCACCGGCCTGATCAAGGCACTGCTGGCGATGCGCCACGGCTCGATACCCGGCAACGTCCACCTGGAGACGCTCAACCCGCACCTGCGGCTCGACGGCAGCCCGCTGCGTCTGCCGGCCGTGAACGAGCCCTGGAGCAGGGTCCGTACGCCCGACGGGGCCGAGGCGCCGCTGCGGGCGGGAGTGAGCTCCTTCGGCCTCGGCGGGGTCAACGCGCACCTGGTGGTGGAGGAGTACCGGCAGGAGCCGGCTCTCCGGACGCCCGGGGACCAGCTGTTCGTCCTGTCGGCGAAGACCCCGGAGCGGCTGCGCGCCTACGCCGAGCGCCTGGCCCGCTGGGTCGCGGCACACGAGGACGACGTCGACCCGGCCGCCCTCGCCCACACGCTGCGCACCGGCAGGGACGCCTTCGCCGAGCGGCTCGCGGTCGTCGCCGACTCGCCGCGCGCGCTCGTGGCGGCCCTGGATGCCTGGCAGTCCGGCGGCTTCGCCCCCGGCGTGTTCGCCGGGGACGGCAGGGACGCCACCACCGCCCTGCTGCTGGAAGGGCCCGAGGGCAAGCAGTACCTGCGGGCCGTCGTGGACGGCGGCCGGCTGGACAAGGTCGCCCGGCTCTGGGCCGGGGGAGCCTCGACCGTCTGGGCGGAACTGTGGCCGGGGACGGCGCCCCGGAGGGTGCCCGCACCGACCTATCCGTTCGCGCGGGAGAGTTACTGGCTGACGCCCGGAGCACGCTTCGACACCGTCCAGGCCGCTGAGGCGGGCCTGGCCGCCGGAGCCGTCACCGAGCCGGAGACCGGCGCCGGAGCCGCGCCCGCATCCGTCGCGGCGGAGACCGCCGCCCCTGTCGGGACCGCTCACCCCGCCGAGGCCGTTGCCCCGGCCGGCGGGGCCGTCCCGGCGCGGCCGGTGACTGCCGGGTCTCCCGCCGGCGGTGAGGCTCCCGTCAGGGCCGAGTCTCCCGCCGATGGAGGCGCGGAAGGCGCGGAGGGCGCGGAGGGCGCGGTCCGTACGCACGTACGCGCGTTGCTGGCGGCCCACCTGGGGATGCGGCCCGACCGCCTGCCCCTGGACCGGGCGCTGTCGGACGCCGGGGTGGACTCGCTGGGCCTGCGCAGGCTCGGCCGCCGCCTCGGCGCGGACTACCAGGTGGACGTGCCGGCCCGGATGTTCGGGGTGGCCCAGACGGTACGGGCGGTGGCCCGTGCCGTGTTCGAGAAGTACGGGCCACTGCCCGAGTCCCAGGAGCGGGCGCCGGACCCGGTGCACGCCATTGCTCCGGCCGAGGACGGTGTGGCCGTCCTGCTGGCCGGGCTGCGGGACGGAACCGTCCGCGTGGACGACGCGCTGGCCGTACTCGAAGGAAGGGCGGGCCGATGAGCACCGACCTGCGTGAACTGCTGACGGCGATCGCGGCCGGCCAGGTCTCCGATGAGGTGGCCGAAGTACTGGTACGGGGCCTCGTCGATCCCACCGCCCCGGAGCAGGCTCCGGCCGCCCCGGCGACGGCTGCCGACCCGGAGGCCGCCTCCGCCGCCCCGGTGGACGCCGTCCCCCGGCCGTCCTCCGAGTCATACCCGCTCAGCCGTGGTCAGGCCGCGCTGTGGGCCCTGCACGCCGACGATCCGCAGGCCGTCTCCTACAACCTTCCGCTGGGCCTGTGGCTCGGCGAGGGCGTCGAGCCGGACCGGCTCGTCGAGGCGCTGGCCGCCACCGTGCGCCGCCACCCCGAACTGAGCGTCTCCGTACGGCTGGCCGCCACCGGACCGGTGCAGCAGGCCACCGGCCGCACCCCCGAGGTGCCCAGGCTGGACCTCAGCCATGTGACCGAAGGGGAATTCGCGGCGCGCGTACGCAACCTGGTGCGCCGCCCGTTCGACCTGGAGCAGGATCCCCTTTACCGGATGTGGCTCGTCGCCGCGCCCGGCGGCGCCACCCTGCTGCTCCTGGTGTTCCACCACCTGATCACCGACGGGGTCTCCAGCCATCTCCTGCTGCGCGACATCGTCACCTGCCATGACGCGCTCGCCGCGGGCCGCGAGCTGCCGCCCCTCGAACAGGCCGCTTCCTACGCCGAGTTCGTGGACTGGCAGCGGACCATGCTGGCCGCCCCGGAGACCGAGGAGCACCGGATCTGGTGGCTCGACCGGCTGACCGGCGCTTCCACGGCGCCGGTGCTGGAGGCCCTTGCCGACCGCCGGCGCGGCGGTCCGGCCTCGCACGCCAGTGGCGAGATGGTGCAGTTGCGGCTCCCGCACTCCACCTGGACCGCCGTCCAGGACACCGCCCGCCGGGGCGGACTGACCCCGTTCAGCGTCGTGCTCGGCGCGTTCCTCGCGTTGCTGCACCGCCACTCGGGGCACCGGGACCTCAGCGTGATGGTGCCCACCGACGGCCGGCCGTCCCAGCGCTTCGACCGCACCGTCGGCTATCTGATCAATCCGGTGGTCCTGCGCGTGGACTGCGACCCCGACGACAGCTTCGCCGGGCTCATGGCCACCGTCGGCACCCGAATGGCGGAGGCCGAGGAGCACGGCGCCTACCCGTTCGCGTCGGTCGTCGACGACCTGCGCAGGACGACCGGCGCCGAGGCCGGTTTCGACATCGGCTTCTACCTGCAGCAGGGCGTGGGCGGCGACCAGGACATGGCCGCCGGGCAGAGCGTCTTCCGCGACGCCCTCGACCTGACCCAGGAGGGCGAGAACGATCTCGTCGTCGAGGTCGTCGTGCGCGACACCGGTGTGCTCCTCTACCTGAAGTACGACCCGGAACTGTTCGACCGCTCCACCGTCGAGCGGCTGGCCGAGCACTACCGGCTGCTGCTAAACGCGGTGACAGCCGACCCCTCCGTCCGTGTCGGGGACCTCGACCCGGTCACCCCGGCCGAACGGCGTACGGTCGAGCGGGCCAACGCCACCCGTACCGAACGGCCGCACGATGTCACGGCTGCCGACCTGGTACTGGCCCGCGCCCGGCGTTCCCCCGGGCGCACCGCCGTCGTCGACGCGGAGGGCACACTCACCTACGCGGAACTCGCCGGACAGGTCCACGCCCTCACCCGGATCCTCGGCGAGCAGGGCGTGCGCCGGGGCGACGCCGTTGGCGTCCTCGTCGGCCGCAGGGCCGCACTTGTCGTGGCCCTGCTCGCGGTCCACGCCGCGGGGGCCGCGTACGTACCCCTCGACCCGGACTTCCCGGCGGCCCGGCTCGTCCACATCACCGCGGACGCGGCGCCGGCGGCCGTGATCGTCGACCCGCGCCTGGCCGGCCGGCTGCCGGCGGAGGCGCCCGGCGTGCGCATCCCGCTGACCGGCCTGGCACCCGAGGAACAGACCGTGGCCCCGGTCGCCCGCCGCGACGGCGACCTCGCGTACGTGCTCTACACCTCCGGGTCCACGGGCCTGCCCAAGGGAGTCGAGGTCTGCCACGGCAACCTGGTCAACCTGCTGGCCGCGACGGCCGAGCGGCCCGGTTGCTCCGAGGACGACACCCTGCTGGCCGTCACCACCGCCGGGTTCGACATCTCGGGCCTGGAACTGCTGCTCCCGCTGACCCGTGGCGCCACCGTCCACATCGCGCCCGAGAACGTCGTCCGGGACGGATTCGCGCTGGCCGAGCTGATCGGCGACGCGGGCGCGACGGTCGTCCAGGCCACCCCGGCCACCTGGGAGATGCTGCTCCAGGCGGGCTGGACCGGCCGGGTGCGCAGGCTGCTGTGCGGCGGTGAGGCGCTCAACGCCGAACTCGCGGACCGGCTGCTGGACCGGTGCGACGAGCTGTGGAACATGTACGGGCCGACCGAGACGACCATCTGGTCCTCCGCGCAGCGGATCCGGCGGGGCGGGCCCGTCACCGTGGGCACCCCGCTCGCCAACACCACCTTCCGCACCGCGGGCCCCGACGGGACCCCGGTGCCCTTCGGCGCGGTCGGCGAACTGTTCATCGGCGGCGACGGCGTCGCCCGCGGCTACCGGGGCAAGCCGGAGCTCACCGAGGAGCGCTTCGTCCGCGACCCGGCGACCGGCGGCCGGCTGTACCGTACGGGCGATCTGGCGCGCTGGTCGGCCGACGGCGACATGACGCTCCTCGGCCGCGCCGACCGGCAGGTGAAGCTGCGCGGCCACCGCATCGAGCTGGGCGAGATCGAGGCCGCGCTCCGGCGTGCGGGCGAGGCGGGCGGCGCCGGAGGCATCGGCGACGCCCGCGTGGCCCTGCGCGAGGACCTGCCCGGCCTGCCGCGCCTGGTGGCGTTCGTGACGGCCACCCCTGAGGTCGCGGAGGCCGTGGCCGAGCGGGTGAGGGCCTGGCTGCCCGAGTACATGCTCCCCTCCCGCACGGTCGCGCTGGCGCGCTTCCCGCTGACACCCAACGCCAAGGTGGACACCGGCCCGCTCACGGCGCTCCCGATCCAGGAACTCGTACGCCGCTTCGGCCACGAGGACCTTCCCGCGCCGGCTGACGCGCATGCGGCCGACCGGACAGCGGCAGAAGGGGCAACGGAAGAGGATCGGCTGCCACGGACCACCGGACACGGCGAGTTGGCCGCCCGGCTGCGGCAGAGCGCGGCGGACATCGCCGGGCTGCCGGTGGAGGAGATCCCCCTCGACCGGCCGCTGGGCGAGGCGGGGTTCGACTCCATCGGCTTCACCCGCCTCGCGGTGGCGCTGCGCGAACGGTTCGGCGTCACCGTGCGCCCAACCGTCTTCTACGCCAGGCCCGACCTCACCTCGCTCGCCGCCCACCTGAGCACCACCCACCCCGAGGCCTTCGCCACGACCGAGCGGCAGCCCGCAGCCCAGGCCGCGCCCGCCCCGGTCCGCGCGGCGGCCGCGCCGTCCGGATACCCGCCGGTGGCCATCGTGGGCATCGGCGGACGGCTGCCCTCCTCCGCCGACCTGGAACAGTTCTGGCAGCACCTCGCCGCCGGCCGCGACCTCACCCGCCCGTACCCGATGGAGCGGGGTTTCTCCTCCCTGGTGTTCCCGCAGGGACTGCGCGGCTCCTTCGTGGAGGACGTGGACGCCTTCGACGCCGGGCTCTTCCGCATCTCGCCCCGCGAGGCGGCGCAGATGGACCCCCAGCAGCGCCTGCTGCTGCACGCCGCGCACGAGGCCGTACTCGACTCGGGCCAGGTCCCCGCGGCGCTCGCCGGCAGTCGGACCGGGGTCTTCGTCGGACTCAGCGGTACGGACTACCTGAGCCTGGTCGGTCCCGGCTCGCCGGAGATGGGCGACCACTTCCTGATCGGCAACGTCCCCTCGATCGCGGCGAACCGCATCTCCTACGTGTTCGACCTGCACGGGCCCAGCTCCGTCTTCGACACGGCCTGCTCCAGCTCGCTCGTCGCCGTCCACCGGGCGGCCCGCGCCCTCCAGCAGGGCGACTGCGAACTGGCCCTGGCCGGCGGGGCGAACCTCCTGCTGTCGCCGCACGGGTTCACCGGTCTGCGCCGCGCCGGGATGCTCAGCCCCGACGGCCGCTGCAAGACCTTCGACGAACGCGCGGACGGCTACGGCAGGGGCGAGGGCGTGGTGCTCCTGGCCCTCAAACTGCTGGACCGGGCCCTCGCCGACGGCGATCCGGTGCACGGCGTCCTGATCGGCTCGGCGGAGAACCACGGCGGTCACACGCACTCGCTCACGGTGCCCAACCCGCAGGCACAGCGCGACGTGGTGCTCGCGGCACACCGGGCGGCCGCGGTGGCGCCCGACACGATCGACTACATCGAGGCGCACGGCACCGGGACCCCGCTCGGCGACCCGATCGAGATCGACGCCCTGAAGGAGGCGTTCGACCGCCTGTACACCGACTGGGGGATCCCGGTCGTTCCGGGGCGCACCGGCCTCGGATCGGTCAAGACGAACATCGGCCACCTGGAGGCCGCGGCGGGTGTCGCCGGCGTCGTGAAGGTCCTGCTGGCGATGCGTCACCGCACGCTCCCCGGCCTGGTGGACCTGCGGACGCCGAATCCGATGCTCGACCTCGCCAGCAGTCCGTTCCGGATCCAGACAGCCGCACAGACATGGGAAACACCCGGGGGGAGGCCGGCACGGGTCGGCGTCAGCTCGTTCGGCATGGGAGGCAGCAACGTGCACGTGGTAGTCGAAGAGGCGGGACAGCGTTGATGAACGGCACCACTGAGGACAGGAACGCCCGGCTGGTCGTACTGTCCGCCGACGGCCCCGAACAGCTCGACGGGTACCGGGCCGAGCTGTGCACCTGGCTGGAGGAGCACCCGTCGGCCTCCCTGGACAGCGTCGCCCACACCCTGCGCGTCGGCCGGGAACCGCTGAGCAGCCGGCTCGCCCTGGTCGTGACGAGCACCGCCGAACTGGCCGCGCGGCTGCGCGACGGGGCCGGCCTCGTCACCGGCACCGCGCCGGGCGCCGGCTCCGGCGACGCCGGTCCCGTCTCCACGGAGGACCTGGCAGAGGCCGCCCGCCTGTGGGTCGCCGGCCGGGACGTCGCGCTGACCGAGCCGCCCGGCGGCCGGCCCGCACGGCTCTCACTGCCCCGCCCGCCGCGCCCGACCCGGCGCTACTGGATCAAGCCCCCGGCCGCCCTGACAACCGCCGGTCCCGCATCCGCGGCCGCGTCACCTGTCGCTTCGGTGCCCGCCGCCGCCTCGTCCCCCGCCGTCCCGGCCGCCGGACGCTCCGAACGGCTGCTGACCGGTGAGGAGTTCTACCTGCGCGACCACGCCCTGGGCAGCATCCGGATCCTGCCCGCCGTGGCGGCCCTCGAATTCGCGGTGGCCGCCGCCGAGCAGCAGGGCCACGGCCGTGCCACCGGCATCGTCAACGTGCTGTGGGCCCGCCCCGTGCTCGTCGAGGACGAGGCGGTACGCGTACGCCTGCACCTCGTGCCCACGGCCGACGGAGTGTCCTACGAGGTCCGCCGGAACGACGGGACCGCCGACGGCACGCTCTGCTCCGCGGGCACCCTGCGCTTCGGGCCCCCCGGCCCGGAGAACGGCTCCGCCGCGCCACGCCTCGACCTGGACACGATCCGCGCCGGGCTGCCCCGTACGGCCACCGCCGAGGAGTGCTACGAGGTCTTCGGCGCGCTCGGCGGCGGCTACGGACCCAGCCTCCAGGGGCTGCGTTCCGTACGGTCCGCGCCCGGCGAGGTCCTCGCGCGCGTCGCCGTACCCGCGGCGGCCGACCTCCCGTTCTCCGACTTCGCCCTGCACCCGTCGCTGCTCGACGCGATGCTCCAGGCCTGCCTGTGGACCGACGAGGACCCCTCGGCCCCGCGCGCACGGGAACTGCCCTTCGCCCTGGACGCCGTCGAGATCTTCGGACCGCTCCCCGAGCAGGGCCACGTGCACGCCGTCAGGACCGAGGCCGGCCACGACATCGCCCTCGCCGACGACCTGGGCCGGGTCTGCCTGCGGCTGCGCGCCGTGGTCACCCGGCCGGTCGAGGGAGCGGCCCGGCTGGACGACACCGTCGCGGCGCACCTGCTCGTCCAGCGCTGGCAGGACGCCCCGGCGCCGGCCGGAAGTCCGGCCGTACGCACCGTGGTGATCGGTCAGGAGAGCTTCCCGGGAGCCGAAGCGGGCACCTTGGACTCTCTCTTCCCCCGCGACGAGGAACTCCTCGTCGTGCACACCGCCGAGGGCGACCCGCTGCCCGCCCTCACCGGTCTCTACCGTTCCTGGGCGGCGCAGCCGAGCCGCAGCCCGGTGCGCGTGCTCCATGTGTTCCGTACGTCCGGCGGGGTCGAGGACGCGCGCGCCCAGGCCGTGGACGGATTCGCGCGGGCCCTCGCCAACGAGGACCCGCAGTTCCTCGTCGCGGCGGTCGACGCGGGCACGGCCGGCCTCGCCGCCACCGTCGGGTCCGAGGCCCGCGCTCCCCACGAGTTCCGGGTCAGGTACACGGCCGGCGGCCGGCAGGTGCCCCGCTGGGAGCCCGTCACCCCCGCCCCGGCACCGCTCGCACCGCACGGCACCGTGCTGATCACCGGAGGCGTGGGCGCGCTGGGCCGCAAGCTCGTCGCACATCTGGGCGGCGACGCCCGCTACGTCCTGACGGGACGTTCGGCGCGGGCCGACCTCACGGAGCTGCGCGCGGCCGGACTCGACGTCCACTACCTGGCGGCCGACCTGGGCGTCCCCGGTGCAGCCGCCGCCCTCGTCGAGCGGATCCACGCCGACTTCGGCCCGCTCCACGGGGTGCTGCACCTCGCCGGGACCACCGACGACGCACTGCTGGTCGGCAAGAGCGACCTGCGGAGCGCGGCCGTGCTGGGCCCCAAGGTGCGCGGCACCGTCGAGCTGGACCGGGCCACCGCGGGCGACCCCCTCGGCTTCTTCGTCTCCTTCTCGTCGATGTCCGGTGCCGCGGGAAGCCCCGGCCAGAGCGACTACGCCTACGCCAACCGGTTCCTGGACGCGTTCACGGCCTGGCGGCGGAGCAGCGCACGCCCCGGCCAGAGCCTCTCGGTGCTCTGGTCGCTGTGGGCGGACGGGGGCATACGCGTCGAGGCCGACGAGGCCACGGCCGCCAGGACGGCCCGTCGGATCGGGCTGGTGGCGATGCCGACGGACGTCGGACTGGCCGCCTTCGACCGGGCTCTGGGCCACGACGGCGACCATGTCCTGGTGGCGTACGGCTCGTTGGCGCGGCTGCGCGAGATGCTGAACGCGTCGGCGCCGTCGGCTCCGGCCGGCCCTTCCGCCACGCCCGCGGTGCCTGCCGCCCCTGTCGTCCCGGCCGCCTCGTCCACGGAGCCGGCGGTCTCCGTCGCCGAGGTGGCGGAGGACTTCCTGCGCGTGCTGATGGCCGAAGTCTTCGAGATTCCGGCGCAGGAGATGGAGGCCGACGCGCCGTTCGAGCGGTTCGGCATCGACTCGCTGCTGATCATGGACCTGACCCGGCGTCTGGAGGAGCACTTCGGATCGCTTCCGAAGACGCTGTTCTTCGAGTACCAGGACCTGCGTTCCCTCGCGGGCTGGTTCATCGAGCACCACGGACCCCGCCTCGTGGAACTGGCGCCCGCGCCCGCCGCCGAGCCGGAGCCCGTTGCCGTCCCCGTCGCACCGACGGTGCTTCCCGCGACCTCCTCCGTATCCACCGCTGCCGCTGCCCCTGCCCGCACGGCGTTCTCCGCAACCACCGCAACCCCCGCTCCCGCCGGGCCGATGCCCATCGCCATCGTCGGCGTCGCCGCCCGCTTCGCAGAGTCGGACACCCTCGACCAGTTCTGGGACCACCTCAGGGCGGGCCGCGACCTGATCACCGAGATCCCGGCGGACCGCTGGAACTGGCGGGACTACGACGAGGCCACCGCCGCGGACCGCGCGGCCGAATACAGCCGCTGGGGCAGCTTCCTGCACGGAATCGACATGTTCGACCCGCTCTTCTTCGGCATCTCGCCGCGCGAGGCGGAGATCGTCGATCCCCAGGAACGGCTCTTCCTCCAGACCGTCTGGCACGCCATGGAGGACTCCGGACACACCCGGGCGGACCTGCGCTCCCGCCGGGTCGGCGTGTACGCGGGCGCGATGTACGGGCTCTACCAGCTGCACGAGGCCGAGGACGGCCGGATCGGTGCCTCCTCGCACGCCTCCATCGCCAACCGCGTCTCGTACACCCTCGGCCTCACCGGCCCCAGCCTGGGCGTGGACACGATGTGCTCCTCCTCGCTGACGGCCATCCACCTGGCCGTCCGCGACCTGCGCGCCGGGGACACCGACCTGGCCGTCGCGGGCGGGGTCAACCTGCACGTCCACCCGTACAAGTACCGCTTCCTGGGCCAGGGCGGCTTCACCTCCAGCGACGGCCGGTGCCGCAGCTTCGGCGCCGACGGCGACGGCTACGTCCCCGGCGAGGGCGTCGGCGCGGTCGTGCTCAGGCCGCTGGCGGACGCCGTCAGGGACGGCGACCACATCCACGGCGTCATCCTCGGGACCAGCGTCAACCACGGCGGCAAGACCAACGGCTTCACCGTGCCCAGCCCCGTCGCCCAGGGCGACCTGGTCACCCGGGCGCTCGCCGAGGCGGGCGTCGACCCGGCCTCCCTCGGCTACCTGGAGGCGCACGGCACCGGCACGGCCCTCGGCGACCCCGTCGAGATCCGGGGCCTGGCCCGTGCGCTGGCCGAGGCAGGACTGCCCGCGGGCAGTCTGCCGATCGGTTCGGTCAAGTCCAACGTCGGCCACCTCGAATCGGCCTCCGGCATGGCCGGACTGTGCAAGGTGCTGCTCCAGATGCGGCACGGCAGCCTCGTGCCGTCCCTGCACGCGGACCCGCCGAACCCGAACATCGACTTCGACTCCACACCGCTGCGCGTACAGGGCGGCCTCGCTCCCTGGCCCCGGCCCGAGGGGACTCCCCGGCGCGCCGGCCTCAGCTCCTTCGGCGCGGGCGGGGCCAACGCCCACCTCGTCCTGGAGGAGTACGTCACACCGCCCGCCGCTGCACAGGAACCGGGCCCCTACCTGTTCCCGCTCTCCACCCGGGTGCCCGAGCAGCTCCCGGTACTGGCCGCCGAGCTGGCGGACGCCCTGCAGCGGGGCCTGGCGGACGGCTCGGCGCCCCACCCCGCCGACGTCGCGTTCACCCTCCAGCAGGGCCGCGAGGAATGGGTGGACCGCATGGTCGTCCAGGCCTCCGCCGTCCCCGAACTGATCGCCAGGCTGCGCGGCGACGATCCGGCCGGGGTCTGGACCGGCACCGCGCGCGGCCCCGTGGCCTCCCGGGCCGCCGCGCCCACGAGCACCGACCCGGCGGCGATCGCCGCGGCCTGGGCGGCCGGAGCCCCGGTCTCCTGGCCGGCCAGGACCGGCAGCCGGGTGCCGCTGCCCGGCTACCCCTTCGAGGAACTCCGCTGCTGGCTCACCGACACCATCTGGTCACCGCCCGCCGGGCGGAGCACGGCGGGTCCTGCGCACCCGCTGCTCGACAGGATCGACCCGGCCGAGAGCCTGGACGGTCTCACCTACCGGACCGTCTTCGGCCCCGAACACCCCTACATCGACGGGCACCGGCTGGGCGACACCCGGCTGCTGCCTGCCGCCGCCGTCCTGGAGATGGCCCGCGCCGCCGCCGAGGCCGCCGGGGCGGGGGAGCGGCTACGGCTGTCCCACGTCCGCTGGCTGCGGCCCTTCGTGGTTGCCGGCACCGCGCGCACGGTCAGGACCCGGCTGCGCCTGGGCGACACCGGCACCAGGTTCGACCTGCGCGACGACACCGGCGAAACGCTGGCCGAAGGCCGGGTGGAGCCCCTGCCCGCGCAGGCCGAGCAGACGATCGACATCGAGGCGCTGCGGGCCGGCCTCGGCCGGCGCCACGAGGGCGCCGGCCTGTACGCCGACCTCAAGGACGCCGGACTGGTCTACGGGCCCGCCCTGCGGACCGTCGAATGGGCCGCCGCGGACGACGGCGAGGCACTCGTACGCCTGCGGATTCCCGCCGAGGCCGCCCCGTTCGCCGGCTGCGCCCTCCACCCCTCGGTGATCGACGGCGCCCTGCACGCCTTCGCCGTGCTCAGGGACCGGGACAGCGGTCCCGCGATGGTCCCGTACGCCCTCACCGCCGCCGAGGTCCACGCCCCGGTGACCGATCTCGGGTACGCCCACGTACGCACCGTCGGCGCCGACCGCTACGACCTGACCCTGACCGACTCCGACGGGCACGTCCGGGTGCGGCTGCGCGACCTGTCGCTGCGGCCCGCGCCCGGTGCCGCCCGCCCCGCGACGGGCGGGCCCGCCGCCGCCGCGACGGCCGCGGCCGACGACCTGATGTTCGTACCGCACTGGACCGAACTGCCCGCGAGGACCCCGCAGCCGCTCCCCGCGGGGGCGGACACCTGGCTCGTACACGGACCTGACTCCGCACCGCTGGCGGCCGCCCTGCGCGCCCGCCTCGGCGGCGCCGTCGTCACCCTCGACCACGACCGCGTGGCCACCGCGACCGGCCGGCCGGACCACGTGATCCTGCTCGCTCCGGGCGCCGGGGCCAAAACCGACGACACCGACGCGCTCGAAGCGGCGCAGGAACGCGGCGTCCTCGCTCTGTTCCGGCTCGCCAAGGTTCTCCAGGGGACCCGCTCGGCGGTCCGCCTCACCGTGATCACCGAGGACGCCCTCAGCACGGCCGGCGAGCCCGTCGGCAACCCGTACGCGGCCGGGCTGCACGGCCTCGCCCTGTCGCTCGCCCAGGAACACCCCCGCTGGCAGGTGACCGTCGTCGACCGGTCCCGCGCCGACGCCCCCGCCGCGGACGTCCTCGACGCCCCCGCCGGAGGCCCCTACGCCCTGCGCGGCGGGGTGCTCCACCACCGCCGGCTCGTCCCGGTCGCCGCCACGCCCCCGCGGGAACGGATCCGCAGGGGCGGCACCTATCTGATACTCGGCGGGGCCGGAGGCATCGGCCTCGAACTCACCGAATGGCTGGTACGGGAGCACCGGGCCAAGGTCGTCCTCCTCGGCCGCAGCGAACTGGACGCCGAGCGCCGCGCGCGGCTGCGGGCCATCGACCCCGACGGGACCCTCGTCTCCTACCGCAGGGCCGACGCGACCGACCCCGCCGCGCTGCGCGAGGCCGTCGAGTGGACCAGGACCACCCACGGTGCGCTGCACGGGGTCTTCCACGCCACCATCGTCCTGCGCGACCAGACCGTCGCCACGATGACGGAGGAGACCTTCCGCTCGGTCCTCGACGCCAAGGCCCACACCTCGGTCGCCCTCCACGCCGCCCTGCGCGGCGCGGCCGGCCTGGACTTCGTCCTCTTCTTCTCCTCGGCGGTGGCCCTGTCCGGCAGCGCGGGCCAGAGCAACTACGCGGCCGGGTCCACCTTCGAGGACGCCTTCGCCCACCACCTCGACGGGGTGCTCGGCGCCAGGGTGGCCGTCATCAACTGGGGCTACTGGGGAACCGTCGGCATCGTCGCCGACGAGCGCAACCGCGACCGGCTCGCCGCCGCGGGCATCCACTCGATCACCCCGGCCGAGGGCATGGCCGCCGTGCACGCCGTGCTCGGACGCGAGGACCGGCAGGTCGTCGTGGTCAAGGCCGACGCGACCGCACTCGCCGCCATCGGCGCCCAGCCGCGCGGGAGCGCGGGCGTCGACAGCGGTGCGTCTTCCGGCACAGCAAGGTCCACCGGCGCGGGAGGGTCTCACGACGCGCGTACGTCCTCGGAGGGCGTCGCGCCCGACGACGACGTCACCCTGGTGCCCGCCCAGGCCCAGCTCCCTCCGGTCGCCCGGCTGCTCACCGAGGCCGACGACGCCCGCCTGACCGAGGTCATGTGCGACTGGCTGTGGACGCTCTTCCAGGGCGAAGGGGTCTTCCTCGGCGACGCCGAGCGCTGGAGCCCCGTCGCACTCGAGGAGCGGCTGCGCATCGTCCCCGCGCAGCGCAGGCTCTTCACCGAGCTGCTGCGCCAGCTGACCGAGGGCGGTTTCCTGCACGACAGGGACGGAGCGTTCGCCGTCGCCGGGCGCCGGGCCGCCGATGACCCCGAGGGCGACCTGGTCGCCCTGTGCGACCGCAAGCCCGCGCTGAACCGCTTCGACCGGCTGCTGCGCCCGTGCATGCGGAGCCTCTTCGGAGTGCTCCGCGGCAGCGTCCGCGCTACTGACGTGATGTTCCCCGGCGGCTCCAGTGCCCTCGTCGAGGGCGCCTACCGGGGCAGCCCGGTCGTCGACCGGGCCAACGAACTCGTCGTGGGAGCCGTCCAGGACCTGCTGCCCCGGCACGAGGGCCCCGTCACCGTCATCGAGATCGGCGCGGGCACCGGCGGCACCACCGCCAGTGTCCTTCCTGCCCTCGCCGCCTCGGGCAAGGAGGTTCACTACGTCTACACCGACATCTCCCGGGCCTTCCTGCGGCACGGGGAGCAGCGGTTCGCCGAGGAACACCCCTACGTCCGCTTCCAGCGGCTCGACATCTCCGCCGACCCCGAGACCCAGGGCTTCACTCCGGGAAGCGCCGACCTGGTCGTGGCGGCCAACGTCCTGCACGCGACCGCCGACCTGCTCGCCACCCTGCGGGCCGTGACCCGGCTGCTCAGGCCCGGCGGACGGCTCGTGCTCAACGAGGCCAGCAGCAACGTCCTCACCGCCACCCTCACCTTCGGTCTGCTCGACGGCTGGTGGCTGCACGAGGACGCCGAACTCCGCCTGCCCGGATCGCCGTTGCTCTCCGCGTCCGGGTGGCGCAAGGCTCTCGCGCTGGCCGGCTTCGCCCGCAGCAGGGCCCTGCCCGCGGACGAGGGGCTGAGCCAGCACGTGGTGGTCGCGGAAACGGCACCGGGCGGAGCGGCAGGCGCCCCCGCCGTGGCGGCGTCCTCGGCGCAACGCCCGGTCGAAGCACGGCAGTCGGTGCCTCCAGTACCGTCGAGCGGGGACGGCGACGCACTGCTGGAGGCCGCGCGCGAGTACGTGAAGGGCGCCTTCGCGGAGATCCTCCAGGTCCCGCGCGACCGGCTCTGGCTGGACGAGACGTACGAGAACTTCGGTGTCGACTCCCTGACCGTCCCGCTCATCGTGGACGTCCTGGCCGAGAGCATGGGCGACCTGCCCGTGTCGCTGCTGTTCGAGTACCCGACGGTCCGTGAGGTCGCCGACTACCTGGTCGAGAGGCACACGGACCAGGTGCGCGCACTCCTTCCCGTCCCGGAAGCCGCACCGGAAGCCGCGTCCGCCGCACCGGCCGCCCCGCCGGTCACCGCGACGGAGGTACGTCCGGCCGGACGCCCGGCCGAGTCCGTGGCGGGCACCGACCACCGGATCGCGATCGTCGGCGTCGCCGGCCGCTACCCCCGCGCCGGGGATCTGGACACCTTCTGGGAGAACCTGCGCTCGGGCCGCGACTGCGTGACCGAGGTCCCGGCCGACCGCTGGGACCACCGGGCCTCCGGCGCCGCCGACGGCCGGCCGGTCAGCCGGTGGGGCGGATTCCTCGACGGCATCGACGAGTTCGACCCCCGCTTCTTTCAGATGTCCATGCGCGAAGCAGAACTGACGGATCCTCAGGAACGTCTGTTCCTCCAGTCCTCCTGGCACGCGCTGGAGGACGCGGGGTACACGCGGTCACGGCTGCGGGGCAGCCGCGTCGGTGTGTACGTGGGCGTCATGTACGGGCACTACCAGCTGTTCGAGGACGAGCGGGGCCTCGCCGGAGGCATGGGCTACGCCTCCATCGCCAACCGGGTCTCGTACTTCTTCGATTTCCGCGGGCCGAGCATGGCTATGGACACCATGTGCTCCTCCTCCCTCACCGCCATCCACCTCGCCTGCGAGGCCCTGGTGGCGGGGACCACGGACTACGCGCTGGCCGGCGGAGTCAACCTCGCCCCGCACCCGCGCAAGTACCGCCAGCTGGCAGCCGGCGGCTTCACCGGCGACAGCGGCCGGTGCCGCAGCTTCGCGGCGGACGGCGACGGCATGGTGCCCGGCGAGGGCGTCGGCACCGTACTGCTCAAGCCGCTGGCGGCGGCCGAGCGCGACGGGGACCGGATCCTCGGCGTGATCCTCGGCAGCTCCGTCAACCACGGCGGCAAGACCGGCGGATTCGCCGTGCCCAGCCCCGGCGCCCAGGGCGAGGCCATCGCCCAGGCTCTGCGCACGGCCGGCGTACCCGCGGACAGCGTCTCGTACGTAGAGGCGCACGGAACCGGCACCTCCCTGGGTGACCCGGCCGAAGTGGCCGGACTCGTCAGGGCCTTCGGCGACCTGCCGGCCGGCTCGATCGCACTGGGCTCGGTCAAGTCCTCCGTCGGTCACCTGGAGTCGGCCGCGGGCATCGCGGCCCTCACCAAGGTCCTGCTCCAGATGAAGGCCCGTGAACTGGCGCCCTCCCTGCACGCGGACACCCTCAACCCGGCCGTCGACTGGAACGCGGTCCCCTTCCGGGTACAGCGCGAACTCGCCCCCTGGACGAGTACCGGGCTCCTGCGGGCGGGCATCAGCGCCTTCGGCGCCGGCGGCTCCAACGCCCACCTCGTGGTCGAGGAGCACCGGGCCCCCGCCCCGCCGCCCGAGGCGGCGGCCGGACCGGCCGTCTTCCCCTTCTCCGCGCGCGACGAGGACGGCCTGCGCCGCGTCGTCGCCGGAATGCGGACCTGGCTGGGCTCCGCCGGTACGGGCGGCGACCCCGGGGCGCTCGCCGCCGCGGCCGGGGTCCCCGTCGCCGCGGTGGACGAGCCACTCGACGAACTGGGCCTGGACCCCGCCACGATGGTGCGGCTGGTCGGTCTCGGCGACCTCGCGGGGGCGGGCTCCGTACACGGGGGGACGACCCTGCGCGGGCTCGCGGGACGCATGGGCGGCGCACCCGACGTCGACCTCGGCAGGCTCGCCCACACCCTGCAGACGGGGCGCGAGGCCATGGCCCACCGGTTCGCCGTCGTGGCGCGATCGGCCCGTGAACTCACCGACGCGCTCGACGAGTTCCTGGCGGGCAGGTCCGGTGGCCACAGCGGCGTCGTGACCGCCGAGCCCGGGCCGGCCGTCGCGCCGTCCCCGGTGGACCCGCACGACACGGCCCGCCGCTGGGCCGGGGGAGAGGTCTTCGACTGGGAGGCCGGCCGGCTCGTACCGGTACCGCCCCTGTCCCTGCCCGGCTACCCCTTCGCACGGACCCGCTGCTGGATCGACGCCGTCACCCCGGCCGCTCCCGTGGCCCCGCACGCCGCCGCGGCCGCGACGGCGGCCGCCCCCGCGGAGCGGGCCCGAGGGGCCCGCATCCGGGAGGGCGTCCTGGCCCTGCTGGGCACGGCCAGCGGCTACCCCCCGGCGGACCTCGACCCGGCGGGCTCCTTCCACGAGCACGGGCTGGACTCCCTCGGCCTGATCCGGTTCGCGGACGAGGTGTCCAACGCGTTCGGCGTGCACGTCGGCCCCGACCAGCTGCTCGCCACCCCCACCCCTCTCGCACTCGTGGAGTGGCTGGAGAAGGAGCGCCCGGATGCCCAGTGGGCGCAGGGGCCGGAGAACGAACACCTGGATGCTCAGGGGACCGGGAGCGGGCGCCCCGACACCGCGCCGCCGAATCCGGCGGGCGCCACGGTGGGCCGGCCGGCCGAGGACGACGACCCCGTCGTGATCGTCGGCATGGCCGGCATCCTGCCCGGCGCACGTGACCTGGACGAGTTCTGGGAGGCACTGCAGAAGGGCGGCGATCACTTCTCCGAGGTCCCCGCCGACCGCTGGGACAGCCGTGCCCACTACGGGGACCCGGCCCTGCACTCCGACCGGACCAGGGTCACCCGGGGCGGCTTCATGCCGGACATCGACCGCTTCGACCCGCTGTTCTTCGGCATCTCGCCCCGCGAGGCCCGCTGGATGGACCCCCGCCAGCGGCTGCTGCTCACCACGGTCTGGTCGGCGCTGGAGGACGCGGGCATCGACCCGGTCCGGCTCGCCGGCACCGACACCGGACTGTTCGTCGGCGTCGGATCGTCCGAGTACGCCGAACTCGTACAGCGCTCGGACACGGCCGCCGACCCGTACTCGTCGACCGGCCTGACCCCCTCCATGCTGGCCAACCGCATCTCCTACCACCTCGATCTGCGCGGCCCCAGCGAACCCGTCGACACGGCCTGCTCCAGCTCCCTGGTGGCCCTGCACCGCGCGGCGGAGGCCCTGCGGCTCGGGCACTGCGACACCGTCATCGCGGGCGGCGTCAGCCTCATGCTGTCGCCGGTCACCTTCGCCTCCCTCGAACGGGCCGGAATGCTCAGCCCCGACGGAGTGGGCCGGGCCTTCGACAAGGACGCCGCCGGGTACGTACGCGGCGAGGGCGTCGGGGCCGTCGTGCTCAAGCGGCTCGGCCGCGCCCGCGCCGACGGCAACCCGGTGCTCGCCGTCCTGCGCGGCACTGCCGTGAACCACGGCGGCCGCTCCAACTCGCTGACCGCGCCGAACCCGCGCGGCCAGGCCGAAGTCATCGTGCGCGCCCACCGCGAGGCGGGCGTCGACCCGGCGACCATCGGGTACGTCGAGACCCACGGAACCGGCACCGTCATCGGTGACCCCGCCGAGACCAATGGTCTGCGCCAGGCCTTCGCCGAGCTCTACCGCGACTGGGGCCACCCGGACCCGGTCGCCCCGCACTGCGCGCTGGGAGCCCTGAAGAACACCATCGGCCACCTCGAACCGGCCGCGGGCATCGCCGCCGTGCTGCGGGTACTGCTGTCGATGCGCCACGGGCGGATCACCGGCGACCCGCACGGGCCGGAACTCAACGCCCACCTGGGGCTGGAGGGTACGGCCTGCGAGATCGCGACCGAGGCCCGTGACTGGAAGCCGGCCGCGCCCGGCATCCCGCTCCGCGCCGGGGTCAGCTCCTTCGGCTACGGCGGGGTCAACGCCCACGTCGTACTGGAGGAGTACCCGGCCGACGAGCCGCCGGTCTCCCCGGAGGCGGCCGTGTTCGTCCTCTCGGCCCGCGATCCGGAGCGGCTGGACGCCACCGCCCGGTCCCTCGTCGACACCCGGGCCACCTGGGCGCACGACCTCGCGGGAACCGCCCACACCCTCCAGGCGGGCCGCGCCGAACACGCCGAACGCCTGGCGTTCGTCGCGCACTCGGGCGAACACGCGGTGGACACGCTCCGCCGCTTCCTCGCCGGGGACCGCGCAGGCATCCATCTGGGACGCGTCGAACGGCACGCCGGCCGGACGCCGTTCGACGGACGCGGCGACGAGGAGACCGCCGCCGCGTGGGTGCGCGGCGCGGTGGTCGACTGGTCCGCCCGATGGCACCGCAAGCCGCGGCTGCGCTCGCTGCCGCCGTACCCCTTCGCGGCGGAACGCCACTGGTTCACCGACGGGGCCCCTGCGGCCGCAGGGCAGGCGACTGCGACTGCGACGAATTCCGCGACGCACACAGCGGACACCGTGACCGCGAAGGAGGACGCCTCCGACGCCCCGGCACCCGTCAGTCTGTTCACGGCCGCCTGGGTGGCCGAGCCCGTGCCGCCCGCCGCACCGCACCCGGGCCGGGTGCTGGTCTTCGGCGACCTGCCGGTTCCGGGCGCCGTCACCGTACGGGCGGGAACCGCGTACGCCGACGAGGGATCCAGCATCACCATCCGTCCCGCCGAGGCCGAGGACTACGTACGTCTCCTCGCCACCGGAGCCGACCGGATCGTGCACCAGTGGCCGCTGCTCAGCCCCGAACACCCCGAACTGGGCATCGAGTCCGTCTTCCTGCTCGTCCGCGCCATGAGCGCCACCCGCGCCCCCGCGCGGATCCAGGTACTGGTGCCCGACGACGCCATGGCGGAGGCGTGGAGCGGGTTCGACACCTCGCTGCGCGCCGCGCTGCCCGGCACGGCCTTCGGTGTCGTACGTGTCGTGGGCCGGGCCGAACCGGCCGCCCTGCTCGCCGAGGTGGCCGGCGGACGGCTCTCGTCGGCCTCGGTCCGCCTCACCGCCACCGGCCGCACCGTGCGCGTGCTCACGGAGACGGACGCGAGCCCCGTCACGGAGTCCCCGCTGCGCCCGAACGGCGTCCACCTGGTCACCGGCGGCGCAGGCGGCCTCGGGCTGCTGCTCGCCCGTACCCTCCTGTCCCGCGGCGGCCGGGTGGCCCTCACCGGCCGTTCCCCCGCGGCGGACCGGGACCGGGATCTCGCCGCGCTGCGCGCCCTCGGCGACGTCGCGTACTTCCAGGCGTCCGTGGACGATCCGGCCGCCATGGCCCGGGTCGTGGCGGAGGTCAAGGAGAAGTGGGGTGCGCTGAACGGGGTCTTCCACCTGGCCGCGACCGCTTCGCGCACGCCGCTGCCCGGCAAGGGCCTCGCGGAGTTCCGCTCCCACCTGCGGGCCAGGATCGAGGGCGCCCGTGTCCTCGACGAGGTGACCCGGGACGAGCCGCTGGACCTGTTCGTCCTGTACTCCTCCCTGGCCGGCCAGCTCGGCGACTACGGCCTGGTCGACTACGCGGTCGGAGCCCGCTTCCTCGACGGGTTCGCCGAGGAGCGCGGGACACTGCGTGCGGCGGGCCGCCGCAGCGGGCACACGGTCTCGATCGACTGGCCCATGTGGCGTGCCGGAGGCATGCACGTGGACGCCGAGGACGAGCGCCGCTACCTCGCCGACACCGGATTCCGGTACCTGGAGGCCGAGGAGGGAGAGCGACTGCTCGACGTCGCCCTGCGGCTGGGACGCCCGCAGGTCGCCGTCCTGCCCGGAGAGCCCGCGCGGATGCGCGAGCGGGTCGAGTCGATGCGGATCCGGGAGCACGGGCACCGCGCCCGTCCGGCCGCCCAGGCACCAGCGGCCACGACCGCCGGCGTCACCGCTCCTGTCACCGTTCCGGTTTCCACCGCCGCCACCACCAGTGCCCCCGCGAACGCGGGCGAACTGACCGACCGGTTGCGTGACCTCGTCGCCGGGCTGCTGGGCCTGGCGCCGAAGGCACTCGACCCGGAGGCCGGTTTCGGCGAGTACGGACTGGACTCCTTCGGGCTCCAGTCCCTCTCCGCGGCGCTGGAGGAGCAGTACGGAGTCTCGGTGCCGACGACGACCCTGTTCGGCGAGAACACCGTCGAGAAGCTCGCCCGGCACCTCCTCACGGAACACCCCGGACTGGCGGAACCGCCCCCGGCGACCGCCGCCGCGGGGAGTGCGGAGCCCGCCTTCGTGCCCTCCGTAACCATCACCGCACCCGCACCCGCACCCGTCGCCGCTCTGCCCGTGTCCACCGGGGAGGACGCCGTCGCCATCGTCGGCCTTTCCGGACGTTTCCCCGGCTCGGCGGACCTCGACGAGTTCTGGCAGCACCTCAAGGACGGACGGGACCTGATCACCGAGACCCCCGCCGACCGCTGGGACTGGCAGGAGGTGTCGCGGCGTTTCGGCGGCACCGCCCGCTGGGGCGGATTCCTGAGCGACGTCGACCGCTTCGACGCGCGGTTCTTCAAGATCTCGCCCGCCGAGGCGGAGGTCATGGACCCGCAGCACCGGCTGTTCCTCGAACACACCTGGTCGGCGCTGGAGGACGCGGGCTGCCGGGCCGACCGGCTCGCCGGACGCCGCGTCAGCGTGTTCGCCGGCGTCCAGTTCAACGACTACGAGTCGATGGTCCTGAACGGCGAGCAGATCAACCCGCACGCGGGCACCGGGCTCGCGCGGACCATCCTCGCCAACCGCATCTCCTACCTGCTGGACCTCAGGGGCCAGAGCGAGAGCATCGACACCGCCTGCTCCAGCTCCCTGGTCGCGCTGCACCGCGCCGTCCGCGCCCTGCGTGCCGGAGAGAGCGAGCTGGCCGTCGCGGGCGGCGTGAGCCTGGTGCTCTCGCCACAGACCGTCGTGGCCGGCAACCAGCTCGGGGTGCTCTCCCCGGACGGTCGCTGCAAGGCCTTGGACGAGCGGGCCGACGGATACGTGAAGGGGGAGGGCGTCGGCGTACTGGTCCTCAAGCCGCTCTCCCGCGCCCTCGCCGACGGCGACCGGGTGCACGCGGTCATCCGCGGCAGCGCGGTCGGTCACGGCGGGCACGCCTCCTCGCTGACCGCACCCAATCCGCTCGCCCAGGCCGACCTGCTCGTCGAGGCCTACCAGGACGCGGGGGTGCCCGTCGGGACGGTCTCCTACACCGAACTCCACGGCACCGGCACGGCCCTGGGCGACCCGGTGGAGACCGACGGTCTCGTCCGGGCCCACCGGATCCTGGCCGACGGGCCCGCCACCGCCTGCGGCATCGGCACCGTCAAGAGCAACATCGGGCACCTGGAGCCCGCCGCCGGGGTCGCCGGAGTCATCAAGGTGGTGCTGGCGATGCGGCACCGGACCCTGCCGAGGACCCTGCACCTGCAGACCCTCAACCCGCTGATCGAGCTCACCGGCACCCCCTTCCGGCCGGTACGGGAGACCATGCCGTGGGCACCGGAGGACGCCGAGGGGGCGCCCCTGCCGCTGCGCGCGGGCGTCAGCTCCTTCGGCTTCGGCGGCGTCAACGCGCACGTGGTTCTGGAGGAGGCGCCCGCCACCACGCCCCCGGTTCCGCCGCGGGCCGAGGACCGCGAGGTGTTCCTGCTGTCGGGCAGGGACCGGGCCGCGCTGCGCCGGTACGCCGCCGCGATGGTGGACTTCCTCGACGCGGCCCACGCCACGGACGTCGGAGCCGGCGGACCGGCCCCGACACTGGCCGCACTCGCGTACACCTCCCAGGTGGCCCGCGTCCCCATGGCCGCCCGGCTCGCGGTGGTCGCCTCCTCCACCCGTGACCTGCGCGAGCAGTTGGCCGGCCACCTCGCGGCCGGGGACACACCCGGCGGTGGCGGTACGGACGGCGATCACTCGTGGCTGTCCGAGCCCGAGGGCGTCGACTACCTGGCCCGCCTGGTCCGTGAGGGACGGCTCGACCGGCTCGCACGGCTCTGGCAGGACGGCGCTGACATCGACTGGGCCGCGCTGCGCACCGACAGGGCGCGGCTGACCTCCATGCCGACCTACCCGTTCGCCCGCGAACGGCACTGGCTCACGACAACACCCGCCCCGCAGCAGCCGGCCGGGCCCGCCCCGCAGGGCCCGGCGCAGGATCCCTCGCTGCTGCTGGTCAAGGACTGGGAGGCGGCGCCGCTGCCCTCCGCCGCGCTGCCCGCCCGACTCCTGGTGCTGGCCCGCGCGGAGAACGAGTCCCTCGCCGTACAGGCCTTCGGCCCCGCCGCCACCGTGCTCCGCGTGGGCGAAGGCGACGCCGCCGAAGCCGACGAGGCCGCCGTCGCGCGCATCGCGGAAGCGGCGGGCCGGGCCACGGCGGTCATCGACCTGGCCGACGTGTCCGCCGTACGCACCACCGCGCCGCAGCCGGACTGGTCCCGGATCGTGCTGCTGCGCGAACTGGTCAGCGCCCACCGCACCGGCGGCTTCGCCTACCTCCATCTGACCCGGGGGCTCACCACCTTCCGGGCAGGGGAGCCGACCCTGCGCGGCGCCGCCCACGCGGGCCTCGTACGGATGCTCACGGCCGAGTACCGCGGACTGGCCGCCCGCACCCTCGACCTCGACACCCTGGAACCGGCCGCGATTCGCGAGGCGGCCGCCGCCGAACTCGCCGCGACCGACCCGGTCACCGAGGCCTGCGTACGGGCGGGCGTACGCCACCGTCCGGTGCTGCGCCCCGCCGACCCGGCGCCGGTCACCGCCGACTGGTCCGCGGACCTGGCGGGCCGGACCGTGGTCATCACCGGAGGCACCGGCGCGCTGGGCCGGCTGCTCGCCGCCCGGCTCGTCGAGCGCGGCGCCGACCGGCTCGTGCTCCTCGGGCGCACCCCGCTGCCCGCCAGGTCCGAGTGGCCCGCGCTCCTCGCGGACCCCGGCACCGATCCGGCCCTCGCGGCCAAGCTGCGCGACATCGCGGCCCTCGGACGCCCGGGGGTCCGGGTGGCCGTCGAGGCCGTCCCGTCCGCCGTGGGGATCGCCGAGGTGCTCGACCGCGCCCGGCGCGAGATGGGCCCGATCGTCGGGATCGTGCACTGCGCCGGACTCGGCGTCATGCGCGACCCGGCCTTCATCGGCAAGCGGATCGAGGACGTACAGCGCGTGCTGGAACCGAAGACGGCAGGGCTTCAAGCAGTCCTGGAGGGCTGCGCCGGGGACCCGCTGCGGTTTGTCGTGCTGTACTCGTCCGTCGCGGGCGCGGTGCCCGCGCTGGCCGTGGGCATGAGCGACTACGCGCTGGCCAACTCGGTGCTGGACCGCGTCGCCGAGTACCGCACCGCCACCGGCGGCGCCTTGGCTCCTGTCGTCCGGTCCCTGCAGTGGCCCAGCTGGCGTGCGGCCGGTATGCCGGAGGTCGACACCCCGGCCTACCGGGAGCTTGGCCTGCGCACCGTGGAGCCGGAGGCGGGACTCGACCTGCTGGACCGTGTCATGAGCGGCCCCGACCCGGTCGTGCTGCCCTGCGTGGTGGACGCCGGACGCTTCGACGCCGCCCGGCTGCTGGCGGTGCCCGCACCGGGCCGCCCGGCGGAGGCAGTACCCGTACGGGTTCCCCCGGTGGCCCCGCGCGAGGTCCCGGCCGACGCGGACGGCCTCGTCCGCCGTGTGACCGGGGTGCTCGCCTCGACGCTCCGGCTGGACCCCGAACAGATCGGCGGGGACGAGGACTTCGCCGACCTGGGGGTGGACTCGATCATGATCGCCCAGATCCTCGCCGCGCTGGAGCGGGAGCTCGGCGTCGTCGCGGAGCCCTCGACCATCCTGGAGAACCCGACCGTGGCGCTCCTCGCCGAGGCGCTGCGGGAGCAGGTGCCGGACGCCGAAGCCTCTTCGGAGGCCGACGCGGCCCCGGCCGACCCGCCCGTGGTCCCGGCCGCTGCCTCGCCGGCAGTCCCGTCGGCGGCCCCGGCCGCCGTCCTGTCGGCCCCTGCTGAGGCCACCGCCCCGGCCGCTGCCGCCGGAAACGGCGCTTCCCGCGCCGGAGCGCCCGCGCCCCGCGAGGACCTCGCCGTCATCGGCATCGCCGCGCACTTCCCCGGCGCCCCCGACCACGGGACCTTCTGGCGGAACCTGGTGTCAGGAACGGACTCGGTGAGGGAGGTGCCGTCCTCCCGCTGGGACCCGGACCGCTTCTGGCGGCCCGACCCGCGGCCCGGCACCACCGTCAGCAAGTGGGGCGGCTTCCTCGACGGCATCGAGGACTTCGACCCGGAGTACTTCCGGATCGACCCGGCCGGGGCCGCGCACGTCGACCCCCTGGTCCGGCAGGTCCTGGAGACCGGTGTGGAGTGCCTGGCCGACGCAGGTCTCACCCCAGGGCAGCTCGCCGGCCTGCGGGTGGGCGTCTTCGCCGGCGCCCGTACGGCGAACTTCGGCGCGCACGTCGCCGCCGCGGGCCCGCACGCGATCAGCGGAATGGCGCAGAACTTCATCGCCGCGCAGCTCTCCCACCACCTCGACCTGCGCGGCCCGGCCGTGGTCGTTGACAGCGCCTGCTCCAGCGCGCTCGTCGCCGTGCACCTGGCGGCCGGCAGCCTGCGGTCCGGAGAGTGCGATCTGGCCTTCGCGACCGGCGTCGACATCCTCCTCGACGAGGTGCCCTTCGTCGGGATGAGCGGGGCCGGTGCGCTGTCGCCCACCGGCCGCTGCCACACCTTCGACGAGCGGGCCGACGGAATCGTCCTCGGCGAGGGGGCCGGCACGCTGCTGCTCAAGCGGCTGTCCGACGCCGTGCGCGACGGCGACCGCGTCTACGCGGTGATCGAGGGCAGCGCCGTCAACAACGACGGCCGCACCATGGGCATCACGACGCCGAACCCGCGCGCACAGCGGGAGGTGATCGAGACGGCGCTGGCCGACGCGGGCGTCTCCCCGGCCCAGCTGGGCTACGTGGAGGCCCACGGCACCGGCACCATGATCGGTGACCCGATGGAACTGAAGGCGCTCACCGAGGCCTTCCGCGCCCGTACCGACGAGATCGGCTTCTGCGGGGTCGGCAGCGTGAAGACCAACATCGGGCACACCCTCAGTGCGGCCGGCATGGCCGGGCTGATCAAGGTCGTGCTCTCCGTCCACCACGCGCAGCTGCCGCCGACGCTGCACTGCGCGACCCTCAACCGCCGTTTCCGGTTCGAGGACTCCCCGCTGTTCCCCGTACGGGAGTTGCGCGGTTTCGCCGGTCGCGACGGTACGCGCCGGGCCGCAGTCAGCTCCTTCGGCTTCGGCGGCACCAACGCGCACCTGGTGGTGCGCCAGGCACCTGAGGCCTCCGTGCCCGCGCGCGCCCCGCTCGACCCGCCGCGCTACCGGCGGCGGCGGTTCTGGTTCGGCCCGCCGGCCGCCCAGTCACCGGCCCAGGCACCCGTACCGGCACCCGTACCGGCTTCCGAACAGGGGCCCGCACCGTTCTTCGAGCTTGAGTTCTCCACCGTGCCGGAAGGAAAGAAATGAACGCGTTGGACGGCTTGGCCTGCACCGTGGTGGTGCGCGCGACCGACCCGGTGCTGCGTGACCACCGGGTGCACGGCACGCGCATCCTGCCCGGAGTGTCGTTCCTCGACATGATCTACCGGATCCTGCGGGCCCGTGGTGTGGACACCTCCCGGGTGGAGCTGCGCCGTGTGCTGTTCCGTAACCCCGTCGCCGCCGGACCGGATTTCGAGACCGAACTGCGGGTGGAATTCGCCGCCGACGGTGACGGCTATCTGGTGTCCGTCACGGGAATCCGCCGCCCCACGGGCGAGACCGAACCGGTGCTCGCCTGCCGGCTCCAGCTGGACGTGCCCTTCCCGGCCGAGACGGTCGACCTGTCCGCCCTGCGCGCGGGCCCGTCCCGTACGGCCGACATGGCGGACCTGTACCGGCTCGTTCGCAGTACCGGCATCGAGCACGGGGAGTTCATGCGGGCCCGCGGCACCCTGTACGTCGGCGACGACGAACTGCTCGCGGACCTTTCGCTGAGCCCGGACGCCGCGGCGTACGCGGACTACTTCCACCTCCACCCGGCCGCGCTGGACTCCTCGACACTGCTGCCCACGCAGTTCGCCACGGCCGGGTCCGGCGGGTCGGTCCGGCCCTACATCCCGATGCTCATCGACTCCTTCCAGGCCCGGGGACCGGTCGGGGCGCGCACCCTGGTGCACGCCACCCCGCCCCGCGCCGCAGGGCCGTCCGGCGATCTGACCACCTGCGACCTCCGCTTCCTCGACCCCGCGGGGGGCGTGCTGCTCCGGCTCGGTGGCCTCACCTCGAAGCGGGTCAGGCAGGAGGACGCCATCACCCGGCTGGACGGCTCCCCGCGCACGGCCGGCCCGTCCGATAGCACGCCGGACGACCGGACACCCGCGCCGGAGGCCGGGGCATCCGCGCAGGAGACCGCCGAGCAGGTGGTGCGCGGCCTGCTCACCGAACGCCTCGGCCGGGCCGAGTTCGACGACGAGGCGGGCTTCTACGAACTGGGCCTGGACTCGACGGCGTTGCTGGGCATCGCCGCCGATCTGGAGAAGGCGTACGGAACCGACTTCTCGCCCACCCTGCTGTTCGAGCACAGCTCCCTCACCACGCTGGTCGAGCACCTGGGCGCGTACGAACTGCCCGAGGGCGCGAACAGCGGGACTTTCGAGGCACCGCAGACCGATGCGACGCAGGGGGAGGAGACGGCGGGCGGGGAGACAGCGGGCGAGGAGATGCCCGCCGAAGTCGTCTGGTTCGAGCCCCACTGGCGTGACACACCGCTGCCGTCGACTCCGGCACCGGCACCGGCACCGGCGTCGGCATCAGCACCAGCACCGGCACCCGAGTCCGCCCTGACCGTCGACGCGAAGACCCCCCGCGACCGCGACTGGGACGCCCTGCTCACCGAGCGGGACGCCTCGGACGTGCTCTGGATCCCCGCCGATCCGCAGGACATCGAGGGCGAGGCGGTCGCCCTGACCGCCTTCGCCGCGGCCCTGCTGCGAACCCGGCGCAGCCCCGTTCGGCTCGTCTGTCACCTGCCTCCCGGCGCCGCGGCCTCGGCCGTCGCGGGACTGCTGCGCACGCTCCGCAGGGAGCAGCCCGGCGTGCACGCCGCCGTGGTCCACTCACCGGACCGGGCCGACGCCCTGGCCGAACTCGCCGCGGGCGTACCCGACGTGGACGTGCGGTACGAAGCGGGGCGGCGCCTGGTGCGCGAGATCCTGCCGACGCCCGCCCCGGACCGGCCGGCCCGACTGCGCGAGCGGGGCGTGTACCTGATCACGGGCGGGCTCGGCGGCGTGGGCCTGGCCCTGGCCCGTCACCTGGCGCGGACCGTACGGGCCAGGCTCGTGCTCTGCGGACGCACGGCCGCCGACTCGCGGGCCGCCGCCGAACTGACCGCCGAACTGACCGCCCTCGGGGCCGAGGTCGCCGTCGTCGGCGCGGACGTCACCGATGCCGCGGACGTGCGCGCCGCGGTCGACCACGCGCTGTCCCGGTTCGGCACGCTGCACGGGGTGGTCCATGCCGCCGGTGTGCTGCGCGACGGGCTGATCGCCGGCAAGAGCGCGGCGGACGTACGCGCCGTACTGGCGGCCAAGGTCACAGGAACCCGCCTGCTGTACGGGGCCACCCGGGACCTCGGGCTGGACTTCCTGGTGCTCTGCTCGTCCACGGCCGCCGCCTGGGGGAACCAGGGCCAGGCCGACTACGCCTGCGCCAACGCCTTCCTCGACGGTTTCGCGGAGGGCCGTCCGGGGGTCGTCTCGATCGGCTGGCCGGGCTGGGCGGACGGCGGTATGCGGCCCGACGGTTCCGCCCTGCGGCGGATGGGACTGCGGCCCATGGACACTCCGACCGCCGTGGACATCATGCTGCGGGCCATCGGCAGCGGACGGCCGCACCTGGTGGCGCTCGTGGGCTCGGCGGCCGAGATCACGGCCCGGTTCACCCCGGAGACCCCGACCACTCCCCAGACCCCCAACACCCCCAGCACTTCCGTCACTTCCGTCACTTCTGCAACTCCCCTCGCTTCCGCCCCGAAGGACACCCTCGCGCTCTCCGTGCAGGAGGCATCCGGGCTCGGCGACGACGACGCCGTCGCCATCGTGGGTATCAGCGGCCGCTACCCGGGCGCCCGTACCCTCGACGAGTTCTGGGAGAACCTTCGGTCCGGCCGCGACGGCATCACCGAGGTGCCCGCCGGCCGCTGGGACCACCGGGCGATCCACAGCGACACCAAGGGCGTCCCAGGACGCTCCTACGGCCGCTGGGGCGGATTCGTCGACGGCATCGACGAGTTCGACGCCGTGTTCTTCCACATCTCGCCCAACGAGGCCGCCGTGCTCGACCCCCAGGAGCGGCTGTTCCTCCAGGAGGCGTGGCACGCCTTCGAGGAGGCGGGACACGCCCCCTCCGCCTGGCGCGGACGACCCGTCGGCGTGTTCGCGGGAGTGATGTACAACCAGTACCAACTGCACGGCGTCCGCCCGGAACCGGGCCTCGTGCCCTCCTCGTTCAGCGCGTCGATCGCCAACCGCGTCTCGTACTTCCTCGACCTCAAGGGGCCGAGCATCGCGCTCGACACCATGTGTTCCTCCTCGCTCACGGCACTGCACCTGGCCGTCGAGGCGATCCGGAGGGGCGAGTGCGAGGCCGCGCTCGCGGGGGGCGTCAACCTGCACGTCCACCCCAACAAGTACCTGCTGCTCAGCCAGTCGTCGTTCCTCTCCACGGACGGCCGCTGCCGTGCCTTCGGCGAGGGCGGTGACGGTTACGTGCCCGGCGAGGGCGTCGGCGTGGTGCTGCTGCGGCCCCTGCGCGACGCGCTGCGCGACGGCGACCACATCCACGCCGTGATCCGCGGTACGGCACTCAACCACGGCGGCCACACCGGCGGGTTCTCCGTGCCCGGCCCCGCCTCGCAGGCCGCCATCGTCCGCGATTCGCTCACCGGCGCGAACGTGGACCCGGCCGACCTCGGCTACCTGGAGGCCCACGGCACCGGTACCAGCCTCGGCGACCCGATCGAGGTCACCGCCCTGGAACGGGCCTTCGACGCCGTCGGCGCCGGCCGCGGCCCCTGGCCCATCGGCTCCGTCAAGTCGAACATCGGCCACCTGGAGTCGGCGGCGGGCATCGCCGCACTCACCAAGGTCGTCCTCCAGATGCGCCACCGGGAACTGGTGCCGTCCCTGCACGCCGAGCCGCTCAACCCCGCGGTGGACTGGGCCGGTTCGCGGTTCCGCGTCCAGCGCGCCCTGGAACCGTGGACACCGCGTACGGGCGCCCCGCTGACCGCGGCGATCAGCTCCTTCGGCGCGGGCGGTGCCAACGCCCACGTGGTGCTGGCCGCACACCCGGCCCCGGAGGCCCCGCACACGCCAGAGGAGGACGGTCCCCGGCTCTTCGTGCTCTCGGCGAAGGACGCCGCCCGCCTCGACGAGACCGTCACGGCGCTGCTCTCCCACCTGGACGGGGCGGCCCGGGACGACAGCGCCGACGCCCTGGAGCAGATCCTCACCGAGGTCGTGGGTTTCCCCGTCGACCCCGGCGAACGCTTCGCGGAACTCGGCCTCGACTACCCGCGCCTGTCCGGGCTCGCCCTGCGCATCGAGGAGGAGTTCGGCGTCCGCCTCCGGATCGACGGGGGAACGACCCCGGCCGAGCTGACGGCCCGCCTCGCCGGAACCGGAACCGGAACCGGAACCGGAACCGGAACCGGAACCGGAACGGGGACAGGAACCGGCACCGTCACCGCCGTGGATCCCGCCGCGCTCGCCTTCACCCTCTGGTCAGGACGCGACCACCTCGACGAGCGGCTCGCTGTCGTCGCCACGACGACGGCCGAGTTCGCGCAGGCGCTGCGTACCGGCACGGACTGCTTCCGAGGCCGCAGGCGGCGCTCCGCCGCACCCGCCGAAGGTGACGACCTGCGCGAACTCGCGCGGGCCTGGGTCGAGGGCGCGGCGGTCACCCTGCCGGTGCCCGGACGTCCACGCCGGCTCTCGCTGCCCGGCTACCCCTTCGCCCGCGAGCGCCACTGGGTCGAGACCGCTCCGGCGCCGTCCGCGAGCGCGGCCGAAGCTGTCGAACTGCCGGACGGGTACGTGTTCAGCGCGCGGATCTCCACGGCGGAGCGGCCCTGGCTGGCCGACCACACCGTCGACGGCGCCGTCCTCGTCCCCGGTACGTACTTCGTCGACCTGGCCCTCCAGGCGGGAGCCGGGACCGGCTGCCCCCGGATCGCCGAACTCGTCACCCACACACCGCTGGCCGCCGGCGAGGCCGACCTGCGGCTCGTCGTGGACCTCGCAGGACCCGACGGGACGCGGGCCTTCCGGATCCACGCCCGTACGCAGGACGCCGAAGGCTGGACGGAACACGTCGCCGGGGTCCTCGCCCCCGCTCCCGAGGAGGCCCCGACCGCACCGCCGCTGCCCGAGGACGCCGAGGAACTCGACGTCACCCGGCTCTACGAGACCCTCACCGGGTACGGGCCCGCCTTCCGGGGCCTGCGCCGCGCCTGGCGAACCACTGACGCGGTGCACGCCGAGGTCGTCGTACCCGACGGCGATCCCGGTGCGCACGCCCTGCACCCGGTGCTCCTCGACGCCGCCCTGCACACGGTGGCCCTCACCTCGGCGCTCGACGGCGACAGCCCCTACCTGCCGTTCGCCTGGTCCGGCGTACGGGTGCACGCCCCCGGCGCGACCGCCGCCCGGGTGACGGTCGTCCACCACCGGGCCGACGCGGTCGAGCTCCGGCTCACGGACCACGCGGGCGCGCCCGTGGCGTCCGTCGACTCGGTGGTCCTGCGCCGGGCGGGCGCCACCGCCGAGCCGCTCCTGCACGTGGAGTGGCAGCCCGTCGAGACTCCCGAGCCGGACCCGTCGGCCCGCTACGCGGTCGTGGGTCCCGACCCGGACGGGATCGGCGCCGCCCTCGCCGCTTCCGGGGCGCGGCTGGTGCGGGCCGACGACCTGGACGCGCTGACGGTCGTGCCGCCGGTGGTCGTGCTGCCCGTCGCGTCCGACGGCCGGCCCTCGGACGTCCGGTCGCTCACCGCCGAGGTGCTCGACCGGCTCCAGACGTGGCTCGCCGACCAGCGGTTCGCCTCCGCGCGGCTGGTGCTCGTCGCCGCCGCCCCGGACCTGGCCACGGCCACCGCCTGGGGGCTGGTGCGCTCCGCACAGTCCGAACACCCCGGGCGCCTCGGCCTGGTGGACGCCGGGGACCTCACGCAGCTGCACCGGGCGCTGGGCTCCGACGAGCCGCACCTGCTCCTGCGCGACGGCCGGGTGCTGGGCGCCCGGCTGCTCCGGATACCGGCCGCGGCGCCCGTCGCCGAGCCCCAACGGCCCGGTACGGTCCTGGTCACGGGCGCGAGCGGCGCCCTCGCGGGGCCGGTGGTCCGCCACCTCGTGGAACGGCACGGCGTACGCGACCTGCTGCTGGTCAGCCGCAGCGGCAGGGGCCCGGCCGGCCTGGACGGGCTGGACGCCCGCATCGAGACGGCCGCCTGCGACGTGACCGACCGCGCCGCCCTGGCGGCCCTGCTGGCCGGCCGGCCGGTGACCATGGCGGTGCACGCGGCGGGCGTACTCGACGACGGGGTCGTCACGGCCCTCGACACGGAGCGCCTGGAGCGGGTGCTGCGGCCCAAGACCGAGGGCGCGGCCAACCTCCACGAGCTGTTGCCCGAGGCCCGGTTGGTGCTGTTCTCCTCGGTGGCCGGCGTGCTGGGTGGTCCGGGCCAGGGCAACTACGCCGCCGCCAACGCCTTCCTCGACGCGCTCGCCCACCAGCGCGTCGCATCCGGCGGGCGGGCCGTCTCCGTGGCCTGGGGGCCGTGGTCGGCCGACGAGGGCATGGCCGCCGACCGCGACCGCCTGGCGCGCGGCGGCATCGAGCCGCTCCCGTCCGACGCGGCCCTCGCCCTGTTCGACGCGGCGCTCGCCGGACCGCACCCGGCGGTCACCGCCCTGCGGCTCGCGCGGGGAACGGCGGCCGTCGTACCGCACGTACTGCGCGGCCTGGTACGGGTGCCCGACGCGCCCGCCGCCGCCGACCCCGGCCTCGCACACCTCGGCCCCGAGGAGCGGCGCGCCAGGCTGTCCGCGCTGGTCCGCGGGCAGGCCGCGGCCGTCCTCGGCTACGCGGGCGCGTCCACGATCGAGTCCGACCGGTCCTTCCAGGAACTCGGCTTCGACTCGCTGAGCTCCATCGAGTTCCGCAACCGGCTGGGCGCGGCCGTCGGCCTGACCCTGGAGGCCACGCTCGTCTTCGACCATCCCACCCCGGCCGACCTGGTCGCCCACCTCGACGAGCGGTTCGCCGGCGAGTCCGGGGCGACCGACCTGCCGACCCTGTTCGCGGCCTTCGACCGCCTCGCCGCCGCGCTCACGGCGGCGGCGACGGACGACGTGTCCCGCGACCGCACCGCGGAACGCGTCCGCGGTCTGCTCGATCACCTGACACCCCGTACCGCGGCGGAACCCGTCACCGCGTTCGCCTCGGCGACCGACGACGAGGTCTTCGCCCTGATCGACGCCGAGCTCGGCAGCCCGCTGCCGGGACTGGAGGAACGCTCCCGATGAACAACGAGGACAAGCTCCGCGACTACCTGCGCCGGGTGACCGCGGAACTGCGGTCGACGCGGCAGCGGCTGCGCGACGTGGAGGAGCGATCCGCAGGACCGGTCGCCATCGTCGGCATGGCCTGCCACTATCCGGGAGGTGTCGCCTCGGCCGACGACCTGTGGTCGCTCGTCGCCGAGGGCAGGGACGGGATCACCCCCTTCCCCGCGGACCGGGGCTGGGACCTGGACGCGCTCCACCACCCCGACCCCGACCACCCCGGCACGACCACCGTCGACCAGGGCGGCTTCCTGCACGACGCCGCCGGATTCGACGCCGGATTCTTCGGGATCTCCCCGAAGGAAGCCCTCCATACCGACCCCCAGCAGCGACTGATCCTCCAGACCTCCTGGGAGGCTGTCGAGCGCGCGGGCCTCGATCCGAGCTCGCTGCGCGAAAGCCGCACAGGCGTGTTCACCGGCGTCATGCACCACGACTACCCGGGCGCCCAGGGCGCGGGCAGCGTGGTCTCCGGCCGCGTCGCCTACCAGCTGGGTCTGCGCGGGCCCGCCATCACGCTGGACACCGCCTGCTCCTCGTCGCTCGTCGCCCTCCACCTGGCCGTACGGTCCCTGCGCCGGGGGGAGTGCGACATGGCCCTCGTCGGAGGGGCCGCCGTGATGGCCACCCCCGCCGCCTTCGTCGAGTTCAGCCGCCAGCGCGGCCTGGCCCACGACGGACGCTGCAAGCCCTTCGCCGCGGCGGCGGACGGCACCGCCTGGTCCGAGGGCGTCGGCGTCATCGTCGTCGAACGCCTGGCGACGGCCCTGGCCGCCGGCCACCGGGTGCTCGCGGTGGTCCGGGGCACCGCCGTCAACTCCGACGGCGCCAGCAACGGCCTCACCGCGCCCAATGGCCCCGCCCAGCAGCGGGTCATCCGCGAAGCCCTCGTGGACGCCGGTCTGGCCCCGGAGCAGGTCGACGCGGTCGAGGCACACGGCACCGGCACCCCGCTCGGGGACCCGGTCGAAGCACAGGCCGTGCTCGCCGCGTACGGCGGGCAGCGCGCCCGGCCGCTGCGCCTGGGGTCGGTCAAGTCCAACCTGGGGCACACCCAGGCCGCGGCCGGCGTCGCCGGGATCGTCAAGATGGTCATGGCCATGCGGCACGGAGTGCTGCCCAGGACCCTGCACCTCGATGCCCCGACCCCGTACGTGGACTGGTCCTCGGGCGCGGTGGAACTCCTGGCCGAGAACGTGCCGTGGCCCGCGGGTAAGGAACCCCGGCGCGCGGCCGTCTCCTCCTTCGGGGTCAGCGGCACCAACGCCCACGTGATCCTGGAGGAGCCGCCGGTACCGGTGGACGACGGGCAGGACGACCGGCCGGTGGCCGTGGCGCACGCGGTGGAATCAGCGGACGCGACAGGCGGAACAGACACGACGGACGCAAGGGCCGCGGCGGACGCCACAGACGCCACAGACGCCACAGACACGACGGACACGACGGACACGACGGACACAGCGGAAGCCGCGAGAGCCGTACGCTCCCTGACCTCGCCCGCCGGCCCCGGCCCCGCCCCCCTGGCCTGGACCCTCTCCGCCCGCTCCGATGCCGCGCTGCGTGCCCAAGCCACCACCCTCACCACCTTCCTGACCGGGCTCCCGCAGGAGCCGCGTCCCGAGGACGTGGCACTTTCCCTGGCCACCACCCGCGCCTCCCACGAGCACCGCGCGGTCGTCCTCGGCGCCGACCGGAGCGAACTCCTCGCCGGGCTGGCCGACCTGGCCGCCGGCCGGCCCTCGCCCGCCGTGGTCGAGGGGACCACCGGCCCGAGCGGCGGCGTCGCCTTCCTCTTCCCCGGCCAGGGTTCGCAGTGGCGGGGCATGGCCGTGCGCCTGCTGGACACCAGCACGGTGTTCCGGGAGCGGATCGAGCAGTGCGAGGCCGCCCTGGCCCCGTTCGTGGACTTCGAGCTGACGGAGGTCCTGCGCGGCGGAGAGGACCTCGACCGGGTCGACGTCGTCCAGCCCGCCCTGTTCGCCGTCATGGTCTCCCTCGCCGAGGTGTGGCGTTCCCTCGGCATCCAGCCGGCCGCCGTCGCCGGACACAGCCAGGGTGAGATCGCCGCCGCCTGCGTGGCCGGCGCCCTCACCCTTGAGGACGCCGCCCGCGTCGTCGCCCTGCGCAGCCGTGCCCTCACCGCCCTCTCGGGCCGCGGCGGCATGATGTCCGTCGCCCTGCCCTCCGGCGAAGCCCGGAGCCGGCTGCAAGACTGGGACGGCAGGCTGTCGCTGGCCGCGGTCAACGGCGAGACCTCCGTCGTCGTCTCCGGCGACACCGACGCCCTCGACGAACTCCTCGCCGCCTGCGAGGAGGAGGGCGTACGGGCCCGGCGCGTCGACGTGGACTACGCCTCGCACAGCGCCCATGTGGAGACCGTCCGCACCCAGGTGCTGGAAGCCCTCGCCCCCGTCAGCCCGCGCACCCCCGAGATCCCCTTCTTCTCCTCGGTGGAGGGCCGCTGGATCGACGCCGGCGACGCCTTCGACGCCGACTACTGGTACCGCAACCTGCGTGAGACCGTCCGCTTCGACGAGGCGGTCACCGCGCTCGTCCGGCGCGACTGCACCACCCTGCTGGAGGTCAGCCCCCACCCCGTGGTGACGACGGGCGCACAGGAGACCGTCGACGCCCTCGGCACCGACACCACGGTCGCCCACACCCTGCGCCGCGACGAAGGAGGCCCCGAGCAACTGGTGCATGCCCTGGCCCAGTTGTACGTGAAGGGCGTACGCCCCGACTGGTCCGCGCTCTGGCCCGGTGCACGTCGTACCGACCTGCCCACCACCACCTTCGTCAACGAGTCGTACTGGATGAGCGCCGACCACGGTGGAGGCGGCGCGGGCGCCCTGGGCCTCGACGACATCGACCACCCCGTCCTGCGCGCGGCCCTGCCCGCCGCCGAGGGGGCCGGGGGGACGGTGCTGACCGGCCGGCTCGGCCTGTCGGCCCAACCCTGGCTCGCCGACCACACCGTCGAAGGACAGGTGGTACTGCCCGGTGCGGCCCTCGCGGAACTCACCTCCCGGGCGGCCGACGAGACCGGCTGCGCGGCCGTCGACCAGCTCACCCTGCTCACCCCGGTCGTCCTCCCCGAGGCCGCCGACGTCCGGCTGCGCATCGACGTCACGGCCCCGGCCGACGACGGCTCACGCGGACTGACCCTGCACAGCCTCACCGGGGCGGGCCACTGGACCACCCACGCCACCGCCGTACTCCTGCCGGACGCCGTCGAACCGCCGGCCGACACCACCGCGTGGCCGCCGGCCGGGGCCGAACCCCAGGACGTCGACGCCCTCTACGCCACCCTGGAGGAAGCGGGCCTGGACTACGGACCGGCCTTCCGGGGCGTACGAGCGCTGTGGCGGGGCCGTGACGGGGACCTCCACGCCGAGGTCGCGCTGCCCGGCACCGACCACGCCGACGGGTTCACCCTCCACCCGGCGCTGCTCGACGCCTGCCTGCACCCCATCGCCGTCGGCGGGTTCCTCACCACGGGCGAGGGCGGCCGCCCCGCACTGCCCTTCGAATGGCAGGGCCTGCGCATCCACGCCTCCGGCGCCGACACCGTCCGCGTGACCCTGTCCGCCGCGGGCCCCGACGGGGTCCGGCTGGCCATCACCGACACCGCCGGGGCGCCCGTCGCGTCCGTCGACACCCTCGTGCTCCGCGAGCTCCCGGCAGGCGCCCTCGGCCGGCCGGACCGGGGCGACCTGCTCTGCCCCCGGCAGGTGGCCCGGACGCTGCCCGAAGGTGTGCGCGAGGACTACGTCGTACGCGACCCCGAACTCGCCCGGCGACTGGGGCAGCAGCCCACCGACGGCCCGGCGCGCCACGTCCTGGTGCCGGCTCCGGCCGGCGAGCCCGGAGAAGCGGTGCGTGCCGCACTCTCCCTCGTGCACGAGTGGCTGGCCGACGAGGGGCACCCGGACTCCACCCTCGTCCTCGTCACCCGCCGGATCCACCACGACGTGGCCGAGGCGACCGTCGCGGGCCTCGTACGGTCGGCCCAGCTCGAACACCCCGGCAGCTTCCGGCTGCTGGACCTGGCCGACCTCGACGAGGCCACCCTCGCGGCGATCCCCGCGGCCCTCGCCACGGACGAGCCCCAGCTCACCCTGGCCGCCGGAACCGCGACCGTGCCGCGGCTGGTCCGCGACGTCCCCGCGCCGGGCGGGAACGGTGTCATCGGCCGGACCCTGGTGACCGGGGCCTCGGGCACTCTGGGGCAGCTCGTGGCCCGGCACCTCGTCCAGAAGCACGGTGTACGCGACCTGGTGCTGGCCGGCCGGCGCGGCTCCGAGGCACCCGGCATGGCCGAGCTCACCGAGGAACTGACCGCCGCCGGAGCCGTGGTGCGGGCCGTCGCCTGCGACGTCACCGACCGTGCCGCCCTCGCCGCACTGGCCGACGGCACCTCGTTCGACACCGTCGTCCACGCCGCGGGCGCGCTCGACGACGGACTGATCACCGGGCTGACCCCCGAACGCCTCGCCCACGTACTCGGCGCGAAGCTCGGCGCGGCGCTCCACCTCCACGAACTGCTGCCCCAGGCACGGCTGGTGGTGTACTCCTCCGCCGTGGGCATCCTCGGCGGCCTCGGGCAGGCCAACTACGCCGCGGCCAACTCCGGCCTCGACGCACTGGCCCGCCGCCGCCACGCAGAGGGTCTGCCCGGCGTCTCCCTGGCCTGGGGCCTGTGGGACGCCACCAGCGGCATGACGGACGGGGTCGACCGGGCCAGTCTCGGCCGCTCCGGCTTCCGCCCCCTGCCCACCGCGGACGCCCTCGCCGCCCTGGACGCCGCCCTGGCCTCCGACGAGCCGGTGCTCGCCCCGATCCGTCTCGACCTCGCGGCCCTGCGGGCGCAGGGCGAGGAGATACCCGCGCCGCTGCGCGACCTGTCCGGCAGGCCCGTGCGCCGTACGGCCGCCACCGGGGGCGGCGCCGCCGTCTCCGAGCTGGCCGCCCGCCTAGCGGGAAAGACCGGGCCCGAGCGTCTGCGCACCCTCCTCGACCTGGTCGTCGGGCACACCTCGGCCGTCCTCGGACACGCCTCACCGGAGGCGGTCGACCCCGGCCGGGCGTTCAAGGAAGCGGGCTTCGGCTCGCTCGCCGCCGTCGAACTGCGCAACAGGCTCGCCGGAGCCACCGGCCTGCGCCTGCCGGCCACCCTGGTGTTCAGCCACCCCACCCCGACGGCGGTCGCCCGCCACCTCGACGAACTCCTCGCGGGCAGCGCCCCGGCGGCAGTTCCGGCGGTCCGTGCCGTCGCAGCCGACGCGGACGACCCGGTCGTCCTCGTCGGCCTCGGCTGCCGGCTCCCCGGCGGGGTGCGCACCCCCGACGACCTCTGGGAGATGCTCGTCCGCGAACGCGACGGCATAGGCCCCTTCCCCGACGACCGCGGCTGGCCCCTGGAACGCCTGTATGACCCCGACCCGGCGGCCCCCGGCAGCTCCTACACCCGGCACGGCGGCTTCATGGCCGACGCGACGGCCTTCGACGCCGCCTTCTTCGGGGTGGCGCCGCGCGAGGCCGTCGCGATGGACCCGCAGCAGCGGGTCCTGCTGGAAACGGTCTGGGAGGCGTGCGAGGACGCCGGGATCGACCCGACCTCGCTGCGCGGCACCCGGACCGGTGTGTTCGTGGGCTCCATGTACCAGGACTACGGCCGCCTCCTGGAGAGCGCGGCTGCCGAGGGCTTCCTCGCCGCCGGCGTCGGCGGCGGCGTCCTGTCCGGCCGGGTCGCCTACACCTACGGCCTGGAAGGCCCGACCGTCACCGTCGACACGGCTTGCTCCTCCTCGCTGACCGCCCTGCACCTCGCCGCACAGGCGGTACGGGCGGGGGAGTGCGACCTCGCGTTGGCCGGCGGGGTGACCGTGCTGGCCACGCCCGTTCCCTTCGTGGAGTTCAGCCGCCAGCGTGGACTGGCCGCCGACGGGCGGTGCAAGCCCTTCGCCGCGGCGGCGGACGGCACCGCACTGGGCGAAGGCGTCGGAGTGGTCCTCGTCGAACGCCTCTCCAGGGCCCGTGCCCAGGGCCACGAGGTACTGGCAGTCCTGCGCGGCAGCGCCCTGAACTCCGACGGTGCCAGCAACGGCCTCACCGCCCCCAACGGCGCCGCCCAGGAGAAGGTGATGCGCGCGGCCCTCGCCGCGGCAGGCCTGGTTCCCTCGGACGTCGCCGCCGTCGAGGCGCACGGCACCGGCACCGCCCTCGGTGACCCCATCGAGGCGCAGGCCGTCCTCGCCGTCTACGGCCAGGACCGGCCGGCCCCGCTGCGGCTCGGCTCGCTCAAGTCCAACGTCGGCCACGTACAGGCGGCCGCCGGCATCGCGGGGGTGATCAAGGCGGTCCTGTCCATCCGCAACGGCCTGCTGCCCCGGAGCCTGCACATCGACGAGCCCTCCCCGCACGTCGACTGGACCGCAGGTCAGGTCGCCCTGCTGGACCGGGCACAGCCCTGGCCCGAGGGCGTGGGCCCGCGCCGTATGGGCGTCTCCTCCTTCGGCATCAGCGGCACCAACGTCCATGTGGTGATTGAGCAGGCACCGAGTCCCACGCCCACCGGCACCACCGCCGCGGGTGACACGGACACGGTCACGGACACACCCATGGCCACGGACACCGCGGAGCCGCTGCCCGCCCTGGACGCGGTGCCCTGGCTGCTGTCGGCACGCTCCGAGCGGGCCCTGCGCGGGCAGGCCCGGCGCCTGCTGGAGTCGGACACCGACGACCTCCCCGCCGTGGCGCGCGCCCTGTCCACCACCCGGGCCCACCACCGCCACCGGGCCATGGTGACCGGCACCGACGCACAGCGCCGGCGCGCCGCGCTCACGGCCCTGGCCGACGACGGCGCGGCCGACGGCCTGCGCCGGGCGCGGTCGGCCGGGCAGCGGCTCACCCTGCTCTTCACCGGTCAGGGCAGCCAACTCCCCACCATGGGAAGGGGACTCTACGAGACGTTCCCCGTGTACGCGCGGGCCTTCGACGAGGTGTCCGCCCACTTCCGGCTGGACACCGGGTTGCGCGAGGCGGTCTTCGAACGGGACGACCTGCTGGACCGCACCCAGTACACCCAGCCGGCCCTTTTCGCCCTGCAAGTGGCCCAGTTCCGGCTGCTGTCGAGCTGGGGCGTCACCCCCGACAGTCTGATCGGCCACTCCATCGGTGAGCTCTCGGCGGCCTGCGTGTCCGGGCTGCTGCCCCTCGCCGACGCCGCCACCCTTGTCACGGCCCGCGGCCGGGTGCTGGGCGAACTGCCGTCCGGGGGAGCGATGGTGGCGGTACGGGCGACGGAGGAGGAGGTCCTCGCCGTCCTGGAGGGCCGCGCCGGCCGGGTGGACGTCGCCGCTGTCAACGGGCCCCGGTCGGTCGTCCTGTCCGGGGACGAGGACGAGGTTCTCGGCGCGGCCCAAGAGCTCTCGGAGCGGGGGCACCGCATCCGTCGGCTGCGGGTGGACGTCGCCTTCCACTCGTCCCGTGTCGATCCCGCCCTCGCAGAGTTCCGGAAGGTAGCCGCCGGGATACGCTTCGGGCGGCCCGCGGTCCCGCTCGTCTCCACGGTCCGCACCGCGCACGCGATGGACACCCCCGACTACTGGGTGGACCAACTGCGCGGCTCCGTAAGGTTCTTCGACGCGGTCCGCCAGGCCCACGAGAACGGGACCACGGCCTTCCTCGAACTGGGGCCCGACACCGTCCTCGCGCCGGCCGCCGAAACCTGCCTGCCGGACCGTCCGGTGAGCTCCGTCGCGTTCCTGCGCCGCGACCGCGAGGACGTGCGTACCGCCGTGGAGGCCCTCGGACTCCTGCACACCCACGGAGTGGAAGTGGACTGGCCGGCCGTACACGCCGGCCGGCCGGACACCTTGGCGCGCCTGCCCAAATACGCCTTCCAGAGCCTTCGCTGCTGGCCCGAGCCGGCCGCCGTGGCAGCGGCCGCACCCGTGCCGGAGCAGGCTCCCGCGCTCGGCCTGCTCTGGTCGGCCGTCGAGGACGCCGATCTGGGCGCCGCCCTCGGCCTGCTGAACCTGCGGGGCGACGAGTCCCCGGACCAGGTGCTCGTGGCCCTCGGCCGCCTCCGCTCGGGAGCGGAGGCACCGGTCCTGGAGGGCGTGCGGTGGAAGCGGATGCCGGAGACCTCCGTGCCCACCCTCGCGCACGATGTCCTCCTGCTCGCCCCCTCCGCGGGCGACGAGAGCCTGGCCGACGCGGTCGCGGGCGCCCTGGTCCGGCACGGCGCCCGGGTCCGCTCACACGGCGCACGGCGCCCGGACCTCGTGATCGCCCTGCCCGGTGCCGAACCGGTCGCGGAGGAGGGGGTGCCCCGATGGGCCCTCGTCGACGGCGACGGGGCGACACCCCACTGCGACCACGTCGTGACCCTCCCGAAGGAGTTCGACGTCCCCGCCCGCAGACGCCTGTGCTCGGCGATCGCCGAAGGGCGCCGGGAGACGCGGATCGAGCCGGACGGCATGTTCGTACGCGAGTACGAGCTGCTGGGCCGGACCGGCGTGTGGCGGCCCGAAGGCCACGTCCTCGTCGCCGGTCCCGCGGACGAGCTCACCCGGGCGACGGTCGACGCCGTGCTTGGTTCCGGGGCGCGCTGCCTGGTGGCCGGGGGTGCGGAAAGCACCCCGGAAACCCTGGAGTTCGGGACCGCCGAGGGCTCCGCACGACTCACGGCGGCGATCGTCCGGGCCGGCAGCGGATTCGAGGACGCGGCTGCGCCACTGGTGGCCGTCGTCTCCGTCGGGGAGCACGCGGACAGCACCCCGCGCGCACCGGGTACCGCGCTCGCCGTGGCGGTCCACCCCGACCTCGACCCCCGGGACGCGGTGACCGGACTGTGGCGGGCCATGTCCACAGAGGAGACGGCCGTACGCCTCGTGGGCGCCTCCCACGCCACACAGGCCGCGCCCGTCGCGGAGCCCGCGCGATCCGCCCCGGAACCCGATCCGGGCCCCGCCCCCCGGCCCGACCCCCACCCCGAGCCCCAGCTCCGACCGGAGCCGGATTCCGGGACCCCGGACGTGGGCGCCGAACTCCTGACAAGTCTGGCGGCACTTCCCCCGGAGGACTGGGCCGAGGCCGTGCTCGACGGCCTCCAGCGCCTCTCGGCCGCCGTTCTCGGGTATGAGTCCGCGTCCGAGATCGGCGCCGAGGACGAGTTCTTCGACCTCGGCCTTACCTCGGTCACCGCCCTCGAACTACGCGACCACCTCACGCGGTTGACCGATCTGGAGTGGCCCGCTGACCTGCTCTACGAATACCCGACCCCCCGCGAGCTGGCCGACGTCGTGGTCACCCGGCTGAAGGCGGATCCGGCCTGATCCGCCAGTCGCCGGAGCCTTCCCGGAGGTACCGTCCGGGAAGGCTCCGACGACCGCGCCGCTGCGTAAAGGGCTTTCGAGCTCGTACGGTCAGAGCCTCTCCGTCAGCAGTTCGTGGACCGTCGCGATGAACGGGTCCGTCCTGTGCACCCGCCGGGTGCACATCGCCGCCACCGCGGTACCGGTGTCCGGGCGGAAGCCGAGGAACATCTGCTGTCCGAGGGTGGCTCCCGCGTGGAAGAGGACCGGCCCGCCCGCCGACGGATGGCGGAACCAGGTGAGCGTGTGCGTATGGGCGTGCCGCAGTCCGCGCCGCAGCAGTGGGTGCCGTACGTCCGAGAACGCCGCGGTCAGCGGGCGCGTGGGTGACACGGTTGCCGGGAGGTGCGCTTCCAGGAACGTGAGGAGGTCCGGAGGTGTCGCCCGGACCGCCCCGGCGGCGTTGAAGCCGCCGGTGTCCAGCGGGGGCAGCGGTCTGCCGTCGCGCCGGTGCCCCACGGCGTCGTGCGCCGGCGGGCTCGGGCGCAGTCGCGTGCCGCGCAGGCCGAGCGGGTCCAGTACCTCCTGCTGGAGCAGCGTCTCCCAGGGCGTACCGGTGGCGGCGGCCAGGGTGTGGCCGAGTACGGAGACCGCGAAGTTCGAGTAGTGCCAGCGGGTGCCCGGCCGGTGGCGCGGGCGGGCGCGGAGGAAGGCCCGGACGACGCGGCCGGCCGGGTAGCGGCTGTACGGCGCGGTCGACCACCGGGGCAGCGCCTGCGGGTAGAAGTCGGCCGGCAGTGCGCGGAGGCCCGAGGTGTGGGTGATCAGATGGCGCAGGGTGATGGCGCGTACGGAGGGATGCACCGGGTGGCCGGGGGCCAGCAGTTCGGCCGCCGAGTCCTCGTACCGCAGGCGGCCCGCCGCAACGAGTGCGGCCAGGAGCAGCCCGGTGAAGGGCTTGGACGCGGAACCGAGCTCGTAGCGGGGTGCGTTGTCCGGCTGTACGCCTCCGTCGAGCCGGTAGGTGCGCCGGCCCCGGTGGCTCAGCGCGATCACGAGGTCGGGTGCGTCGATGGTCCGGGCCGCATCGGCCAGCAGGCGGGTCCTCTGGTCGTCGCCCTGGGACGGATGGCCGGCGGCCGTACCGCGGACCTCTTGGGGGGCCGTCACACGGGGGCCGGGGCAGCGAGGTCCGACAGGGCGCGGGCCAGGGCCAGCGCCGAAGCGAACGCCGCCACCAGTGTGGGGTGGTAGACGAGGTCGAAGACGGACTCCTCGTCACCTTCCGGCATGCCGCCCATCACCGGCATCGCGCCGTCCGCCTGCTGGGCCCCGGCGAATCCCGCCCAGGCCGCCGGGTCGAGGGTCGGCTCCGGCAGACAGGCGTCGACGACGAGCAGTTCGCCCAGCAGGTCCCAGCGCCCGAGGTCGAGCCAGTCGTCGAGCCACACCGGCAGCCAGAGGGCGAGGTAGTCCGCCACGTCGGCGGGCAGCCCGGCCGGGTTGGCACCCCAGTCGGTCAGATGGAAGACCGTGTGGGTGATGTCGTAACCGATGTTGCCCTCGACGGTCCACGGCTCGGGCCGTTGGGACAGCCAGGTGCGCCGGTACGCCTCGTCGACCGGCACGCTCGGCTCCAGTCCGAAGCGACGCTCCATGGCGCTGAGTCCGAGCCGGCGTACGGGGACGACCTCCAGCGCGCCCCAGCTGCTCAGCCGGTGGTTCAGCCGGACGGCCGTCTCCAGGGTCGGCTCCCGGAACCCCAGTTCCCTGAACGGGACGTAGACCTCCATCGGCACGGGACAGAGCGGTTCGCGCCGCTGGCCGTCGAGCAGGCGGCTCCCCGAGCCCAGCAGTTCGTGCCAGGCGTGGTCGAGGAGCTTGCGCGCCAGGGCGGCCTGCCGGGAGCCGGCGACCCCTTCCCGGAAGATGACCTTGCTGATGAGCGCCAGCTCGCCGAGCGGCTTGAACCGGTCCAGGGCCCCCACCTCGGGAGGCGGATCGTCGTCCAGCCGGAACCCTGCCCGGTGCTCGTAGAGCCATCCCAGGGCCCGCGCGCCCACGTCATGGACCTGCTGGATGCCGCTCATGCGGCAACTCCCTTCGTGCGGCGGGTGCGGAGTCCGGGGCCGCTCATACGGTGGCCCCGGTGTCCGCGGTGGCGGCATCCGCCCGGTGCGTGGTGAGCCGCTTGAGGGAGAGTGCGGCGGCGAACGCGGTCACCAGGGTGGAGTGGTAACAGGCGAGAAAGGGGTACGGATCCGGCTCCGGGCCCGCGTGGCCCGACGAGGCCGCTGCCTGTGCCGTTTCTGCCGGCGGCGCCGTGGGGCCCGTCTCCGGTACGGCGCCGCCCGGGGCCTGCGCGGTGGCGAGCGCGGGCCAGGCCGCGTCCAGCAGGTCCCTGGGCGGCGGCCCCGGAAGTGCCGCGGCGACCGCGAGCAGTTCGCCGGTCAGGTCCCACTGCCGGCTCTCCAGACACCCGTCGATCCAGGGCGGCAGCCAGGCCCGCAGATAGGCGTCGATGTCGGCGGGCATCCGCTCGGGAACACAGCACCAGTCCGTGATGTGGAAGACGGTGTGGGTCAGGGCGTAGCCGGAGGGCCCCTCGAACATCCACGGTTCGGACAGCCCGCCCAGCCAGGTGCGGGCGAGGACCGAACCGGCGTCGGCGTGGAGGGCGTTGCCGACCCGCCGCTCCGAATTGATCAGCCCCAGCTCCCGGTTGGCCTGCTGCTCGGTGTGGGCCCAGCCCCTGGTCGCGGAGAGTGTCCCGGCCAGACGCTCGAAGCCCTCGTTGCGCAGCCCGTATCCGGCGAAGGCGGCGTAGATCTCGTACGGATACGCGGCAAAGGGCTCACCGCGCAGCAGCTCCAGCAGCAGGTCGCCCGCGTGCACCTGGTCCCACGCGAACGTGATGAGCTCCCCGGCCGTCCTGTGTTCGGGAGTGTCCGGGCCGGTGCTGCGGCGGATCGTGGTGCAGAGCTGGGCCAGTTCGCCGAGGGGTTTGAGTGTGCTGTTGACCTGGGTGTGCGGGTCCAGTACGTCCGAGGGGAGCGCGAAGCCCGCGCGGTGGGCGTCGGCCCAGCCGAGTGCCTGCCGCAGTACGCCGGGCAGGACGGACAGCGCCGTGCCCGTCGTACCGCCGGGGGCGGTGGCCACCGATGCCGTCACCGCGCCCGCCCTTCGGCCGTCAGCCGGGCTGCCCGTACGTGCAACGCGACGCGGGGGTCCGCGCCGCCCATGAGCTCGACGAAGTCGAGTCCGCGGTCCAGGCCCAGGCTGTCGGGCCGGCCGTCCAGCGCGGCCAGCCAGCGGCCGGCGCCCGCCGCCTGGAGCCAGTTGCGCCGCCGCACCGCGCGGACGAATCCGCGGGACAGGTCGACGACCCGGTGGGCGGCTGCCCGGTGCACGGCCGACGAGGCGGCGGGGACGGCCAGCGGGGCCAGTACGGAGAGCTGATGGGTGAAGGCCTGCCAGGGGGTCTGTTCGAGCCACGCCGCGTTCGGCTCGTCGGTGCCGTGTACGGCAGGCGGCTGCCCGGGGGCGGTGGCCGCTGCCGTCCGGTGCAGGGCGGACGTCATGCCCCAGTGGCTCCAGACCGCGGCGTCGGAGGCGTCGGGCCGGGGCGGGAACTCCCGCACGGCACGCTGGAGCACGGCGATGTCTCCGGGATGCGGATCGCGCCCGTACAACACGCTGGGCAGAAGCAGATCGGCGCCGATGACGCGTACCGCGGCGATTGCTGTCCGGTTGTCCTCGTCGATTCCCGCCGCGCCGCACACCGTGGCGAGGTGGTCCCCGCTCCGAAGAGCGAGGACCACCTCTGTTGCCAGGTCATGCACGGCACCCGCGAGGGGGGACGAAGCATGTGACTGGTCCATTTGCTACCGACTAGCCCTTCTTGGGGCGGGGGGTCGGCGGCGAGAGCAGCAGTGCGGAGCCGCCTCCGAGGAGGGCGAGATACGCGCACTCGCGGGAGTCGCGGTAGAAGCCTTCGGCCTCGCCCGGGTTGAGCGCCTCGTCGAGGTCGAGCTCGACGTCGGTGGCAGTGGATTCCTTGGTGTACATGGGTGGTGCCCCGTCCTGTGGGAAATGGGGTTGCCGTACGTATCGAGTGGAATGCACGGAATGCGAATCCGCAAACCGGATGGGGCGGTCGGGGAATTTCCCCATTCAATTGAATGGGGAAATCGTGAGGCTCGCTGCGCGGCTCTGACCTGGCGTAATGCGTATTCGGCTCACCGAACGGAGGGTGGTGCGCGGGGCGCATTCAGCGGGTCATGGCGTGCATCCGGGCAATCGATCGCCGCACTGCCGGGGTCGCCTGCGGCAGATGCGCCCAAGCGGATCCCTCAGTGTTTGCACGGCGGGCCGCACCTGCCGGCCGGGCACGTCGCAGGACGGTGTCTTGTGCCGCCCGTGGTCTCCCCGGGCCCTCGGGCCGGGCCGGGCGATCAGCTGGGTGAAGGGCACCTCCAACGCGACACACAGCGACCGGAGCGTCTCCAGGCCGGGGTTCCCGGCGCCGGATTCCGAACCGCTCCAGCTCGGGCCGCGTCGGCTCCTCGGAGAACTTCCCGTACACCGCGGCCTGTTCATCATGCCGTTGGAAGTCGTCCGGGCGGCAACCGGCGGACGGCTGGCCGGCATTGGCGACGAGCCCCTTGGTTACCACCATTGCCGACGGCAACGTACATCGCTATGTTAATCGAAAATCACATCCGTGCGACAAGGGTCACGCGCGCATGGGTCGTACAACTGGCAAGTCTGCGAAGGCACCTCAGACAGTCTGGCCCATCAGGGAAGCAGGTAAGTCAATGGACAATCTCAGCAGGCGAAACATTCTGTCCCTCGGCGTCGCACTCGGCCTCGTGGGCGTGACGAACCCCGCCCAGGCGTGGGCATCGACGGGCTCGGCGACAGCAGCCGCCGCAGGGACCGATCCGCAGTGGATCTGGGACGAGGCGGCGGACCCTCTGATGGTTTCGATGCTCGAGAACGGCCACGTCCCCGCGATCAACACCGCCTGGGCGTCGTGGGTGAACAACGGTGACTCGCTGCCCAACGGTCTTCCGGCCGAGTTCGCCACCTACCTGGGGAAGGTCAACAAGCTGCCCTCCTGGGCCGACCCCGTCAAGCTGACCCGCGCCGCCGACTTCAACCGGCGCAGGGACCTGTACCTCTTCATGCTGTACGGCCTCGGCAGCGGAATCATGAGCACCGTGATCCCCCGTGAGGCCAAGAGCGTCTACTGGGCCGCGGGTGGCTCCGACATGCAGGACCGCGCGGCCAAGACGTTCACGTTCGGCTACGACCTGTCCCAGCTGAAGGCGTTCGAGCCGGAGGGGCAGTTCATCGTCACGGCCAACAAGACGCGCGTGGTGCATGCCGCGGTGCGTCATCTGCTGCCGCAGTCACCGCACTGGAAGGCTGTCGCGGACGAGAGCATCCCGATCAGCATCGCCGACATCCTGGTCACCTTCCACAGCCTCGGCACCTACGTGCACAGGAAGCTGCTCGACTGGAAGATCTCGTACCCGGCCGCGGACCAGGAGGCGTACCTGCACTCGTGGCAGGTCGCCATATCCCTGCTCGGTGTGCCGGACGAGTTTATTCCGCAGAGCTGGGCGGCCGCCGAAGCGCAGGCGGCGAAGGTCCTCACCCCGATCCTCACCCCGACCACCGAGGGCAAGGCGCTGGCCGCGGAACTGCTCGGCCTGGTGGCCCAGATCGACCTCGGCGTCACACGCGGGTTCCTGAACGAGTTCGTACGCTACGTCCTCAGCGACGAGGTCGGCGACTGGCTGGGGCTGAAGCGCGACTACATCGCCGCGGCCGCCGTCCGCGTCGCATGGCCGGCGTACATCCTGTTCCGGGAGGGGCTGTCGCCCGTCATGCCCGGCACCTTCTACGCGGTCGACCAGATGGTGCGCGCCATCGGCATGCTGTTCCTCAACAAGGGCGACTCCGGGACGACCACCCTCATCACGATCCCCACCGGGAACAGGAAGGACTGAGCGCAGGTCCGATCCCACCGGTGCCCGCCCCGCGGCAGTCGTGTCGGGGGGCGGGCAGCACCGTGACTTTTGTGCCGGGCGTTTGCGGACGGGGCGCCCCATCGCATGACCGGTTTGCGATGTCCGTTCAGAGGCCCAGAGAGCCCACGACCAGAGCGGTCACGGCCTCGCGGTGCTCAGGGCCGTCCTGCCACCGCAGTCTGCGTCCGGCCTCGACCACCACGCCGAACCCCGCGTGCACCAGCACCCGGGTCTGGCGCGGGTCCAGCTCCGGACGGGCCAGCCGTAGTTGCTGCTCCCAGACGGCGATGTGTTCCCGCTGCGCGAGAACCAGAGGCCGCCGCAGACCGGCCGGCAAGCCGGCGAGCTCCGCCTCGGCCACGCTGTTGAGCTCGGTGTGTTCGAAGCTGTAGGCCACGTACGTCGCTGCCAGCGCGACGACGGCGTCGCGCGGGCCGTCCACCCCCCGCAGGCTCTGTTCCACACCCTGGGCCAGCAGGCCCGCCGCCTGGAGGCACGCCGCCGCCAGGATGTCGATCTTTCCGGGGTAGTGCCGGTAGAGCGCGGACGGGGTCAGCCCCACCCGCTCCGCGATCTGGCCGTTGGTGACACTGGCGAATCCGTCCCGGGCGAACAGTGGCACGGAGGCCGCGAGGATCTCCGCGCGCCGGGTGCGCGGTACCGGCTGGGCAGGCAGCTCGACGGGGCGCGCGCACGCCAGTCCGGCCGCCGGGTCGCTCGTGATTACCCCCAGCGCGGACGCCAGCAGCAGTTCCTCGGCGCGGCGTTGGGCGATGGAGGTGTGATGCATCGTGATGGAGGCGATCGCACCGAGGGCCGCCACCGCCCGCAGGCGTTCGTCGGCCAGGGGGTGCTCGCGCTGCACCGCCTCGTCGACCCGCCCGACGAGGCGGCCGAACTTCACCGCGAGGCGCCGGCGGTCCTGGTGGCTGAGGTATCGCGCCTCCCACCGGTACACGCCGCCAGAGGCGCGATGCGCGACGGTGATGCGGGTGATCGCGGTGAGCAGATCTGCCAGGGCCGTCCCGGGTGGCACCTCGTCCACCGCGGTGACCAGCCCGTCCACCATGACGTCGGCGCACTCGGCGAACAGTGCGTACTTGTTCGGGAAGTGCCGGTACAGGGCGGCCGCGGTGATACCCACGCCGGCGGCCACCTCCTCCATGGACGCCGTGTGGTAGCCGCGCTCGCTGAAGACCCGTCCGGCCGCCTCGACGATGAGCTGTCGGCGGTTGCGGGGCCGGGTTGCCGCGGCCCGGTCGGCGGGCGTGGCCGAACGGGCGGATCGGGAGGCGGGGGCCATACGGATCAGTCAATCACACGCAGTCAGCAGGCCGGGCCCCCTCGGGCGCAGACCGCACGAGACGTGACTTCCCGATCACTTGTCGGTGTTACGGCATGGACCCGCCGTCCGGCGCGGCCTTCGGCGCCGGACGGCGGGTCAGGTGAAGGTGAGGACCGGTTTGACCACGCTGCCGTCCCGCATGGCGGCCACGGCCGCGCCGATCTCCTCGAACGGGAACGTGGTGACCAGCCGGTCGATCGGGAAGAGGCCACGCCTGTGCAGGCCGATCAGCTCGGGGATGAAGCGGCCGGGGTCGGAGTCGCCCTCGATCACCCCGTGGAGGCGGACGCCCTTGGCGAGCAGACCCATCACGTCGAACGTCACCTCGCCGCCCATACCGAGGAGGGCGAGTTCACCACGCGGGCGCAGCGCGCCCACGGCCCGGCGGGCCATCTCCGGACGGCCGGTGGTCTCGACGACGTAGTGCGCACCGCCGCCGGTGAGGTCGCGCAGCGCCGCCGCCGGACCGTCCCCGGGGGGCAGGGCGGCCTTGGCTCCGAGTTCCGTGGCCAGGGCGCGGCGGGAGGCGACCGGGTCGACGGCCACCACCGGGTCGCAGCCCGCGGCGACGGCGGCCATCAGCGCGCTCAGGCCGACCCCGCCCGCACCCAGGACGACCAGCGAGGAACCCGGTTCGGGGCGAAGCCGGTTGAGCACGGTGCCCGCGCCCGTCTGCCCGCCGCAGCCCAGCGGCGCGGCGATCGCAGCCGGTAGGTCGGAGGGCACCTTGACCACGCCGCGTTCATGGACGACGGCGTACGTGGCGAAGCTGGACTGGCCGAAGAAGCCGGCATGGAGCGGTGTGCCGTCGAGAGAGAGCGGAGTGGTGCCGTCGTCGCGTCCACCGGAGAAGTTCAGGGCCTGCGCCGCACGGCAGTAGGCCGGGTGGTCCGCCGCGCACTGCTCGCAGGCGCCGCAGCTGGCGAAGGTGAGGCAGACGTGGTCCCCCGGCGCGACGCCGGTCACCTCCGCGCCCACCGCTTCGACCAGCCCGGCTCCCTCGTGGCCGAAGACCATCGGGGTGAGCTGCCGGGGCCAGGCGTCCCGCATCCCCAGGTCGGTGTGGCAGACCCCGACCGCGGTCATCCTCACCAGCACCTCGCGCGGCCGCGGATCCTCCAGATCCGCGTCCCGCACGGTGAACGGCGCGCCCGGCGCCTCGGTGACCGCGGCGCGGACGCGCCTCACGAACCCTCTTCGGCACGCGGGCCCTGCTGCGGGGTCCCGGTGACGCGCTCGAGGAAGAAGTAGTAGAAGGGGCCGTCTGCGGGGACTCCTTTGGCGTTCATGATCCCCATCAGCGTGGTGTCGTCCACCTGCTTGAAGTGGTCGAAGACCGGCCGGCCGTCGTAGACCATGGTGGCCGTCGGCTCACCGCGGAACTCGACGGTCCACAGGCTGGCCTCACCCTGGCCGAGCTCGAGGTTGGAGTACAGCTCGCCCTCCGCGTTCCAGCACATCAACGGCTTGGCGTCGTGCAAGGAGTCGAACCTCTTGCCGTACCAGTTGGCCTTCGGCAGCATCCCGACGAGGGGGTGGCCGGTGCTGAACTCTCCGCCCTTCCACTCGCCGAGTATCTCCTCGGGGCGGACGGTGGCCAACACCGTCCAGATCTCGTCGAGTTCGGAGGCGGCGACCGGGCCGTCCTTCCTCCGGAGCTCCTGGAACCGGGCGCGGGCCTCGAGCACGTTCATGCGGGTGTCCTCTCGTCGTTGCTGAACCACGGAGTGAAACGCAGGGATGGTGCAGGTGCGGGATGCCTGGGGAACGCCCGCCCCGACCGCTGCCGGGCGGCGGCGCCCGGCGGGAACGGGAACGGTGCCCCGTCGCGTCACCGGGAAGCGCGCGAAGCCGAACCCCGGGGTGCGGAGATCTGCGCGAGTGAGGAGTGCTGTGGGAACGGGAACACGAGGTCGCCGGTGACCGCGCCAGGGTGGCCCACGGTGCCAAGGCTCAGCAGTACGTGGCGTTCGGCGACCTCCTCCGCGGTGAGCGGGCCGTCAGCGCGGAACCAGTTGGCGACCCCCTGGCACATGATGAGCACCGAACGTGTCGCGTCGGCCGGGATCGGCGTGGTGAACACGCCCCGGGCACGGCCCGCCTCGACCGTGTCCAGCAGCATGTGCTCGAGATAGTCGCGCAGGGCGACGTAGCGGGCCCGGTTCTGTGGCTCCAGACTGCGGATCTCGGTGTCCAGGAAGGCCAGTTGCCGGCGGTGGGCCATGTAGAGCACGATCGACTCGACCATGCCGCAGAGGCGCGCCAGCGGATCGTCCCCGGCCTCGCCGGCCGCTGCCCGGCAGCGGTCCAGAACGTCCTTGATGGATGTCTCCAGCAGCGTGGCCAGCAGGGCCTGCTTGTTCTCGTAGTGGTAGTACAACGCGGGCACGGTGACACCGACCCGGCCGGCGATGTCCCGGACCGAGGTGCCGTGGTAGCCGTGTTCGTTGAAGGCCACCATGGCGTGGGTCAGGATCGGGTGCAGGTCCAGCGGTCCGTAGGAGCGCCAGTGCTCCGCCGGAGGCGTGGGGGTCTCGCTCGGTTCGGTGCTCAACGGCTCTCCTCGGGACGGGCGGCGATCGGCGGCATCGTACGGCCGTGGATCCGAAGCCCACTCCATCCCTCTGCTTAGCGATCGATCAGGAAGGCCGGGCGTCTCGGGTCCGGCCTTATCTCGCTTCCCCGGTATGGGACCACAAAAACTCCTGTTGCGCGAGGAGTTGACCGGGCGCCGCTGCACTTCTACGTTCTTAGCGAACGCTCAGTAAGGCCCCGATTGAGTGGCGACCCTGCCGAGCACCGAGAGAGGAACCCATGAGCCCTCACTCCACCGACCCTCCCGGCCGCGCTGTGGCGGGCCCGCTGGACGGCGTGCGCGTGGTCGAACTGGCGGGGATCGGCCCCGGCCCGTTCGCCGCGATGCTGCTCGCCGACCTGGGCGCCGACGTGGTGCGCGTCGACCGCCCCGGCCCCTCGCCGCTCGGCGGCGATCCCGTGTACGACGTGACCAACCGCAACAAGCGCTCCGTCCTGGTCGACCTCAAGTCGCCCGAAGGGCCGGGAACGGTGCGGGCATTGGTGGCGCGTGCCGAGATCCTCGTGGAGGGATACCGGCCCGGTGTCGCGGAGCGGCTGGGGGTCGGCCCCGAGGAGTGCATGGCCGTCAATCCCGCGCTGGTGTACGGCAGGATGACCGGCTGGGGGCAGCGAGGACCCCTCGCGTCCCTGGCCGGACATGACATCGGCTACATCGCCACTGCCGGTGCCCTTTCGATGAGCGGCGCGCCGGACGGCCCGCCCGTTTTCCCCGCCAACCTGCTCGGCGACTACGCGGGCGGCTCCCTCTATCTGACCACCGGCGTCCTCGCCGCGCTGCTCACCGCCCGCACCACGGGCCGCGGCCAGGTGGTGGACGCTGCGATCGTGGACGGCGCCGCACACCTCACCACCATGTTCTGGGGGATGCTCGCCGAGGGCACCTGGCAGGACGCCCGAGGCCGCAACCTGCTCGACGGCGGCTGCCCGTACTACGGCGTGTACGAGACCGCCGACGGCGGCTGGATGGCGGTCGGCGCCCTGGAACCGCAGTTCTACATGGCATTCGTCTCCCTGCTGGGCCTGGACGGCGAGGACCTGCCGGACCGCGCAGACCCGCGCAACTGGAGCGAGCTGCGGGCCGGGTTCACCACCCGGTTCAAGACCGCCACCCGCGAGGAATGGACGGCGGTCTTCGAAGGCACCGATGCCTGCGTCGCGCCCGTGCTCTCGCTGCACGAGGCGGCCGGCCACCCGCACCTGACCGGACGTGGCACCTACACCGAGGCGTACGGCATCACCCAGCCCGCCCCCGCCCCCCGGTTCTCCGACACCCCCGGCACTCTCCGGCTGCCCCCCGCCGTCCCCGGTGCGCACACCCCCGACGTGGCCCGCGACTGGGACGTGCCCGAACTGCTGAAGGACCACTGCTGATGGAACTGTCCTCACCCTTGACGTACACCGGCGATCCGCGCGCCACCGCGGACCGGGCCGCTGCCCTGGAGTCCGCCGGCCTCGACGCCGTCTGGGTGGCCGAGGCATACGGCTTCGACTCCCCGACGATCATGGGGTACCTCGCCGCGAGGACCGAGCGGATGCGGATCGGCTCGGCCATCCTCAACGTCTACTCGCGCACCCCCGCGCTGATCGCCCAGACCGCGGCCGGCCTCGACGCACTCAGCGGCGGCCGTGCCATCCTCGGCATCGGCGCGTCCGGACCCCAGGTCGTCGAGGGCTGGCACGGCCGCCGTTACGACCGCCCGCTGGGCCGCGCCCGTGAGGTGATCGAGCTGTCCCGGCGGATCTGGCGGCGGGAGGTGATCGAGCACCACGGCATCACCGACATGCCGCTGCCGCCCGAGAAGGGCGGCACCCTCGGCAAGCCGCTGAAACTGCTGAACCACCCGGTCCGCGACACCATCCCCGTCCACCTCGCGGCGCTGGGCCCGGCCAATGTCCGGATGGCCGCCGAGATCGCCGACGGATGGCTGCCGTTCCTCTACGTCCCCGAGCACGCGGCCAAGGTCTGGGGCGGGCCCCTGGCCGAAGGTGCCGCCAAGCGTGATCCCGCGCTCGGCCCGCTCTCGGTCGTGGCGGGCGGCCTGCTGGCCATCGGGGACGACGCCGAGGCGGTCCGCGACCTGATGCGCCCCACCGTCGCCCTCTACGTCGGCGGCATGGGCGCGCCCGGCCGCAACTTCTACCACGACCTCGTCTGCTCCTACGGTTACGAGTCCGCCGCGGCGGCCATCCAGGAGCACTTCCTCGCAGGCCGCAAGAAGGACGCGGAGGCCGCGGTGCCCGCCGAGTTGCTGGAGCAACTCTGTCTGGCCGGCCCCGAGGGCTATGTCCGCGACCGCGTCGAGGTCTTCCGTGAGGCGGGCGTGACCATGCTCAACGTCACCCCCCTCGGTCCCGATCCCGCCCGGCTGATCGAGCAAGTGAGGAACTGGCTGTGACACTGCGACGAGACCTCTACGGCCCCGACCACGAAGCCTTCCGCGAGACAGCGCGGACCTTCCTCGCCAAGGAGGTGGCTCCGCACCACGACCGCTGGGAGAAGGACTGCGTCGTCGACCGCGAGGTGTGGCGCTCGGCGGGCCGCCAGGGTCTGCTTGGCATGGCCGTCGGCGAGGAGTACGGCGGCGGCGGGACCGCCGACTTCCGGTACAGCGCCGTCCTCATCGAGGAGTTCGCCCGCGCCGGCGCGTCCGGCCTGGCCCTGAGTCTGCACAACGACATCGTCGGCCCGTACCTGGCCCGGCTCGCCGACGAGGAGCAGAAACGCCGCTGGCTGCCCGGTTTCGTCTCCGGTGACATCGTCACCGCCATCGCCATGACGGAACCCGGCGCCGGATCCGACTTGCAGGGCATCCGCGCCACCGCCACCGACCAGGGTGACCACTACCTGCTCAACGGCACGAAGACCTTCATCTCCAACGGCATCCTCGCCGATCTCGTCGTCGTGGTCGCCCGCACCACGCCCGAAGGGGGAAGCGGCGGGCTCAGCCTGCTCGTCGTCGAACGCGGCATGGAGGGCTTCGAACGAGGCCGCAACCTGGACAAGATCGGCCAGAAGGCCCAGGACACCGCCGAGTTGTCCTTCGCCGACGTGCGCGTCCCCAAGGAGAACCTGCTGGGGGAGGAGAACAAGGCCTTCGTCTACCTGATGGGCAACCTCGCACAGGAGCGGTTGGCCATCGCGGTCGGCGCCGCCGCCGCGGCCGAGGAGATCCTCGACGTCACCACGCGGTACGTGAAGGAGCGCGAGGCGTTCGGGAAGCCGCTGGCCAAGCTCCAGCACATCCGCTTCGAGATCGCCGAGATGGCCACCGAGGCCGCGGTCACCCGGACCTTCCTGGACCGCTGCGTCACCGAGCACAGTGAGGGCCGGCTCGACGCCGTGCACGCTTCGATGGCCAAGTGGTGGGCCACCGAACTGCAGAAGCGGATCGTCGACCGCTGCCTGCAACTCCACGGCGGATACGGCTACATGAGCGAGTTCAAGGTGGCTCGGGCATTCCTCGACAGTCGTATCCAGACGATCTACGGCGGCACCACCGAGATCATGAAGGAGATCATCGGCCGCTCCCTGCTCGGTTGAGCGTCGACTCCTCGCGGCAACGCCTGTGACGCGTCCGCGGCATTCTCCAGACCCGACATGGAAGGCACTCAAAAGGTGAGCACCGAAGCGTACGTGTATGACGCGATCCGCACCCCGCGCGGTCGCGGCAAGGCCAACGGGGCCCTGCACGGCACCAAGCCGATCGACCTGGTCGTCGGCCTGATCCACGAGACTCTGCGCCGCTTCCCGGACCTCGACCCGGCGGCGATCGACGACATCGTGCTCGGTGTCGTCGGCCCGGTCGGCGACCAGGGCGCGGACATTGCCCGCACCGCCGCCATCCTCGCGGGCCTGCCCGACACGGTGGCCGGCGTCCAGGAGAACCGCTTCTGCGCCTCCGGGCTGGAAGCCGTCAACATGGCCGCGATGAAGGTGCGTTCGGGCTGGGAGGACCTGGTCCTCGCCGGTGGCGTGGAGTCCATGTCGCGTGTCCCGATGGGCAGTGACGGCGGCGCATGGGCACTGGACCCGCGCACCAACCACGACACCGGCTTCGTTCCGCAGGGCATCGGCGCCGACCTGATCGCCACCCTGGAGGGCTTCTCCCGGCACGACGTGGACTCCTACGCGGCGCTCTCCCAGGAGCGGGCCGCCGCCGCCTGGAAGGACGGGCGCTTCGACCGCTCGGTCGTCCCCGTGCGGGACCGCAACGGGCTGCTGGTCCTCGACCGGGACGAGCACATCCGGCCCGGCACCACCGCCGAGAGCCTGGCCGGGCTCAAGCCCTCCTTCTCCGTGCCCGGCGAGACGGGCGGCTTCGACGCGGTGGCGCTGCAGAAGTACCACTGGGTGGAGAAGATCGACCACGTCCACCACGCGGGCAACTCCTCCGGCATCGTCGACGGAGCCGCCCTGGCAGCCATCGGCAGCAAGGAGACCGGTGAGCGTCACGGCCTCACCCCACGTGCCCGGATCGTCTCCGCGGCTGTTTCCGGCGCCGATCCCACCATCATGCTGACCGGCCCCGCGCCCGCCTCCCGCAAGGCGCTCGCCAAGGCCGGGCTGACCGTCGACGACATCGACCTCGTCGAGATCAACGAAGCATTCGCCGCCGTCGTCCTGCGCTACGTCAAGGACATGGGGCTGAGCACGGACCGGGTCAACGTCAACGGCGGCGCCATCGCGCTCGGCCACCCGCTCGGCGCCACCGGCGCGATGATCCTGGGCACCCTCATCGACGAACTGGAGCGCCAGGACAAGCGCTACGGCCTGGCCACCCTCTGCGTGGGCGGCGGCATGGGAATCGCCACCGTCATCGAGCGTCTTTGACCGTCCCCCTTCCTACGGAGAAGACAGACACATGACCGAGAGCACGACCATCCGCTGGGAACAGGACGAGACCGGCGTCGTCACCCTCGTACTCGACGACCCCGACCAGTCCGCCAACACGATGAACGCCGCGTTCATCGACTCGCTGGACGCCGTCGCGGCGCAGCTGACGGAACGCCGCGACGACATCCGGGGCGTCATCGTCGCCTCCGCCAAGAAGAGCTTCTTCGCCGGCGGCGACCTGCGTGACCTGATCTCGGTCACCCCCGAGACCGCCGGGGCCTCCTTCGAGGCCGGGATGCGCGTCAAGCGTTCGCTGCGCGTTCTGGAGACGCTGGGCAAGCCGGTCGTCGCCGCGATCAACGGCGCGGCCCTGGGCGGCGGTTACGAGATCGTGCTGGCCTGTCACCACCGCGTGGTGCTGGACAGTCCGGCCGCCCGCGTCGGACTTCCCGAAGTCACCCTGGGCCTGCTGCCCGGCGGTGGAGGCGTGACCCGCACGGTCCGCATGTTCGGTGTGGCGGACGCCCTGCAGAAGGTCCTCCTGGAGGGCGCCCAATACGGACCGGCGCGTGCCCTGGAGGCCGGACTGGTCGACGAGATCGCCGCCGGACCGGACGAAATCCTGGCCAGGGCACGGGCGTTCATCGACGCCAACCCGCGGTCCGCGCAGCCCTGGGACGCCCCCGGGTACCGCATCCCCGGCGGCACCCCCGCGACCCCGAAGCTCGCCGCGCAACTCCCCGCCTTCCCCGCACTGCTGAAGAAGAGGACCGGGGGCGCCCCCAGCCCGGCGCCGCGCAACATCATCGCGGCGGCCGTGGAGAGTTCCCAGGTCGACGTGGACACGGCCTTCGTGGTGGAAGCCGGGTACCTGACGGAACTGGTCACCGGGCAGATCACGAAGAACATGATCCAGGCGTTCTTCTTCGACCTGCAAGCGGTCAACTCCGGCGCCGGCCGCCCGAAGGGCATCGAGCCGCGCAAGGTGACCAAGGTGGCCGTGCTCGGCGCGGGCATGATGGGCGCGGGTGTCGCCTACTCCTGCGCCAAGGCGGGCATCGACGTCGTGCTGAAGGACGTCTCCGTGGAGGCGGCGGCGAAGGGCAAGGCCTACTCCGAGAAGCTGTGCGCCAAGGCTGTCTCGCGCGGCAACTCGACGCAGGAGAAGGCGGACGCCCTGCTGGCCCGTATCACCCCGACCGCCGACGCCCAGGAACTGGCCGGCTGCGACGCGGTGATCGAGGCCGTCTTCGAGGACACCGGGATCAAGCACAAGGTGTTCCAGGAGATCCAGGAGGTGCTCGACCCGGACGCCCTGCTGTGCTCCAACACCTCCACCCTGCCCATCACCGTCCTCGCCAAGGGGGTGGAGCGGCCGCAGGACTTCATCGGCCTGCACTTCTTCTCGCCGGTCGACAAGATGCCGCTGGTGGAGATCATCAAGGGTGAGAAGACGGGGGAGGAGGCACTGGCGCGCGCCTTCGACCTGGTGCGTCAGATCCGCAAGACGCCGATCGTGGTCAACGACTCACGCGGCTTCTTCACCTCCCGGGTCATCGGCCACTTCATCGACGAGGGCGTCGCCATGGTCGGCGAGGGGATCGATCCGGCCTCTGTCGAGCAGGCCGCCGCCCAGGCCGGCTACCCGGCCAAGGTCCTCAACCTGATGGACGAGCTCACCCTGACCCTCCCGCGCAAGATCCGCGAGGAGACCCGCCGTGCGGTCGAGGCGGCGGGCCGCACCTGGGAGCCGCACCCGGCGGACGCCGTGGTGGACCGGATGATCGACGAGTTCGGCCGCCCCGGACGCAGCGGCGGCGCCGGCTTCTACGAGTACGACGAGAACGGCAAGCGCACCTGCCTCTGGCCGGGACTGCGCGAACACTTCACGGATCCCTCGAAGCAGCCCGCCGAGCTGACCGGGATGACGGAGCGGATGCTCTTCGTCGAGGCGCTGGATTCGGTGCGCTGCCTGGAGGAGGGTGTGCTGGTCTCGGTGGCGGACGCCAACATCGGCTCGCTCCTCGGGATCGGCTTCCCGCAGTGGACCGGCGGCGTGCTGCAGTACATCAACGGCTACGAGGGCGGCCTGCCCGGCTTCGTAACCCGCGCGCGTGAGCTGGCAGCGAAGCACGGCGAGCGCTTCGCCCCGCCCGAACTGCTGTTGCGCAAGGCCGAGCAGGGCGAGACGTTCACCGACTCCTGATCCGCTCCGGGGTCCGCGGTGCGGCTCGGGTCCGCACCTCCTGAGCACCGACCGGGGCAGGACCGTCCTTCCCCGCGGCTCGACCCACGGGCGGCCACCTCACCTCCCGGCCGGCACACCCGCCGGGGCTCCCCACCGCCCCGGTCTCCTCAGACGTTCCCTTCCGATTCGCAAGGAGGCCCCGATGACATCAGCACCCCGCACCACCGGCGACCTGCCCGACGCTCCGGCCGACCGGACCCTGCCGCAGCTGCTGGCCCGCAACGCCCACGAGTACCCCCGGCTTCCCGGCCTTTCCTGGCAGTCGGCGGACGCTGACGGCGACTGGAGGACGTTCAGCTGGGCGGAGATCCACGAGCGCACCCGGAGCCTCGCCGTTGGCTTCCGGGCCCTCGGCGTCGGCCGCGGCGACCACGTACTGCTGTTGATGTCCAACCGGCCCGAACACTGGCTGTCCGACCTGGCACTGGTCCGCCTCGGCGCGGTCCCGGTCAGTGTCTACGGCACCGCGGCCCCCGAGCAGATCACCCACATCGCCCGCAACTGCCGGGCCCGCCTCGCCGTGGTGGAGGGGGCGGCCCAGGTGGCGGTGTGGGAGCCGCTGCTGGCCGACGCCGACACCCCGCTGGAGCGTCTGGTGGTGGCCGAGGAGGGCGCGGAGGGCAGCCACTTCCCGTTCGCCGCCCTGCTCCGCGAACCGGTGCCGGAGCGGTTCGCCGCGGAACTGGACGCCGCCGGCCCCGATGACCCGCTGACCGTCGTCTACACCTCCGGCACCAGCGGCGAGCCCAAGGGCGTCGTCCTGACTCACCGTCAGGTGATGGCCAACGCCCTGGCGCTGGACGCCGTGGTGGAGCTGCCCCCGCACGTCGAGCACATCTGCTACCTGCCCCTCGCCCACATCGCCGAACGGATGCTGGGCATCTACCTGCCCTGCCACCGGGCCTCGCGCGTCTACCTCTGCGCCGACCCGACGGGCGTCGCCGCCGTGGTGCGCAAGGTGCGCCCCGCACAGTTCTTCGGTGTGCCGAGGATCTGGGAGAAGCTGTCCGCCGGTGTGCGGGGCGTCCTCACGCTGATGCCGGCCGAGCAACGGGCGATCATCGAGCAGGCGTTCGCGATCGCCCGCGAGCACGTCGGGTACCGCGAGCGGGGCGAGACGCCGCCCGTCGAGCTCGAGGAGCGCTACACCCGTGTCCGCGAGGACGTGCTGCTGCCCATGCTGGCCGCGGGCGGCCTGGACAAGGTGACCTGGACGGCCAGCGCGTCGGCACCGATGTCGCCCGACGTGGTGAACTTCTGGACCGGCTTCGGCATCGTCATCATGGACGCCTGGGGGCTGACCGAGACCACCGGTGTGGCCACCAGCAACAGCCCGCGGGCCGGTTTCCGGCTCGGCTCCGTGGGACGCCCGGTGGAGTCGGTGGAGGTCCGCGTGGCCGCGGACGGCGAGATCCTGGTGCGGGGCTCGTCCGTCTTCTCAGGCTACCTCCAGCCGGACGGCTCGGTGCAGTCCGCACTGGACGCCGACGGCTGGCTGGCCACCGGCGACATCGGCCGCGTGGACGAGGACGGCTACCTCTGGCTCACCGACCGGAAGAAGGAGATGATCATCACCTCCACCGGCAAGAACGTCTCGCCGGCCCTGGTGGAGAACGCGCTCAAGGAACACCCGCTGATCGGCCAGGTGATGGTGCACGGCGACAACCGCTCCTACCTGGTCGCCCTGCTGGTGCTCGACGCGGAAGCTGCCCCGGCCTGGGCGACTGCCAACGGCGTCGCGGTGGAGGGGGGGCTGGCCGGGCTGGCGAAGCACCCCGCCGTCCGGGCAGAGGTGGACCGGGCGGTCGCCGCCGCCAACTCCCGGCTCAACCGGACCGAGCAGGTCAAGCGGTACGAGCTGCTGGCTGAGGAGTGGGGCCCGGCGTCCGGCGAGTTGACGCCGTCGCTGAAGATGCGTCGCCGGGTCATCCGGGACAAGTACGCCGACTCGCTGTCCGGGCTCTACCAGGACTGAGCCGGGCGCCTCCTTCCTCGCGGACGCGACAGGGCGGCCACCCCCGCCGGGGTGGCCGCCCTCTCGCGTCCGGACCTCTCAGAGGCCGTAGGTCTTGCCGATGACGTCCCGCTGGATCTCGCTGGTCCCGCCGTAGACCGTGGAGACCACAGCGGCCCGCAGGTGGCGCTCCATGTCGAACTCCTTGGTGTAGCCGTAGCCGCCCATCATCTGCATGCCCTCCAGGGCGGCTCGCTTGGCGAGTTCGGTCGCCTTCAGCTTGGCCATCGACGCCTCGCGCGGGAACAACTTGTCCGGCTGCGCGTCGCAGTCCAGGGCCACCTCGCGCACCAGCAGCCGGGTGCACTCGATCTCGGTGGCGAGGTCGGCGATCCGGTGCCGCAGCGCCTGGAAGGAGCCGACTGGCCGGCCGAACTGCTCGCGTTCGCGGACGTAGGTGACCGCGTCGTCGAAGGCGCGGCGCGCCAGACCCAGCATGTTCGCGGCCAGGAAGAGCCGCTCGTAGTTCAGCCCCGCCATCAACTGCCGCCAGCCGTTGTTGACCTGGCCGACGACCGCGTCCGCGGGGAGCCGCACGCCGGTGAGGAAGACGTCGTTGACCTCCCGGCCGCCCATGGTGTCGATGCGCCGCACCTCCACGCCCGCGGTGCCGGCGGGAAGATGGAACATGGTCAGACCGCCGTGCTTGTCCTCGCCGGTGCGGGCCACCAGCAGGATGTGCTTCGCGCAGTGCGCGTTGGAGATCCAGGTCTTCTGACCGTCGATCACCCACGTGCCGTCCGCCTCCTGCCGGGCCTGGCAGCGCAGCGCGCCGACATCCGACCCGGCCCCCGGCTCCGACATGGCGATGGCCAGCACCTCACCGCCCACGGCGGCGGGCAGCACCTCCAGGCGCTGCTGCCCGGTGCCGAACCTCTCGTACGCCTTCGCGGCGATGACGGTGGTGATGAAACCTCCGGCCGGGACCATCCCGTAGGAGGTCTCCTCCAGGAAGAGACAGGAGTCGGCCAGTCCGCCGCCGGAGCCTCCGTACTCCTCGGGCAGGCACACCCCGAGCCAGCCCAGGTCGGCGAGCCTGCCGTACAGCTCGGGGTTGTGGGCTTCGCGGCCACCCGAGGTCAGCGCGTCACGCTGCTCCCGGGTGCCGCACTCCCGCTTGGCGAAATCTCGGACGGCCGCGACGAAATCGGCCTGCTCTTCTGTGAGGCGACTGCCCATCAGGTCCTCCGGGGTTCGAATCATGTTACGGATTTATGATAAGCGTTTCATCGTCTCTCCGGGAGGGGTGCGCCGGTATCGTGAGCGCCATGAGAACTGACACGAACGACTCGGGGGCTGCCGCCCGGACCATCGCGGAGCCGGAGACGGAGACGGAGGACCGTACGGCGCTGCGTATCCTCGACGCCGCACTGGAGCAGTTCACCCTCCTGGGCCTGCGCCGCTCCTCCGTGGACGATGTCGCCAAGCGCGCCGGAGTCTCCCGGGTCACTGTCTTCCGACGCTTCCAGACCAAGGACAAGCTGGTCGAGGCCACCCTGTTGCGCGAACTCAGCCGGTTCTTCCAGCGGCTGGACGCGGCGGTGATGGCGCTGCCGACCATGGAGGAGCGGGTCGTCGAGGGCTTCGTGGTCGCCCTGCGCCACACCCGGGTCCATCCGCTCTTCGGCGGCCTGCTGCGTCTCGAACCCGAGGTCGTGCTGCCTTATCTGACCGTGCAGGGCGGCTTCTCGCTCTCCGCCACCGTCACCTACCTGACGGGCCATCTGCGCCGCGCCCAGCAGGCGGAGGGCCGTCCCGACGAGGACCCGCAGCCGGTCGCCGAGCTCATGGTGCGCGTCGCCGTCTCGTTCCTGCTCAACCCCGCCAGCTGCATCGAGATGGACGACGAGGACCAGGCCCGGGCCTTCGCCCGCCGCTACCTGGCCCCGCTGCTGACCGCCTGACCGCCCTGACCGCTCGGGCGGACGGGGCAGGGCGGCGCGGGCCGCGGCCCGGCCGTTCAGCGGCGCCGGTGCAGTGTCCGGGCCAGCCGTACCGCGCGCTCCCGTGTGGCGGCCGGAACATCGAAGGAGGTCAGCGCGATCGGCGGGGTGAACCGCTGCACCGTGGTCGACTGCACGGAGGTGAAGGAACGCAGCCCCTCCTCGCCGTGGAGCCGCCCGAAGCCGGAGTCCTGCGAACCACCGAACGGCAGCGCCGGCACCGCGGCGAAGCCCAGCACCGAGTTCACCGACACCGCCCCCGCACGCAGCCGCGCCGCGATCGCCGCACCCGCGCGCCCCGTGCGGCTGAACACCGCGGCCCCCAGGGCATATCGCGAGGCGTTCGCCCGCTCCACCGCCTCGTCCACGTCGGCCACCGCGTTGATCGCCACGACCGGCCCGAACGTCTCCTCCGTCATCGCCGCCGCGTCCTCCGGAACACCGGTCAGCACGACCGGCGCGACGTACGGAGCGCGAACCGACTCGGGCCCGCCCAGCAGGGCTCGGGCGCCCGCAGAGACCGCGCCGGTCACATGCCGCTCGACGATCGCGAGCTGGCCCGGCAGCGTCATCGGGCCGTAGGCGGCGTCCGCCCCTTCGCCCGGCCGCAGTGCCTCGGCCCGCTCGACGACGCGTTGACACAGTGCCTCGTGGATCTCGCGCACCGCGTAGACGCGCTCCACCCCCGCGCAGGTCTGCCCCGCGTTGCTCAGTGCGCCCCACACGATCGCGTCGGCGGCCGCGTCCAGGTCGGCGTCCGCGGTGACGATCACCGCGTCCTTCCCACCGCACTCGGCGAGGAACGGCGTCAGCGTCTCGGCGCACACCGCCATCACCTTGCGGGCCGTCCCCGGCGAACCGGTGAACGCCAGCTTGTCGACCCCGGACCGGGCCAGGGCGTCCCCGGTGGGCGCGGCGCCGGTGACGGTGGTGAGCAGCCCGGCGTGCTGGGGCACGGCGGCGTCGAAGAGCTCGGCCAGCAGGACCCCGGTGCCCGGGGTCAGTTCGGACGGTTTGAAAACCACGGCGTTTCCTGCCGCCAGGGCGTAGCCGATCGAGCCCATCGGGGTGTACAGGGGGTAGTTCCAGGGGCCGATCACGCCGATCACGCCCAGCGGCCGGTGCACCAGCGAGGCCCGCTGGTGGACGGTGAAGAGCCCGGTGCGAACCTTCCGCCTGCGCAGTACGGGGCCGGCCTTGCGGGCGGCCCAGGCCAGGTGCTCCAGCGTGAGGACGACCTCCAGCGCGGCGTCACCGGCCGGCTTGCCGGTCTCCTCGGAGATGGTGCGGGCCACCGCGTCCAGGTCGGTGGCGATGGCCTTCTTCCAGTGCAGCAGGTGGTCACGGCGCCGCGACGCGGGCAGCGCCGCCCATCCGGTCTGAACGGACCGGGCTCGCGCCACGGCGCCGGAGACCTCGTCCGGTCCGTTCACCGGGTGCTCGGCGATCGGCTCGCCGGTCGCGGGGGAGCGCGTGGTGAAGGTCGCGGCGGGTGATGCGGCCGGTGTGGAGGTGTCGGTCATCGGGTCTCCTGACGGGGAACGCGAGGGGCGGACGACGGCGCCGGAACGGAGGCCCTCTCCGACACGGGTCGTAGTGGTGCCGACTGTTCTGGATCTCATGGGGGAGCGCCCCGATGAGTCGAAGATACTGAAACTATTGACTTGTTTCATCAGGCGTCAATACTCCGGACGTAACGGAGGCGCCGAACGCGCCCCGGCCCCTCCTTGCGGCCGTCCCCGACCCCACTCGGCCCGCCAGTTCCCCGAGCGATTCCCACGTCCGCCGCCGGTCCGCCTCCCCGCCCAGGTCCGTCCCCGAGAGCTCGACGACCCGTGCGTACGACGAGAACTGTTCGTAGAACGCGATCCGGGGAGCGGGGCGGCCCGCGGCCTCGGTGAGCTGCCTCAGTGCGGTGTGGGACTCGCGCAACCAAGTTGGCCGGCTGTATCGAGGATCGTTGGCTCAAAAAGAAGAAGGATCCGGTCACCGGGAGAAGACCGCTCGCTACGGCAAGGGCAAGCGGTACAAGGTCGCCGGCGTGCTTGGGGCCGCCGGTGGAGGTGGAGCTGCCGTGGGGGAAACCGAAGGGGGAGGGGGAAGATGTTCTCCCCGCTGCTCACCGAAGGACGGTTTCCACGTGCTTCGGCATACCTACGCCTCGATCATGTTGGAAGCCGGAGAGTCCGTCGTGACCCTGGTTCGGACACTCGTCGCCGGCGATCACCCTCGGTTACTATGCTCACTTCATGCCGGAAGCTGGCAGCAGGGGGCGCGGCACCATCGACAGTCTGCTTGGGAGCGAGGAGACCGGCTCGCCAGCCGAAACTCCCCAGATTCTCCCCAGCGTCGTTGACCGGTGATCCCTGCCTCTACCCCCGGAGAGATCGTCCGTGAATTGCAAGGCTGAAGAGATTGGTGGCCTGGGAAAGTGTTGGCAGAAGTCGTAGCGACCCGCTATGTCACGCCCCTCCGGGAGGGCGGATCGCTACCCGGGATCGTCGAGGCCGACGACCTCGGCACATACGTCATGAAATTCACCGGTGCCGGTCAGGGGCGCAAGACGCTGGTCGCGGAGGTGATCTGCGGGCAGCTCGGCCGACGGCTCGGGCTGCGCGTCCCGGACCTCGCGCAGATGCAGCTGGACCCGGTCATCGGTCTCGCCGAGCCCGACCAGGAGGTGCAGGAGCTCCTGAAGTCCAGCGGTGGCCTCAACCTCGGGATGGACTTCCTCCCCGGTTCCCTCGGGTTCGACGCGCTCGCCTACCAGGTCGATCCGCGCGAGGCCGGACGCGTCGTCTGGTTCGACGCGCTGATCAACAACGTCGACCGGTCCTGGCGCAATCCGAACATGCTGATCTGGCACGGTGACCTCTGGCTCATCGACCACGGCGCCACCATGATCTGGCACCACAACTGGCCGGGGGCCCAGGCCTCCGTGGCCAAGCCCTACAACGCCTCGGACCACGCGCTGGCCCCCTTCGCCCCCGATGTCGCCGCGGCCGCCGCCGAACTCGCCCCGCTGGTCACCGAGGAACTGCTCACCGAGGTCACGGCCGATGTGCCCGACGAGTGGCTGGTGGACGAGCCCGGGTTCGACTCGACCGGTCAGCTCCGGCGCGCCTATGTGGAGGCGCTGCTGCCGCGAGCGGCCACCATCCACGAGCGGATCACCCTGGACGCGCCCACCGCCGACAAGCCGTCCCGGGCCCCGGGCTGGCTCGCCGAGCGCCTCGCCCCACGGAATGACCCCGAGAACAGCGACGAGAGTGGCCGGGCATGAGTGAACGCGTTGTCTTCGAGTACGCCCTGCTGCGTGTGGTGCCGCGGGTCGAGCGCGGTGAGTTCTTCAATGCCGGCGTGGTGGTCTACTGCCGCCCGAAGGGATTCGTCGGCGCCCGCACCGAACTCGACGAGGGGAAGCTCAAGGTGCTGGACCCCGCCGCGGACGTGACCGGGGTACGCGCCGCGCTGCGCGGCGTCGAGGGTATCTGCCGCGGCGGTGCGGACGCGGGCCAGGCCATGGGTGACGATGCAGGTCGGCGCTTCCGCTGGCTGATCGCCCCGCGCTCGACCGTCATCCAGCCGAGCCCCGTGCACAGCGGTCTGACCACCGACCCCGCCGCCGAGGTGGAGCGGCTGTTCGACCTGCTGGTGCGCTGATTCCCAGCCGCACGGAGCTGTGACATGCGCCGCTGCCTCCGTGGGCCGTTGACACCGGGTGCCAGGCCTTCTAGCGTCTCGACTGCTGAAGGTACTAAGCGGTTGCTCAGTTATCGGGAACCATTTCGCACGGAATGTGCCTGACGTCCGCTGAGCCGCGATCCAAGGGCGAGGAGAACCAAGCATGTCCACCACCGAGCAGCGCGTAGCCATCGTGACGGGAGCGGCACGGGGTATCGGTGCCGCCACCGCGGTACGCCTGGCGGCCGAGGGCCGCGCCGTCGCCGTACTCGACCTGGACGAGGCGGCCTGCAAGGACACCGTCGAGAAGATCACCGCCGCCGGGGGCAGGGCCCTCGCCGTCGCCTGTGACGTGTCGGACAGCACCCAGGTGGAAGCTGCCGTCGCACGGGTGGCCGCCGAGCTCGGCGCCCCGACGATCCTCGTCAACAACGCGGGCGTACTCCGTGACAACCTGCTCTTCAAGATGAGCGAGTCCGACTGGGACTTGGTGATGAACGTGCACCTCAAGGGCGCGTTCCTGATGGCCAAGGCCGTTCAGAAGCACATGGTGGACCAGAAGTTCGGCCGTATCGTCTCGCTGTCCTCCTCCTCCGCCCTGGGCAACCGGGGCCAGGCCAACTACGCCGCGGTCAAGGCGGGTCTGCAGGGCTTCACCAAGACCCTCGCCAAGGAGCTCGGCAAGTTCGGCATCACCGCCAACGCCGTCGCCCCCGGCTTCATCGTCACGGAGATGACCGCGCAGACCGCGGCCCGGGTCGGCATGGGCTTCGAGGAGTTCCAGGCCGCGGCCGCCACCCAGATCCCGGTGCAGCGCGTCGGCTTCCCCGAGGACATCGCCAACGCCATCGCCTTCTTCGCGGGCGACGACGCGGGCTTCGTCTCCGGCCAGGTCATGTACGTCGCCGGCGGACCGCTCAACTGACCCGAAGGGCTGCGGACATCATGACAGTGCAGGACAGCGGGAAGGTCGCGCTGATCACCGGCGCGAGCCGGGGTATCGGCTACGGCATCGCCGAGGCGCTCGTCGCCCGCGGCGACCGGGTGTGCATCACCGGACGCGGCGAGGACGCGCTGAAGGCGGCCGTCGAGGCGCTCGGCTCCGACCGCGTCATCGGCGTGGCGGGCAAGGCGCACGACGAGGCGCACCAGGCCGTGGCCGTCGAGCGCACGATGGAGGCGTTCGGCCGGGTCGACTTCCTGGTCAACAACGCCGGTACGAACCCGGTCTTCGGCCCGATCGCCGAACTCGACCTCAACGTCGCCCGCAAGGTCTTCGAGACGAACGTGGTCTCGGCGCTCGGCTTCGCGCAGCAGACCTGGAAGGCCTGGCAGAAGGAGAACGGCGGGGCGATCGTCAACATCGCCTCCGTCGCGGGCGTCTCCGCCTCGCCCTTCATCGGCGCGTACGGCATGAGCAAGGCCGCGATGATCAATCTGACCCTTCAGCTGGCGCACGAGTTCGCGCCGGTCGTGCGGGTCAACTCGATCGCCCCCGCGGTCGTGAAGACCAGGTTCGCCCAGGCGCTGTACGAGGGCCGCGAGGCGGAGGCGGCCGCGTCCTACCCGCTCGGACGGCTCGGTGTTCCCGAGGACATCGGGGGCGCCGCGGCCTTCCTCACGTCGAGCCAGGCCGATTGGATCACCGGACAGACCCTGGTGGTCGACGGCGGGATTTTCCTGAACGCGGGCGTGGGCTGAGAACACCCTGAGCCGGTTTGGCCCTGATTGATCAAGTGCCCCGTCGGGCCTACGGATTGACCCGACGGGGCGCTGCGGTATGGTCTGCCGACCCATGGCTGATCGAGGAGCGTGCACGTGTTCTACCGGGCCAGTCTGCAGGCTGCTGCAGCCCTTGCTTCCCTGTCTCTGCTGGCCGGCTGCGGTCTGTTGCCCGGCAGCGGTTCGGAGGTGGAACAGAAGCTGGCTGTCGGGACGACCAGCGAGCCCTCCACCCTCGACCCGGCGGCGGCGTGGGACGGTTCCTGGGAGCTGATGCGCAATGTGTTCCAGACTCTGGTCAGCTTCCCCACCGGAAGCACGAGCCCCGAGCCCGATGCCGCGGACCACTGCAAGTTCACCGACACCACCAGCACCGCCTACCGCTGCACGCTCCGCGAGGGTCTGAAGTTCTCCAACGGCGACAAGCTCGACGCCGAGGCCGTGAAGTACTCCATAGACCGCATCAGGACGATCGCGTTCAAGAGCGGACCCAACGGCATGCTCGGCTCGCTCGACCGGGTGGAGACCAAGGGCGACTACGAGGTCATCTTCCATCTGACCAAGCCGGACGCCACCTTCCCGTTCGTGCTGGCCACGCCCGCCATGTCGCTGGTCGCGCCGAGCGACTACTCGGCGCACAAGATCCGCGACGACGGCAAGGTCACCGGCTCCGGACCGTACCTGCTGGACGCGTACAAGCCGGGCGACCGCTCCGAGCTGGTAAAGAACCCCGACTACAAGGGTTTCGCCGACCGCAAGAACGACGCCGTGACCATCCGGTACTTCAAGCAGTCCGGCGCCATGGTGACGGCGCTCAAGAAGAACGAGATCGACGCCACCTACCGCGGGCTGTCCGCCGAGGAGGTCGTCAGCCTGGAGGACAACGAGGACAAGAAGAGCGATCTCCAGCTCGTCGAGACGGTCGGCGCCGACATCCGTTTCCTGGTCTTCAACCCCGAGGACCCGGCCGCCGGGAAACCGGCCGTGCGGCGGGCGATCGCCCAGCTGGTGGACCGGGACGCACTGGTGGCCAAGGTCTACCGGGGCACAGCGGAGCCGCTCTACTCCATGGTGCCCAAGGGCATCGCGGGGCACACGACCAGCTTCTTCGACACCTTCGGCGACCCGGACCGGAAGAAGGCCCGGAAGATCCTCAGGGACGCCGGGATCACCGAGCCCGTCGCGATGACCTTCTGGTTCACCACTGACCGCTACGGCTCCTCGACGGCCCCCGAGTTCGACGAGCTCAAGCGCCAGCTGGAGTCCTCCGGGCTCTTCAAGATCACTCTGAAGAGCCAGCCCTGGAAGAAGTTCCAGGAGGGCTTCACCAAGGGCGAGTACCCCGTCTTCGGCCGGGGCTGGTTCCCGGACTTCCCGGACCCGGACAACTTCATCGCCCCCTTCCTGGGCAAGGACAGCGTCACGGGCGTGCCGTACATGAAGGACGAGATCACCAAGGAGGTGCTGCCCCAGACCCGCAAGGAGAGCAACCGGGGCGCGGTCAGCCAGCAGTTCGAGCGGGCCCAGAAGATCCTGGTCGACGACGTCCGGCTGCTGCCGTTGTGGCAGGGCAAGCTGTACGTGGCCGCGGGTGAGGACATCGGCGGCGGCGAGCGCGCCCTCGACCCGCAGACGGTCATGCAGATGTGGGAGCTGTACCGCAAGGCCAGCTGGTAGCCCGCCGAGGGCCTCCGGGGAGGCTCCCGGCTCCGTTGTCAGTGCGCGCCGGTAGGTTCTGGGATCAAGAACCGATTGTTTACCGGAGGTTGTTGACGTGACCGACACCGACCAGCTGCCCGAGTCCTGGCGCGGCGTACTCGGCGAAGAGCTGCAGAGGCCGTACTTCAAGGAGCTCACCGAGTTCGTCGAGGAGGAGCGGGCCGCGGGACCGGTCTACCCGCCTCGGGGGCAGGTGTTCGCCGCGCTCGACGCGACCCCCTACGACAAGGTGAAGGTCCTGGTCCTGGGGCAGGACCCGTACCACGGCGAGGGCCAGGGGCACGGCCTGTGCTTCTCCGTGCGGCCCGGCGTGAGGACCCCGCCCTCCCTGCGGAACATCTACAAGGAGATGAAGGAGGAGCTCGGCCTGCCGGTCCCGGACAACGGGTATCTGATGCCGTGGGCCGAGCAGGGCGTGCTGCTCCTCAACGCCGTGCTGACGGTGCGCGCGGGCGAGGCCAACTCGCACAAGGGCAAGGGCTGGGAGAAGGTCACGGACGCGGTGATCCGCGCGGTCGCGTCCCGGCCCGACCCGGCGGTCTTCGTGCTCTGGGGCAACTACGCGCAGAAGAAGCTGCCGCTGATCGACGAGGAGCGGCATGTGGTGGTGAAGGGGGCGCACCCCTCGCCGCTCTCGGCCAAGAAGTTCTTCGGGTCCCGCCCGTTCACCCGGATCAACGAGGCGGTCGCGGCCCAGGGGCACCAGCCCATCGACTGGCGCATCCCCGACCTGGGCTGATGGCGCGCCGGAGCCTGAGTGCGATTGTGCGTCGCTGCGGTTAGCGTCGGACCGGCCGGAACCATCCGGAACCGTCCGGAACCCCATGGATTCGGCCGGGCGCAGACGGACGGGCGCGAGGGAGACCGCAGTGACGGAGCAGCAGGAGGCGTCGCGGGACGTCGTCATGACCAGGATCGGCCAGGCCATCATGCTGCTGCACGGCGGTGACCGCGAGGAGGCCCGCAATCGCTTCGGCCTCCTCTGGGCGGAGATCGGTGCGGACGGTGACGCCCTGCACCGGTGCACCCTCGCGCACTACATGGCTGACACCCAGGACGATCCCGGTGACGAGCTGGCCTGGGACCTGCGGGCGCTGGCCGCCGCCCAGGCGCTGACCGACGAGCGCGTCGCGGAGGACCGCGACGCGCTCGCGGTGCGGGCCTTCTACCCGTCGCTCCACCTCAACCTCGCGGCGGACTACGTGAAGCTCCGGCGTCCGTCGGCGGCCCGGATCCACCTGGACCGGGCCCGGGACGCCTCCGGCGTCCTCGCGGACGACGGCGCCGACGACGGCTACGGGGGCGGGGTCCGGGCGGCCATCGGGCGGCTGGAGCGGCGGCTGCGAGAGCTGTGAGGGGGGCGGGGGAGGCGGGCCCGGCCGGCCTCCCGCCGGCCGGCCCGGTCAGTGCCCGTAGGTGCGGTCGCAGATCCGCGACTGCGGACTGCCGGCCGGCCAGTGCCCGTATCCCCGCCCGAGCGCGCAGACATCCGTCCCGGCGACCGGCGCCGGCAGTACGGGTACGGCGGGCACGGCCCGGCGCGGCCGCGGGTGCGCCGGGCCGGGAACGTGCCGTGGCTGCGGGGCGCTGGGCACGGCGCGGCGCGCGGCCGGAGGGGCGGCGGACGCCCGGCCGGTGGTGGCGGGGGACGGCTTCGGGTCCGGTACGGCTTCCAGGATGTCGCGGACCGGGGGCCGGCCGATCTGCGGGGACAGGTCCTGGGCGGGCCGGTCGGCAGCCGGAGCGGGCGGGGCGCTCGGCCGCGGCTGTACGGACACACACCCGGACAGGGCCGTGACCGCCACGGCGACCAGGAGCTTTACGGTGGTTCTGGTTCGATGCACCTGATCAACTCTGCTGTGCGGACCGGCCATTGAGTGGGCCGGAACGCTCGGATTGGTCCGCATGAGTGACCCGGTCAGCGCGGCGCCCCGCGTGTCGCGGCTTCGCGGAGGCAGTGCGGTCCCTGTGCGTCAGTGCCCGAGCATTCCGCGCAGCAGCTCGCCGAAGCCGGTGCGCAGCTCCGCCTCGGACGGCACGGAGCGGCTGTAGGAGCCTGCCGCGCAGGAGAACATCAGCCCCTCGCACCAGGCCACCAGCGACAGCGTGTGCCGTTCGGGCTCGGACGATCCGGCCGCCGTCAGCAGTGCCACCAGGGGTTCGCGGAACTGGCGGCCCGTCGCGTCGAAGAGGGCCCGCAGCTCGGGGCGGCGCGTGGCCTCCAGAGCGAGTTCGTACCGGCAGATGAGCAGCTCGGGGTGGTCGGTCAGATAGCGGTGCAGGGCCAGCGCGAGACCCGCGATCAGCGCGTCCTGGCCGGGAGGAGTGGACGGATCGGAGGGTCCGGGCGGGGCGGCCGATGCGGTCGGCGCGGGGAGCTCGCCGGGCGCCAGTACCCGGGACTCGCGCTCCGCCAGCCGGCGCACCGTCGCCTCCAGCAGGGACTGCCGGGTGCGGGCGTAGTTGGACGTCGAGCCCTGGGGGAGACCTGCCCGTTCGTCCACCGCTCGGTGGGTCAGCCCCCGCATGCCGCGCTCGGCCAGCAGGGCGAGTGCCGCGTCGGTGATCCGTTCGCCCCGGGCGGAGCCGGTGGTGCGTGTCGCCATGGGCCCAACCTACCGTCGAAACTACAGCTGTAGTATCGTGACTCTCACTACAGGTGTAGTTTCGAAGGCCGGGAACTTCGAAAGCCGGGAACGAGGAGGAGCCATGGACGCGCCCCGTGCGGTCGTCATCGGCAGCGGCATCGGCGGTCTCACCGCGGCGGTGGCCCTGCACCGGTCCGGCTGGCAGGTCACCGTGCTGGAGCGGGCCGATTCGCTGGAGCCCGTCGGCGCAGGAATCAGCCTCGCTCCCAACGCCCAGCGCGCCCTGGACGTCATCGGGCTCGGCGACGAGATCAGGTCCCTGGCCGCCTGGCAGGGCGAGGGCGGCATGCGCTCACCGGACGGCCGCTGGCTCGCCAGGACCGACAGCACCGCCGCGGCCGAACGGTTCGGCGGCCCGCTCGTCCTGCTGCACCGGGCCACCCTCATCGACCGCGTCGCCGCCGCGCTCCCCGGCTCCGCCATCCGCACCGGCTGCCCGGCCCGCCTGGTGGACCCGGGTACCGCGGGCGGCCGGCCAGCCGTGATCGGCACCCCGGACGAGGACATGGAGGCCGAACTCGTGATCGGCGCCGACGGCATCCACTCGGCCGTACGGGGCGTGCTCTTCCCGGACCACCCCGGCCCGTCGTACGCGGGCTTCACCACCTGGCGCGTCCTGGTCCCCGCGCCCGCCGAGCCCTTCGCCCCGCACGAGACCTGGGGCCGTGGCGCGCTCTGGGGCACCCAGCCGCTCAAGGACGGCCGGATCTACGCGTACGGGGCCGCCGTCGCCCCGGCGGGTGCGCGGGCCGCCGACGACGAGCGCGCGGAACTGCTGCGCCGGTTCGGCGACTGGCACCGGCCGATCCCCGGGATCATCGCCGCCGCCGGACCCGGAGGTGTCCTCCGTAACGACGTGTACCAGATGACCGATCCGCTGCCCGCCTTCCACCGGGGCCGCGCGGTGCTCGTCGGGGACGCCGCCCACGCCATGGCTCCCACGCTGGGCCAGGGTGGCAACCAGGCCATCGAGGACGCGATCGTGCTCGCCCACCACGTGGCACCGGGCGCGGACCTGGGTGCGGGCCTCGCCGCGTACACCGCCGGCCGGCTGCCCCGGACCACCTCCGTCGTCCGCAAGGCGGCACAGGTCTCACGGCTGATGTGCCTGTCCGGGCCGGTGTCCGTCGCGGTGCGCGACTTCATCATGTCCACGGTCTCCCGGCTCGGACCGGGCCTCGTCCTGCGCACCTTCGACGGCATCGCCGACTGGCGCCCTCCGCAGCCCACGTATGCTGCCGGGACCAAGGACGCGCCGGTACAACCGCGGTGGACCACCACGGACGAGAACCGCGACGCACGGCGTTGAACAGCGAGAAGGAGACCCTGTGAAGGTCGGCTGCATCGGGCTCGGCGACATCGCGCAGAAGGCGTATCTGCCGGTGCTCACCACCCTGCCGGGGGTCGAACTGCATCTGCAGACCCGCACCCCCGCCACCCTGGCCGCCGTCGCGGAGGCCCACCGGATCCCGGCCGCGCAGTGCCACACCGACCTCGAATCGCTGCTCGCCCAGGGGCTGGACGCGGCGTTCGTGCACGCGCCGACGGCCGTGCATCCGGAGATCACCGCCCGGCTGATCGAGGCGGGCGTCCCCACCTACGTCGACAAGCCGCTCGCGTACGGATTCGCGGATTCCGAGCGACTGGTGGAGCTGGCCGAGGCACGCGGTGTCGGTCTCGCCGTCGGCTTCAACCGCCGGGTGGCGCCCGGCTACGCCCAGTGCGCCGAGCACCCGCGCGAGCTGATCCTCATGCAGAAGAACCGCGTCGGGCTGCCGGAGGAGCCGAGGACCATGGTCCTCGACGACTTCATCCACGTCGTCGACACCCTGCGCTTCCTGGTACCCGGGCCGGTCGACCACACCGTCGTACGGGCCAGGATCCGCGACGGCCTGATGCACCACGTCGTGCTCCAGCTCTCCGGCGACGGCTTCACCGCCATCGGTGCGATGAACCGGCTCAGCGGCTCGACCGAGGAACGGCTGGAGGTCTCCGGCCAGGACTCCAAGCGCGAGGTCGTCAACCTCGCCGAGGTGATCGACCACAAGGGCCAGCCGAGCGTACGGCGGCGCGGCGACTGGGTGCCGGTGGCCCGCCAGCGCGGCATCGAGCAGAGTGTGCTGTCGTTCCTGGACGCCGTGCGGGCCGGAAAGCCGCTGAGTGCCCGGGACGCCCTGGAGACGCACGAGCTGTGCGAGCGCATCCTGCGGGACCTCGACTGCGCGTAGGGCCTTGCGCGGGCCCGCTCGTGGGGCCGCCCGTCCGGGCCGGGCGGGCGGGCCCACGATCCCGGCCGCCGGTCCTCCGGATGCGTGGGGACCGGGGCCGATGCAGGCTGAGGAGATGGACCGCCGGCCCGTGGAGGTGACCTCGTGAAACCCCGCCACGAGCCCCAGGGCTGGAGCGCGCTCCAGCCCCCGCCCGGCTACTACTCGGCGGACGGCCGGCCGCCCGACGCGATGCGGCGCGCCCTGATCCTCGACTGGGCAGTCAGCCAGCGGATCGCGAGAGGCTGGCGCGTCGAGACCCGCTCCGAGACCCAGGTCGTCATGGTCCGGGGCCGTCCCCTGAACCATGTGCTGCACGCCGTCCTGACGGTCTTCAGCTGTTTCCTGTGGGGCGTGGTGTGGCTGGTGCTGGGCGTGACCAACAAGGTCGAACGGATCGCGCTCACCGTCGACGCCATGGGCGACATCGTCTCCGTGAACGGTCCGGGCCGGAACACGTTCTGACCGCGCGCCACCCATGAGCCGACGCGCGTCACTCGTCAGTCACACTGCGCGGACTCCGGCCGGGACTCCGCCGCCGGGCGGGCGGCCTGCACGGATGCCGCCCCGCCGTCCGCGACGCCCGAGGTGAGCGCACCCACCGGTACGGGACTGCCGGGCCTGCCGCGCACGGACCGTACCCCATCGAAGGCGCGGAAGGCGCAGAAGGCGGCCAGTACGGCCAGTGCGCCGTACAACGGCCAGTCACCCAGCCGGACATACAGCGTGGTGCCGCCGGCCATGGGGACGCCGAACACCGCGGCCCCACTCGTGTCCGTACCGAGCGGGGCACCGATCCGCTCACCCTGCGGGCCGTACACCGCACTGACACCCGTCAGCGTGGCGTGCACCATCGGGCGGCCGTTCTCGGCGGCGCGCAGAGCCCCGAGCGAGGCGTGCTGGGCGGGTGCCCAGCCGTGCTGGAAGGACGAGGTGGAGGACTGGGCGACCAGTAGCTGCGCACCGTCCCGGGTCAGCCGCCGGCTCATGTCGGGAAACGCGGACTCGAAACAGACCAGCGGGCCGATGCGCAGCCCGTTCGCGCCGGGCAGCGTCATCGTCACCTGCCGTGTGCCGCGCAGCCGGTCCTCGCCCGCCGCCCTGCCCATCGAGGTGGCCCAGCCGAGTGCCGAACGGGCCGGGACGTACTCGCCGAAGGGAACCAGCCGCATCTTGTCGTAACGGTCCCCGGTGAGCCCGTGCGGACCCACCAGCACGGCGCTCTTGAAGATTCCGGTCCGGCCCGACGCGTCGGTCTGTCTGGCGTCCACGTTCACCAGCACGTCCGCGCCCACCAGCCGCGACAGCGCCGCGATGCGGGCCGCGACATCGGGCCGCCGGACCGGATCCACCGCGACGCTGCTCTCGCCCCACACGACCAGGTCGAGATCCCGGCCCGCCAGCGAGCGCGTCAGCTCCTCACTGCGGGCGAAACGGCGCTGCACACTGCCGGGCCCCTCGATGACACCGGGCTGCACGACGGCGATCCGCGCCACCCCCGAACGCTCCGGCTGCGGCGCCCAGATCCACACCGTGCCCACCGCCACGGCGCCCGCCACGAGCGAGACGACGGCCGCCGTGCGGGCGGCCGAGGCCACCAGCAGCGCGGTGAGCGCGGTGTTCACGGCCACCACCAGCAGACTCACCAGCCAGACCCCGCCCACCGAAGCCAGCCGGAGCGCGGGTGTCACCTGCCACTGGCTCGCGCCCAGCAGCCCCCAGGGGCCGCCCAGCGCCTCCCAGGAGCGGGCCAGTTCGATCATCAGCCAGCCGCACGGGACCACGATCACGGCCGCCGCCACCGCGGCGGCGGACAGCCGCCCGCCCAGCAGGCGGGAGACCAGCAGCCCCCACGGGGCCCACAGCAGACCGAGCAGGGCCGCCAGCACCACGATGAACACATGGAGACTCGGCATCAGCCAGTGGTGCACGGCCAGCATGTAACCGGTACCGCCGAGCCACCCGTCGAGCGCCGCCCGGCGGCCCGTACCGGCGGACCGGATCAGGAGCAGCAGGGGGACCAGGGCGACATAGGCGAACCACCACAGTGAAGGCGCGGGGAACGCGAGCGCCGGCAGCGCACCGGCGAGGAGCGCGACGACGCCACGCCACAGGACGGAGCCGAGTATCCGTTCGCCCCACCCGCGCCGCTGCCCGGCCCCGGTCCACATGCCGCGCCTCCTTGTCCTGCCCGCATCGTCCTGCCCGCATCGCCGGGCCCTCAGGGCCTGTCCGGCGGGACCCGTTCCCCAGTTCTGCCCCAGTGTGGGGCAGCGGAAGCGGACCGGGGCGGATCAGCCGGCGGCGAGGGCGCCCGTCATGCTCCGCCACTTCTCGTGGACGGTCACACTCCGGATCCGCCAGCCGCTGTCCGTGCGGACCAGGTCGAAGGCGTACCGCCCGCCGGACACGAAGTTCGGCGCGGCCGGACGTGCTTCCTCCCCGGCGTCCCCGGCGTCCCCGGCGCGCTCGCCGCGTTCGGCGTCGTTCCCGAGCCGCATCGGGTTCATGTAGTCGGCCTGCACCTGGGCGCCGTCGCCCGGATAGCCGCCGAGATCCTGGAGGTCGAGGCGGCGGTTGACGATCAGATGCTGCCTCACGGGAAAGAGCAGCATGGTCTGCGAGAGCCATTGCGCGACCTCGGAGGCGGGCCCTTCGATGCCGCCCGCGGTGCGGTAGTCGGCGCGGCCGTCCGAGGTGAACAGTGCTTGGTAGTCGGCCCATTCGCCGTCGTCCACCGCCACCGCGTAGCCGGTGATCACTGCATCGATGGAGATCCGGTCCATCACGGTCGAGAGATCCACACGCTGCGTCATCGGGTCAGTCTGTGCCCACGGGCGCCAGGGGCCAAGTGCCGTGCACACGCGACAGGCCCGCGGCGGTCCGCGCGGGGCGGCGGCGCGGGCGGCCGGGCGCCGAACGGCGGCGTCAGCAGGGGACCACGGCCACCGGGCCCCGTGCGTGCGTGAGCGTCGTCTGCGCCACCGGGGAGAGGCCGAGACCGAGGGACTCGCCGCCCCTGCGCCGTCCGATCACCGTCAGGGCCGCGGTCGCCGACGCCGCGACGAGCGTGTGCGACGCGGAGCCGTTGACGGGCTCCTTCACGACCTCGACCCGCGGGTACTCCTCCCGCCGGCCCGCCGTCAGCTCGGCGAGGGTGCGCTCGGCCGAGTCGGCCGCCGCGTCCCGGTCGAACACCGGCCCGCCGGACAGCATCGAGGAGAACATCGTCCAGCCGTGCACGATCCGCAGCCGCGCACCGGGGCGCCAAGCGGCCGCCTCGAAGGCGAACTCCAGCACCGACTCGCTGCTCTCGTCGGCGGCCACGCCCGCGACGACGTCCCGGAAGCCCTCCGCCGTCTCCTCCGGGTCCTCCGCCGGCTGCCCGCCGTGGACGACGACCACGGGGCACCGGGCCATGGACGCGGTCGCCAGGCTGTTGGAACCCAGCATCAGCGTGCGGAAGCCGCCGAGCCCGCGCGAGCCGACCACCACCATCGACGCGGCGCGGCTGAGCGCGGTCAGTGCCGCCGCCGGGTAGTCGAGCGGCGCGAGTGTCGTGGGGTGCAGGCCGGGAGCGATCTCGTTCACCCGCCGGACGGACTCCGTGAGCAGTTCCTCCGCCTCGCGCCGCTGCGCCTCCTGGCCGGCCCGCCGGGTGCGCTGGAGCACGTGCACGACCACCAGAGCGAGCCCCCGGCCGAGCGCCTCGCGGGCCGCCCAGTCCAGTGCTTCACGGCCCGGCGACGAACCGTCGACACCGGCGATCACGGGAAGTTCGGTGCTGGTCATGGCTGTCTCCGCAATCCGCCGGTACGTGTGCCGGTCCGGCACATGCGCGCCGGGGACGTACTTCGTACGCTACGGCGCGTGCCGCAAGAGGGCCTCCCGGCACGGCAGGGCGGCGGCCGACACGGCCGTATCCGGTGGTCTGCGCGGCACGGTGCGACGGAACCGCACACGGAGATCCCGAATGAAATGGACGCTCTTGTTCTCGTCTGCCGCGGCGCCTGCGCCTATGCTCGCGGGATGGAGCAGAGCGAAGTCGTGAAGCGTGTGGTCGGCATCCTCACAGAGGCGGGCGAGATGCGCAGGCTCTTGGAGGAGAGCCCGGACCGAGGTGACCCGAGCAACGACTCGACCGTGGTGACCGCCCTCCTGAACGAGACGATGCCGCGGATCGCGATCCCCGAGGACGCCACGATCGAGGACGTGGTGGGGCTGGTCGGCCGTGAGGTCGGGGGAGCGGTGGAGCAGTTGGTCGGAGCGTTCACCCTGGCGTTCGCGATGCTTGCACAGGTACACGACTCCGGTCAGACGGACGTGTCGTCGGCGGACGTGCTGCAGGACCTCGCCCTGCGGGCCGAGCAGTTCGGCACCGAGGGCCCCGGGGAGACGGAAGCCTAGAGCCCGAGGACGGGCGGCGCGCTCGTCGGAAAGAGACCGGCTCCTTCGTAATCGACTTGGCCCCGGAGCACCTCTTCGAGCAGATCAACGAGGCCGCGACCGGATTTCCCCGGGGCGTCAACGAGTTCTCGGCCGTGGGCGTCGAACCGGAACTGATACGCGTCGGCTCCCGAACCGGCCGCTGCTCCGCTGCTCCACCGGGCGTACGGCCACTGCCTCCCGGTGTACGACGACGCCGGGACGCGCGCCGGGGGATCCTGCGCACCATGGAGAACCCGACGACAGCGACAGTCCCGGCCGCACGGGCGGGCAACCACGCCCCCGGCCCGCCCGCCCCCTTCCGCCGCCGCCGGTGGAACGTGCGGCCGGCCGAAGGGCTCTGCTACGCGACGGGGGCCGTGCTCATCGCGTCGGGGCTGGTGCATCTCGTCGTCCTCGTCGTCGACGGCGGTTCCTGGGACGGCCCGGTGTCCTGGCGCAAGCCCGTCACCTTCGGCCTCTCCTTCGGGCTGACGCTCATCGTGATCGCATGGATCTCTTCGTACCTGCGGATCGGTGTCCGCGCCCGGACCGTGCTGCTGGGGACGTTCGCCGCTGACTGCGTGCTGGAGGTCGCCGGAATCACCGTGCAGGCGTGGCGCCGCGTGCCGTCCCACTTCAACATGGGGACCCCCTTCGACACGGGGGTGTCCATGACGCTGGCCGTCGGCGGGGGAGTGCTGGTCGTCATCCTCTCCACGTTCTCGGCCGCCGCCTTCCTCCGGCGGCCCGGCGGACCGCCCGGCATGGCGCTCGCGCTGCGCGCGGGGTGCGGGATTCTCGTCATCGGGCTGCTGTCGGGTGCGGCCATGATCGCGCGCGGCGTGTATCTGACCCGCACCGGGCATCAGTTGGCCGGATACGCCTCCACGGCATCGCTCAAGCCCCTGCACGGCGTCAGCCTCCACGCCGTCCTGGTGCTCCCGGTACTGACACGCCTCCTGGCCATGACATCGTGGAGCCCACACACCCGCGTGTCCGTCGTGCGGGCCGCTGCCGGCTGCTACGCGGCGGCCGTCGCGGCAGCGCTGGTGTGGGCGGTCGTCGCTTACTGATGCGGCCGTGAAGGCGAACACGGGGCGCACCGGCGACGGTGCCGACGGCCGCAGCGGCGGCAACGGATAGTCTCTGCAAGCCTCGTCGGATACCGGTGCCCTGGTGGGTGTGGGACCGGGACGATGCCACACCCCGTCGTCGCCGCTGTCCAAGGACCGGCCGGCCGCGGGGCTCTCACAGCAACTGCGATGTACAGGAGACCCGATGGCTGATACCCCGACCCGCCAGGTTCAGCGGCGCTCGGACGAGAGCGCGGCGGGCTCGGCGGCCGAGGCCCCGGGCCGTGTCGAGGCCGTACCGACACCGCGCTATCAGGGGCTGTTCGTCGAACCCGATCTTCCGCCTTTCGTCGAGACCGAGTGACGGCACCCCGGCCTAGGGTCTTTCGTTTGGATCAGGCTGGATCAGGGAGCGGGGGCCGGTGCCGTGCATCGCAAGGCGGAGGAGGGAGTCAGGGCGGAGTCCTGGCGACCGACGACAACGCCGCGAGGTGCGGTGCCGGCCCCCGCGAGCCCAGCATGATCCAAACGAGAGGCCCTAGGTCCGGACTGCCCCCGTGCCCGCTCCGGCGGACACGGGGGCAGTCCGGTACCGGGGCGCCCGCCCCCGACCTCCAGCCGTCCTGCGTGGCCCCCGGCTGTACGGGCGCGGCGCATCGTGGAAGCTGTCGGCATGAACATCTCTGCCGACGAAGGCTCACCGGAACGAGCGGGCTACCGGCGATCGGCGGGGTCGCCGCGCGGTGAGGCCCGCCGCCGGGAACTGCTCGACCGGGTCACCGAGGACCTCGCGGCCAACGGGCTCGTGGACTTCTCGCTGCGGCGCGCCGCACGCGCCGCCGGCACCACGCACAAGGTGCTCCTGTACCACTTCGACGGAGCCGACGACCTTCTCGTGCGGGCGGTCCTCCAGCTGCGCGGCCGCCGCATCGCGAGGGCGCTGGCCGCCGCCACCGAAGGAGAGGTCCGCCGGTCGCTGGGGGACTGGGTGCGCGCGATCTGGCCCATCCTGGTGGGCGAGGAGGCGCGGGTCCTCGACCAGGCCATCGGCCTGGCGATGTACGACTCCGAACGCTACGCCGCACTCGGCCGCGAGGCGTCCCAGCAGTATCTGCCCACCCTGCTCGCCGTCTGCCCGGAGCACTGGTCCGCCCGCCGCAAGCTGGAGGTCGCCGAGATGGTTCTCGCGACGCTCCGCGGCTTCCTGGTGGACGCCCGGACCAGCGGGGACGCCGCCGGGGTCGCCGCCGGGTTCGAGGCGCTGGTGCGCGCGCTGGAGCGCGAGGAGGCCGCCGAGGAGTGACCGTGCCCGCCCGGCGGACCGCAGCGCGGGACCACGCGAGCGATGGACATGATGTGAACCACGTGGTTCACTTTTGGGAGGGATGAATCCCGCCCACCCGGAGGTCGTCATGCGTACGCCCGCAGAACGCCAGAAGATCCGATTCGCCGCCGACGGCACCGAATGCGCCGCCTGGCACTACCCGGGAACGAACGGCGGCTGCGTGATCATGGCCGGCGGCGGCGGGGTGACCAAGGAGCCGGGCACCGACCTGTTCGCCGCACGGTTCCACGAAGCCGGATTCACGGTCCTCGCCTTCGACTACCGGTGCCTCGGCGAGAGCGGCGGCCTGCCGCGCCAGGTCGTGCGCATCAAGGATCAGCTCGCCGACTGGCAGTCGGCGATCGCCTGCGCCGAGAACCTTCCGGGTGTCGATCCGGCCCGGATCGCGATCTGGGGTTTCTCCCTGTCAGGCGGTCACGTGCTGCGCGTTGCGGCCCGCAACCCGCAACTGGCGGCCGCCATCGCCCAGACGCCCAACGCCGACGGGCCGGCCTGCTCCCGCAACGCGACGCGCTATCAGAAGCCGCTCGCCATGCTGCGGCTCACCGGCACCGTCCTGCGGGACGCGGCAGGCGCTCTCCTCGGCCGGCGCCCTGTACTGGTGCCGCTCGCGGGCCGGCCGGGCACCGTCGCGATGCTCACCACGCCGGACAGCGTCGACAGCGACAGCGTCCTCAACCCGGGCAACCGGTACCCGGAATGGCAGCAGGTGATCGCCGCCCGCTCGGTGTCCGGCATCGCTCTCTACCGGCCCGGCCGCGACGCGCCACGGATACGCGTTCCGCTGCTGGTCCTCGTGTGCGACCAGGACCGGACCGCGCTGAGCGAACCCGCCGTCCGGGTGGCCGGGCGCGCGCCCCGCGCCGAACTGGTCCGCTTCCCCGGCGGGCACTACGCGCCGTTCCTGGACGAGCACGAACCGGCGGTCCGGGCGGAGTTGTCCTTCCTGCACCGGTACCTGCCCGAACCGGTGCCCGCCGGGGAGCCCGCCGCCGCGGACGCGTCGCCGGCCCGACGGTCATGAAGGAGATCGAACTGTCCGCCGGGACGATCGCCTACGAGGACACCGGCGGCGACGGCCCCGTGGTGGTCCTCCTGCACGGGCTGATGATGGACGCGTCCTTGTGGGACGGGGCGGTCGCCGCACTGTCCGCCGGCCACCGGTGCCTGGCGCCGACGCTGCCCCTCGGCGCGCATCTTCACGCGATGCGAGCGGACGCCGACCTGTCGCTCCTGGGGACGGCCAGGCTGGTCGCTGAATTCCTCGACCGCCTGGATCTGCGGGACGTCACGCTCGTCGGCAACGACACCGGCGGGGCCCTCGTCCAGCTGCTCGTCGGTGAAGGAGGCGGCGACCGCGCCGACCGGGTGGGGCGGGTCGTGCTCGTCTCCTGCGAGGCGTTCGACAACTACCCGGCACGCGTGACGGGTAGGACCCTCGCGCTCGCCGGCAGGCTCCCACCCCGGCTCTTCGGGCTGTTCATGCAACAGATGCGGCTGCGGGCGGTCCGCCGTCTCCCGATCGCGTTCGGGTGGCTGACCGACCGGGGCGACGCGGCCACCCGGCGGTGGACGCGGCCCGTCATGACCCGCCCCGGCATCCGCCGCGATGCGGTCCGGACACTGCGAGCGGCGGCCGCGGATGCCCGCAGGCTGGCCGAGGCGGCCGGCGCCCTGCGGTCCTTCGACCGGCCCGCGCTCGTCGTCTGGGCAGCCGGGGACCGTGTGATGCCGCCCGAACACGGCCGACGCCTCGCGGCACTCCTCCCGCAGGGGCGGCTGGCCGAGATCGCGGACAGCCGCACGCTCGTCCCGCTGGACCAGCCGGAGCGGCTGGCCCTGGCGATCCGGGAGTTTGTGCCCGCGCGCCACCGATGACGTACGCGCGGGGGCTGTCGGCAACGTACGCGCCGGGGCCGGCGGAGGCTGTCGTCAACCGCCCGCCGCACAGCCACGGAACGCCTATTCGCAGGCGACACTGTCGCCGTCGCGGTCGAGATGCCGCCCGTAGCCGGGTTCCCCGGCGTGGATGGGGGCGGCGCCGGCCGCGCGAACAGCGGTGCAGTTCGCGTAGTACGCCGAATCGGAACCCCCGCCCGACCCCGAGCCGCCCGAGGTGCTGGACCCGCCGGAGGTGCCGGACCCGCCGGAGTCGGGCGCGACGGTGACCTTGACGGTCTTCGTCTCCGTGACGGTCGGCACCGGCTTCGGTTGGGCCGTGACGGTCTCGGTGACGGCGGGCACGGGCTCGGCCGATTCCGTCGCCGTCACCGTGGCCGTGACGGTCGCCGCGGGCGCGGCTTTCGCGTCGGCGGCCTTCTCCGTCCTGGTGCCGTCATCGGAGGTACCGATGCCGACACCGACGAAGAACAGGACGACCGCCGCAGGGATGATGATCCGCTTCCTCGTCCAGCCCGGCCGGTTCCGGGCAGGCGCCGGCGACACGTAGGGATTGGGCCCGGTGGGCTGGGGCGGCTGGCCCCAAGGCGGCTGCTGCGGTGGCGGATTGTGCGGCATGGGTCCCCCCGGAGTTCGTGGAGAGCCGACCGTAGCCACACCGGTCATGAGCATGGACCCACATGCTCCGGAAGTGACGGAGTTGTGACCAGAAGGTGAAGGTGCCGGGCTCCTCGCTGATGCGGCTGAAAGACGACGAGCTCAACCGGACGGCGTGACCGGGGGCCGCACACCGAACCACTGCTCGGCCCCGTACTCCTCGAACCGCTCCACCTCGGTGAACCCCAGCTTCGCCGCGAGGCTCACCGAACGGTGGTTCGCGGTCTGGGCGCAGAGCACCACCGCCTCGCCGGGAAGCGCGTCGGCGAACCAGTCGAGCGCCGCCGCGCACGCCTCGGCGGCGTACCCGCGTCCCCACGCCTCCGGCAGGAACATGTAGCCGAGCTCGGCCTCCCCGGCATCCGGACGGATGTGCCCCGGACGCCCCGCGTCGCGTCGATCGAGCGTGACGATGCCGATCATCGCGCCATCGAGATCGATCACGAAAAGGCCAGGACGCCGCCCGGGCACCCCGGGCAATACGCGCTCCAGTTCATCACGGGGCCGAGGGCCACCGAGGTAGATGTGCACCTCCGGCGACGCGAACAGCTCGATGAACGCCGCTCGGTCCCCAGCCAAGGGCTCGCGGAGCGTGAGCCGTTCGGTCCGTATCGCGGCAGGCGGCCAGGCGACGGGCCGGAGCTCGGTCATGCCGGGGAACCTGCCACAGGCCCGCCGGGGCCTGATCCGGAGCCGGTCATGCCGCCTCGACCGCGTCACCGCGGACGACGGCCGCCCACTCGGCGAGGAGCCGCTCGTACTCCCGGCGCCCCTCGGGCGACAACCGCCCGCGGCTCTGCTGCCAGAGCGCGCGGATGTCCGCGTTCACCGCGGCAAGCGAACGCACGTGGGCGCCGGGCGCAGGGGGAGTGGGCATGCGGACAGGATACGGCGCAGAGCCGGCAATGGCCCCGACGGCGTCAGGACCGGGCAGGTGCCCCAGCCTTGGGCCTGTCGCACGGCCGTCGATGTACCGGGCCGGCCCGGCGGCGCGACTCCCCGCTCGGGGCAGGAGTGGCGAACCGCCTCTCGGGGCCCCGCTCAGCCCGCCGACTCACCCGCGTGCGGGCTCAGTACCCCGGCCGCCACCAGCGCGAACAGGACGAGGCCGAGCAGGATGCGGTAGATGACGAACGGCATGAAGCTCTTGGTCGTGATGAACTTCATGAACCAGGCGATGACCACGTAGCCCACACCGAACGCGATGAACGTCGCGAAGATCGTCGGGCCCCAGGCCACATGTCCCTCGCCCGCGTCCTTCAGCTCGAAGACGCCGGAGGCCAGCACCGCCGGGACCGCGAGCAGGAACGAGTAACGGGCCGCCGCCTCGCGGGTGTAGCCCATCAGCAGGCCGCCGCTGATCGTGGCGCCGGAGCGGGAGACGCCCGGGATCAGGGCCATCGCCTGGCAGAAGCCGAAGATCAGGCCGTCCTTGATACCCAGTTCCTTCAGGGACTTGCGCTCCCTGATCGCCCGGTGCTTGCCACCCGACTCGTCACGGGCGGCCATGCGGTCGGCGATGCCCAGCACGATGCCCATCACGATCAGCGTGGTGGCGATCAGCCGCAGGTCGCGGAACGGGCCCTCGATCTGGTCCTTGAACGTCAGGCCCAGTACACCGATCGGGATGGAGCCGACGATGACCAGCCAGCCCATCTGCGCGTCGTGGTCGCTCCGCATCGAACGGTCCGTCAGCGACTTGAACCACGCCCCGACGATCCGGACGATATCCTTCCGGAAGTAGATGAGAACTGCGGCTTCCGTGCCGATCTGGGTGATGGCGGTGAACGCCGCTCCCGGATCGTGCCAGCCGGCGAACGCCGCGGTGAGCCGCAGATGCGCGCTGGAGGAGATCGGCAGGAACTCGGTCAGTCCCTGAACGAGGCCGAGGACGAAGGATTCGAACCAGCTCATGGGGCTTGGGCCATCCTGAAGTGATCATGCATCGTCCGACAGGCATGGGCGCCGTCGGCAGCGTGCGGATTGCGGTCGTGTGAGGGCAGGGCCGCATGGGGCCCGGAGACCGTTTGTCGGTCGCGGGAAGCGTATCGCCCCCGGGTGAACAGGATTACGACAACCCCCGGCCGTACCGTCGCGTCACTCGGTACCCAGCCGGTGTCGCCTGCGCCAGGCGACGACGGCCGCGCCGACACCGGTCAGCACGATGAACCCCATCGCGGCCAGGAACGCGGGCGACGTCGGCGATGAGGCCTCGCTGCCCGCCACGACGTACGCGGCCGTGTTCGGGATCGAGCCGAGCCCGGTCGCCACCAGGAACGGGGGATACCCCATGCGCGACACGGCGGCGCAGTAGTTGGCGGCGGCGAAGGGCACTCCGGGGAAGAGCCGCAGCGCCAGCATCGAGCGGAAACCGTGCCTGCTCAGCTGCCCGTCCGCCGCCCGCATCCAGCGCCCGCGCAGCAGCGTACGGAGCGCGTCCTGCCCCAGGACCCTGCCGAGCCCGAACGAGATGCCCGCGCCGAGCACCGTGCCCGCCAGCGCCGCCCCCAGACCGGCCTGCGTGCCGAACAGCGCCCCGGCGGCGAGATTGAGCAGCGGCCGCGGCACGAAGGCCACCGTGGACACGCCGTACGCGAGGCCGAAGAGCACGACCGCGGCGGCCCCGCCGCTCAGGTGGGCCGGCCAGCCGGAGTCGAGCAGCCGCTGGGGTTCGAGGAGCAGCATCGTCGTCGCGGCGGCCAGCAGCACCGCCACGAGCAGTGAGAGCCGGGACCAGGGCGAGAACAGCACCCTCGTGCAGCGCGCGGCGAGACCGGTGGCGGGCCGGGTGGCGGAGACGGGGTCGAGCATGCGGGGAGAGTATCCGACACAAGGTGTGATCGTCGTAATGTGACCGTTATGAGCGACGGAGCCGAAACCGCCCGGGATACGCCCGAAACCGCCCGCGATACGTCCGAAACCGTCACCGGGCGCCCCGGCAGCGCGCTTGCCGACACCGTGCTGGAGCGTCTCACCCCGCGCGACTTCGTCGACGGCGCCCGGGGGCGGCTGTCGCCGCTGTCCGTACGAGAGGCCACCAAGCACCTCTGAGGCGCGGGCGACGAGCGCCGCCGCCAACTCCCGTGCCGCCCGCCGTAAATCGTTCGACGGGCCCGTGGTGGTGGGACATGATCGGGGTATGTTCCGGTACGCCTTCCTCGCAGCGCAGTCCGCAGTCGCGGACACGCCGAAGGCTGCCGCGAACGTCGCGGTCACCACGGCAGCAGCCGTCACCACAGCACTCGCAGCAGCAGTCGCAGCAGTCGCAGCGGCTCTCACCGCTGCCGTGGCGCCCATCGGCGGCGCCCGAAGCTGACCCTCCCCCGACAGTCCGGCGGACCCCGTAAGGGGAGGGTCGGCGGGGCCCTGGGGTCTTCTCTCTCAGCTTCGAAATCCAAGGAACGAGCCATGCCCAAGACGGCATACGTGCGCACCAAGCCGCACCTCAACATCGGCACCATGGGCCACGTCGACCACGGCAAGACCACCCTGACCGCCGCCATCACCAAGGTCCTCAGCGACCGCGGCACCGGCACGTTCGTCCCGTTCGACCGCATCGACCGGGCGCCGGAGGAGGCGCAGCGCGGCATCACCATCAACATCGCGCACGTCGAGTACGAGACCGGCACCCGGCACTACGCGCACGTCGACATGCCCGGACACGCCGACTACATCAAGAACATGGTGACCGGCGCCGCCCAGCTCGACGGGGCGATCCTCGTCGTTTCCGCGCTCGAAGGGATCATGCCGCAGACCGCGGAGCACGTGCTGCTCGCCCGTCAGGTGGGCGTCGACCACATCGTCGTCGCCCTGAACAAGGCGGACGCGGGTGACCCCGAGCTGACCGACCTGGTCGAGCTGGAGGTGCGCGAGCTGCTGTCCGCGCACGGGTACGGGGGCGACACCGTGCCCGTCGTGCGGGTGTCGGGCCTGCGGGCCCTGGAGGGCGACCCGCGCTGGACGGGGGCGGTGGAGGCGTTGCTCGACGCCGTCGACACCTACGTACCGATGCCGGTGCGCTACACCGACGCGCCGTTCCTGCTGCCGGTGGAGAACGTCCTGACCATCACCGGCCGGGGCACGGTCGTCACCGGCGCGGTGGAGCGCGGCACCGTCCGCGTCGGTGACCGGGTGGCGGTGCTCGGAGCGGAAATCGAGACGGTCGTCACCGGTCTGGAGACCTTCGGCAAGCCGATGGACTCCGCCGAGGCCGGCGACAACGTCGCGCTGCTCCTGCGCGGGGTCGAGCGCGACCGGGTCCGCCGCGGCCATGTCGTGGCCGCGCCGGGCAGCGTGACACCGAGCCGGCGCTTCACCGCGCAGGTGTACGTCCTGTCGGGGCGGGAGGGCGGCCGGACCACCCCGGTCGCCACCGGCTACCGGCCGCAGTTCTACATCCGCACCGCGGACGTCGTCGGTGACGTCGACCTCGGCGCGGCGGCGGTGGCGCGCCCCGGTGAGACGGTCACCATGACCGTCGAACTGGGCCGGGACGTACCGCTGGAGACCGGCCTCGGCTTCGCCATCCGCGAGGGCGGCCGCACGATCGGCGCGGGCACGGTCACCGGGCTGCTCTGAGCCCGGAGCCGTAACAGCACGGCCGGGTCCGCCTCCCGAACCCCACGGGAGGCGGACCCGGCGCTGTGCCCCGCGGTCACGAGCAGCCGGCCGGGCACCGCACAATGGGGGAGTGAACGAGTCGATACCGGTCGTCCGCGCCGTGGACCGGGGCACCGCCAGACTGCTCCCCGACGTGGACCGGGAGCGGGCCTGGCTGCTGACCGTCGACGGGGCACCCCAGTCGTACGTCGACCTGGACGCGCCGGAACACCTTGAGTTCGAGTACGCGAGACGGCTCGGCCACGTCGTGGACTGCGCCGCCGGACCGGGCGCCCCGCTCGACGTGCTGCACCTCGGCGGCGGGGCCCTCACCCTGCCCCGCTATGTCGCGGCGACCCGCCCCGGATCCCGGCAGGACGTCGCCGAGGCCGACCGGGGGCTGCTCGACCTCGTCGCCGAGCACCTTCCGCTTCCGGACGGCAGCGGGATCACCGTGCACGGCGCGGACGCCCGCGAGCATTTGGAGGCGACCGCACCCGGTTCCGTGGACGTCCTGATCGCGGATGTCTTCGGCGGCTCACGGGTGCCCGCCCATCTGACCTCCGTCCCCTACGCGCAGGCCGCGGCACGGGCGCTGCGGGCCGGCGGGATCTACGCCGCCAACCTCGCGGACGGGGCGCCCTTCGACTTCCTGCGCCCGCAACTGGCCACCTTCGGGTCCGTCTTCGCGGAGCTCGCGGTCATCGCCGAACCGGCGGTACTGCGCGGCCGGCGCTTCGGCAACGTCGTCCTCGTCGCGTCCCACGCCCCCGTCGACACGGCCACGCTGATCCGCCGCTGCGCCGCCGACGCGTTCGCGGCCCGCGTCGAGTACGGCGCAGCCGTGGCCGGGCTCGTCAAGGGCGCCAGGCCGGTCGGTGACGACGAGGCGGTCGACTCACCCGAGCCGCCCGACGGCTCCTTCGGCATCGGCTGACGCGGGCGTACCCCGGGCCACCACCTCGGCGGGGGCGGTCCGGCGCGTCAGATTACGGACGTCCGGCACGAACAGCACCGCCCCGGTGACCAGCACGACCAGCGCGGCGCAGCCCCACAGTGCCTGGCTGCGCCCGACCAGCGACTCCACCGGACCGGCGAGCGCGGTGGCGAGCGGCACCATGGCCACCGAGCCGAACCAGTCGTACGCCGAGACCCGCGACAGCTTCTCCTCCGGGATCTCCTGATGCAGGGCCGTCATCCAGGACACGCCGAACACCTCGATGGCGGCCCCGCTGACGAACATCACCGCGCAGAGCCCGGCCACCGGCAGCGGCACGGCGAGCCCCGCCGATGGCAGTGCCAGCGGGAAGACGCAGAGCGTTCCGGCCAGCAGCAGCCGCCGCGGCTTCCACCGCATCATCAGCACCGCCCCGCCCAGCGTGCCGACGCCGAACGCGGCCAGCGCGAGGCCCCAGGGGCGGGCCCCGCCGAGCTGGTCCCGCGCGACCAGCGGCCCGTAGACCGCCTCGGCGGCCCCGACCGCGGCGACCACCACGGAGAACTGCGCCACGACGGCCCAGAGCCAGGTGCGGCCGACGAACTCCTGCCAGCCGTCCCGGAGGTCGGCGAGCAGACCGCCGCCGGGGGCGCGCGAGGGGATGTGGCTGACGTCGAGGAAGGAGCGCAGCGCACCGGCCACCGCGAAGGCGGCCGCGTCGATCGCCAGCACCCAGCCGGGGTCCATCGCCGCGATCATGGCGCCGCCGAGCGCCGCTCCGCCGATGGCGGCGCCCTGCATGGACATCCGGAAGAGGGCGAAGGCGCGGCTCGCCTGTTCGCCGCTGACGGTGGACATCAGCATGCCCTCGGCCGCCGGGTTGAAGAATGCCTGCCCGGTACCGCAGAGCGCGGTGAGCACCATCATCTGCCACAGCCGGGGCTCACCGGCCAGGACCAGCCAGGCGAAGGCGGCCTGCGAGAGGCAGTTGAGGGTGTTCGCCGCGACCATCACCCGGTGGCGCGGCAGCCGGTCCGCGACCGCCCCGCCGATCAGCAGGAAGAGCACCAGCGGCGCGGTCCTGGCGGCGGCGACCAGCCCGACGTCGCCCGCGTCGCCGCCCGAATCCAGAACCGCGAACGCCGCCGCGATCAGTGCGCCGTTGGTGCCCAGGCCCGTGATGATCGCGGCGGCGGTCAGCAGCCGGTAATTGCGGCCCGCCCGGGAGGGGCGGGCCGATGGGGGTGCGAGGTCTGCGGCGGTCACCAAGGGACTATCGCTGGAGTGACCCCGTGGTGCCAAACGCTTTGCGGCGGAGCGTCAGGACTCGGTGATCTTCACCAGGCGCACCGTGCTCAGAATCTTCTGGATCGTCGCGTCAGGCAGCTCGTCGGGGACACCGGCGGCGCCGTACAGGACCCAGGAGGAGAAGGCGCCGCTGCTGTTCTTGAAGGTGAAGGCGATGGTCTTGCCGTCGCTGTCGCACTTCTTCTTCTTGGTGACATTGGCTGCCGTGGCGGTGACCACGCTGCCGGTCAGACCCGACTTGGTCGTGTACTGCTTCGCCTTGCTCATCTTGATGGTGCTCTTCGGCATGTGCTGCGCGTAGGCCGCCCATGCCCAGGTGCCCGCCTCGTTCCTGGCGTTCTCGTCGGCGTCCGTGGCACCTTCGGCGCCTCGGGTGCCGGTACCGGCCAGACTGGTGTTCTCCTTGATGCCGTCGTGGTTGGCGTCGTCGACGCACCACTTTCCCTTGAGGTCGGCGGGCGCGGAGAAGCCGATGAGCGGCGAGCCGTCACCCTTCTTGTCGTCCTCGAAGAACGAGGAGATGCCGGGGCGTGAGACCTCCCAGTCGCCGGGCACGTCGAACTGCGTGCCCCACTTCGGATTGGTCACCACCTTCCAGCCCGCGATGAGCGGCTTGGCGTCCCCGCCGGTACCGCGCGGGTTCTCCTCCTCCGGCGACGACGCCGAACCGGAGGGCTTGGCGGGCGCGGACGACTTCTTGTCGTCGGCGACGTTCTTGCCGTCCTTGTCGTCGTCCTTGTTCATCACGACGACACCCGTGACCACGGCCGCGGCGACGACCGCGACCGCCGCGACGATCGCGACGACGGTCGTCCGCTTCTTGTTGCCGTTGCCGGGCGGAGGCCCGCCGGGCGGACCGGTCACCGCGTACTGCGGAACGGTCGGCTGCTGGTACGGGTTGGGCTGCGGGTAGCCCGGCTGGCCCTGCGGCTGCCCCGGCTGACCCTGCTGCGGGTAGCCGTAACCGGGCTGCTGCTCGGGTGTGCCCGGCTGTTGGTATCCCGGCTGCTGGTAGGGATTCGGCTGCTGGTACCCCGGCTGCTGGTACGGGTTCTGGTTCGGGTCCTGCGGGTTTTGCTCGCCCCCGGGCGGCTGCTGTCCTGGCCACATGGCGAGTAACGATAGAGGTGCCCCGCCCGGCAGGCCACGGCCGCCCCCGTGAGCGGACGGTGAAGGACGGGATCAGGCGCGGGCCGGGTGATCCGGGAGGCATGGCCAAACACGCCTACCCGTGAGTAACATCAGGCTCATGAGCGCTGAACAGATGACCGCGGGCGAGATGGTCGCCGCGACGGTTCCGATGGTCCGGACCCTCAACCTCGAATTCCTGGAGTCCACCGCCGAACGCGCGGTGGTCCGTCTGCCGGACCAGGCGGACTTCCACAACCATGTCGGCGGACCGCACGCCGGCGCGATGTTCACGCTGGCGGAATCGGCGAGCGGCGCCATCGTCATCGCCGCGTTCGGGGACCAGCTGACGCGCGCCGTCCCACTCGCCGTGAAGGCCGAGATCGGCTACACGAAGCTGGCCATGGGCGATGTCACCGCGACCGCCACCCTCGGCCGGCCGGTGGCCGACGTCGTCGCCGAACTCGACGAGGGCAAGCGCCCCGAGTTCCCCGTGGCCATCCGGATCCAGCGCGCGGACGGCGCCGTGACCGGCGAGATGACGGTGGTCTGGACGCTGCGCCCGAACGGCTGAGCCCGGCCCGCACCGCGGGGCCGCCGCCCGCCCGGCAGGGGTGCGGGGCGGCCCTTCGCGCTGTCCGGGCCGGTGGCACGCCGGGTAGGCTTCCCGCTGTGCGCCGAGGAGTTGTCCGGCGGGCGAGGACATCACTACGGAGGAACCGGCGTTGCACATCCAGGAATGGCTGGAGAACGTCCCCGCGATCAGCGTCTACCTGCTGGTGGGCGTCGTCATCGGTCTGGAGAGCCTCGGCATCCCGCTGCCGGGCGAGATCGTCCTGATCAGCGCGGCGCTGCTGGCCGCGGGACACGACGGCATCAACCCGTGGATCCTGGGCGCCTGCGCCACGGCCGGGGCGGTGATCGGCGACTCGATCGGTTACGCCATCGGCCGCAAGGGCGGACGGCCGCTGCTTGCCTGGCTCGGCGGAAAGTTCCCCCGGCACTTCGGTGAGGGCCAGATCGCCATGGCGGAGGGCTCGTTCCAGAAATGGGGCATGTGGGCGGTCTTCTTCGGCCGCTTCGTCGCACTTCTGCGCATCTTCGCCGGACCGCTCGCGGGCGTCCTGCACATGCCGTACTGGAAGTTCCTGACCGCCAACGTGCTCGGCGGGATCGCCTGGGCGGGTGGCACCACGGCCGTCATCTACTCGGTGGGTGTCGTGGCCGAGGACTGGCTCAAGCGGTTCTCGTACCTGGGACTGGCGATCGCGGTCCTGATCGGGCTCACCTCGATGCTGGTCCTCAGGAACCGGACCAAGAAGGCGGCCGCGCGGTCCACGGCGGACTCCACGCCCGAGCCGGGGACCGTACCGGCGGCCGACTGACCCCTACGGATCCCGGCCGGGCGGCCGGGATCCTCCGAGTCCGGCCTGCGCGCTCAGTCCTCGAACGCCTCGCGGTGCGCCTTGGCCAGCTCCACATAGCCGACCGCGTTGAACTTCACGCCGTCGAGCTCCTCCTCGGTCAGCTGCCGCTTGACCTTGGCGGGCACGCCCGCGACCAGCGAGCCCGGCGGCACCCGCATCCCCTGCGGTACCAGGGCCTGGGCGGCGACCAGCGAACCGGCGCCGATGTGCGCACCGTTCAGGACGGTGGCCCCCATGCCGATCAGGACGTCGTTCTCGACGGTGCAGCCGTGGAGCACCGCGTTGTGCCCGACCGAGACGCGCTCGCCGACCGTGACGGCGAAACCGGGATCGACATGGACGCTGCAGTTGTCCTGGATGTTGGAACCGGCGCCGATGACGATGGGACCGCAGTCCGCGCGCAGTACGGCGTGGTACCAGAGGCTGGACCCGGCCGCCATGGTGACCTCACCGATCACGACCGACGTCGGTGCGGTGAACGCGGACGCATCGATTTCCGGTTCCTTGCCGCCTATCGCGGTGATCAACGCCTGCTCTGCCATCGCGCGTTCCTCCGTGCTCCGGTGCTGCGGGCCACGGCCGTCCGGTCGCGGCCGTCCGGTCCCGCCGGGGAAACGGTATGCGACGGGCACGCGGGTCCGGGGCCCGGTGGGGTGAAGATCACAGGCCGGCGCGGATACCGTCTCCGGGCGTGCCGACTACCGTGTGCGAGTGCCGAAGAACAGAGACACGGTCTCCTCCCTGACCGCCTGGCGGCGGCGCGCCCTGTCGGGGGCGGTCCACCGCTGCTGGCGCTGGGTGCGGGAGACGGGTGCGGTCACGCCGGCGCACCCCGGCGGGCTGCGGTTCGGCCGGATCGGCGAGGGCACCCGGCTCGCCTTCCCGCAGGGCACGGTGTTCGGGGAGCGGTGGATCGAGCTCGGCAACCACTGCATCATCGGCGAACAGGTCACCCTCACGGCGGGCCTCATGCCCGATCTGGACCTGGGCGCCGAACCGATCCTGACCCTGGGCGACGGGGTGGTGCTCGGCCGCGGCAGCCATGTCGTCGCCGACACCACGGTGACGATCGGCTCGGACACGTACTGCGGACCGTACGTCTACATCACCTCGACCAACCACAGCTACGACGACCCGCGGCAGCCGGTCGGCAAGCAGTGGCCGCGGATGGAGCCGGTGTCCATCGGCCCCGGCTGCTGGATCGGCACCGGAGCGGTGATCCTGCCGGGCGCCAGGCTCGGCCGCAACGTGGTGGTGGCCGCGGGCGCGGTGGTACGCGGAGAGGTGCCCGACCACGCGGTGGTGGCCGGCGCCCCGGCCCGCGTCGTACGCAGCTGGGACCCCGAGAAGGGCTGGCAGCCGCCCCTGCGCACACCGGCCCCGGTGCCGATCCCGGAGGGTGTGACCCCCGAACAGCTGCTGGCCGTCGCGGAACTCGACGAGAGCTGACCGCCGGAGCCGCCGGCTCCCGTCACCCGGTCGCGAGCAGCACCGTGCCCACCAGCGCGAGCCCGGCGCCCGCCGCCTGCACGCCGCGCAGCCGTTCCCCCAGGAAGCCGCGCGCGGCCAGGGCCGTGACCACCGGGTAGAGCGAGGCCAGTACGGCGGCGACGGTGACCGGTCCGTGCTGGGCGGCGATCGAGTACGTCCCGTTGGCCGCGACGTCCGCGAGACCCACGAACGCCAGGGCGGGCAGCGCGGCCCGCACCACGGCGGCCCCGCCCTCCCGCGGAAGCGCACGGGCCCCGCGGCGCACCGAGACGTACAGTGCCGTGCCGCCCACCGCGATGCTGGTGACGCGCTGCACGAAGAGGGCCAGGAAGAGGCCGGTGACCGTGGTGGACGCCTGCGCGATCAGGGACATCACGGCCCCGAAGCCGAACGCCGCCACCAGGGTCAGCAGCACCGCCCGGCGCTGCACGGGGGCGCCCCGCAGCTGCGGGCCGCCCGCCAGCACGATGCCCACCACCGCGACGGCGACCCCGGCGAACTGCAGCAGCCCCGGACGCTCGCCGGCGATCAGCCCGACGCTCACCGGTACGGCGACCCCCAGCGAACCGAGCGGGGAGACCACACCCATCGGGCCGAGCGCCAGGGCCTTGTAGAAGCTCAGCATCGCGACCGGCCCCACCACACCGGCCGCGACGGCGAACCAGAGCTGCCCGCCCACCTCGCTCCAGGCGCCCGTGACGGTCACGATCACCGCGAGCACGGCCGCCGCGCAGGTCTGCGAGACGACCACGACGGTGAGCGCGGGCATGCGCCGGGTCAGCAGCCCGCCGCCGAAGTCGGCCAGCCCCCACAGCAGACTGGTGGCGAGGGCGAACAGTGCGGTCATGCGGGGGCCTCGCAGTACAGTGCGGTGAACGGTTGGGTACACCACACCGTAGTGCAGTATTTTTGACCCTGTCATCCAAAATATTGGACGGAATGTGACTGATCTCGACCAGCTGACCCAGTCCCTCGCGCGCAACCTCAAGCGCTGGCGCGGGGAGCGGGGCTTCACCCTGGATGCTCTCGCCACCCGTGCCGGGGTCAGTCGCGGCATGATCATCCAGATCGAGCAGGCACGCACCAACCCGAGTGTGGGCACCACGGTCAAGCTCGCCGACGCGCTGGGTGTCAGCATCACCACGCTGCTCGACTACGACCAGGGCTCCCCGGTCCGCCTGGTGCCCGCCAGCCAGGCGGTACGCATGTGGTCCACGGAGGCGGGAAGCTCCACCACCCTGCTGGTCGGCACCGAGGCGGGGGGCCCGCTGGAACTCTGGTCCTGGCGGCTGGCGCCCGGCGACGGCAGCGCGTCCGACCCGCATCCCGAGGGCACCGTCGAACTGCTCCACGTCACCGCGGGCGATCTCACCCTGGTCGTCGACACAACCTCGTACACCGTGCCCGCCGGTGCCTCCGCCACCTTCGAGGCGCACCATCCCCACACCTACCGGAACGAGGGCTCCGAGCCCGTCGAACTCACCATGGCCGTGTCCATCCCGCCCGTCAGATGAGACGTCCGGCCGGGCCGGTGCGCGGGGCTGTTAGCGTGGCGCGCATGCGCGCACCCATCGGCTCCTTCGAGGATGCCCGTCCCGCTGCCGAACGCCTCGAACTGCTCACCGCACCGGTGGCGGCAGCGGTCCGGGAGGGCTGGGGCGGTTTCCCCGCCGAGCAGATCATCCACGTCGACACGGACCCGGAGATCGCCGACACGGCGGCCTTCGTCGAGCACCACGGGGCCGATCTGCTGAGCCGGTCGGCCAACTGCGTCGTCGTGGCCGGCAAGCGCGGTGGCGACGTCACCCTGGCGGCCTGCCTGGTGCTGTCCCACTCCCGCGTCGATGTGAACGGGGCCGTCCGCAAGCACCTCGGCGTCCGCAAGGTGCGGTTCGCCCCGGTGGAGACGGCGGTCGGTGACACGGGCATGGAGTACGGCGGCATCACCCCCGTCGGACTCCCGGACAGCTGGCCCCTGTTGATCGACCCCGCCGTCGTGGACCAGGAATGGGTTCTGATCGGGAGCGGCAGCCGCCGGGGCAAACTGATCATGCCGGGCAAGGCGCTGGCGGCGCTGCCGGGCGCGGTCGTGGTCGAAGGTCTCGGTATCACGGGCTGAGGCAGTCGCCCGCGCCGCCGTGACGGTGCGCGGGCAGCCACCGGGTGGCGAAGCCGACCGCCTCGGGGAAGCGGAACAGGCGGCTCGGGGCCGAGCCGACCGAGCCGGCGGTGACGGCCGGGGCCCGGCCCGACCGCTCGAAGTCCGCGCCCAGGGCCGCGAAATCACTGTCGTCCAGGGCCACGTCCTCGTACTCCCACCACCGCCGCACGCCGCTGTCGCCCACCACGCAGCGGTAGGTGCGCCGGGGCGGGGACGGGACGCGGTACTCGGCGAGATGGAACGCGGTGCAGGAGCTGAAACCGGTCCCCAGCAGCAGGATCTGCGCCCGCAGCTCGTACAGCCGGGCCAGCGGGGATTCCTCGCCGAGATGGCAGTCGGGGCGGTGGCCGGCCACCACATGACCGGCCAGCGGGCCCGCGGCCGCGAACGACGTCTGCGGGTGCGCGCTGCGTACCGAGCCCGGTGACCGGCGCACCGTTTCGGCCAGGCGGCCCATCGACGGGGCGGCCGTGGTCGCCGGGTCGAACGCGGGCATGGCCGCCCGCACGGCCTCCCGCTCCCGGTCCCCGAGACCGCGGACGCGGGCGCGGTAGTGCGGGGAGGTGTCGGAGTTCTCCGGAGTGAAGGCCGGGACGACCAGCGTGCCCCGCGGTCCCAGCACATCCCGCAGGGCGCCGGCCACGGCGCGGACCCCGCCGTCCACCGCTCCCACGGCGCGCAGCGAGGCATGCACCATCAGGACGCCGCCCCGCTCCACGCCGAGCCGGGCCAGCTGTCCGGCCAGCCGGGCACGGGTGTGGGAAGCGCTCAGCACACGGAGGGCGGGAGCAGTACTCACAGCGGGTCATTGTTCCAGCCCGAAGCGGAATGTGACACCCCGCACATTCGGCCGACCGGCGGACCGGCGGACCGGCCGACGGGCGGACCCGAGGCTGTCCCTCAGCGCTCCAGCGCGGGGATCTCGATGGCGGGGCACCGGTCCATGACCATGTCGAGCCCGGCCGCACGGGTGCGTTCGTACGCCTTCTCGTCGATCACCCCGAGCTGGAACCAGACCGCGGAGGCGCCGATCGAGACCGCCTCGTCGGCCACCTGGCCGGCCAGCTCGCTGTTGACGAAGACGTCCACCACATCGACCGGGAACGGGATGTCGGCCAGCGAGGCGTAGCCGTCCTCGCCGTGCACCCGCTCCGCCTTGGGATGCACCGGGACCACCCGCTTCCCGAAGCGCTGAAGGACCTCGGCCACGCCGTAGGCCGCGCGGGAACGGTTGGCGGAGAGCCCCACCACCGCCCAGGTATCGCCCGTCCCGGTCAGGATTCTGCGGATCGTCTCCGTGTCTGCGTACATGATCCGGACAACGGACGGCCGCCCCGGACCATTCCCGTACCTGCGCATAGGCTGGCCGGATGCAGGAGCAGTACCGGACAGTCGCCCGAGCGGGCGTGCACGAGACCGAGATCAGCCGATCGCGTTTCATCTGCGCGCTCGCACCCGCCGCCACCGAACAGGAGGCGCAGGAGTTCGTCGCCCGCGTCCGCAGGGAACACCCGACCGCCTCCCACAACTGCTTCGCGTACGTGATCGGCGCCGACGCCTCCGTACAGAAGGCCAGTGACGACGGCGAGCCGGGAGGCACCGCCGGCGTACCCATGCTCCAGATGCTGACCCGCCGCGAGATGCGGTACGTCGTCGCGGTCGTCACCCGCTACTTCGGCGGGGTGAAACTCGGCGCGGGCGGGCTGATCCGCGCCTACGGGGGAGCGGTCGGCGAGGCCCTCGACGCGGTCGGCACGCTCACCCGGCAGCGGTTCCGCCTCGCCACCGTCACCGTGGACCACCAGCGGGCGGGCAGGCTGGAGAACGAACTGCGGGCCACCGGACGGACCGTGCGCGAGGTCCGCTACGCCGAGGCGGTGACCATCGAGATCGGGCTGCCGGACGCCGACGTCGCGGAATTCCGCCGCTGGCTGGCCGACGCGACGGCGGGCGAGGCGGAACTTGAGCTGGGCGGCGAGTCCTACGGGGACGCCTGAGTACTGTGGTGCGCGGGGGGTCAGGGGCAGGGCCGCGCGGGTGTGACGATCACCGGCCGCCGGGTCCGGGCCGCTCCGGAGCACAAGAGGTGCGGCCCCACGGGTGGAGGAAGCGAAACATGCAGGTCGGAGCCGGGTCTTGAGGATTTTGCACACATCGGACTGGCACCTGGGGCGGTCGTTCCACCGGGTCTCGCTGCTCGATGCCCAGGCCGCCTACCTCGACCACCTGGTCGCGACGGTCCGTGACCACGAGGTCGATGTCGTCCTGGTGGCGGGTGATGTGTACGACAGGGCGGTGCCGCCGCTCTCCGCCGTCCAGCTCTTCGACGACGCGCTGCACCGGCTCGCCGCGGCCGGTGTCCCCACCGTGATGATCTCCGGGAACCACGACTCGGCCCGCCGGCTCGGCGTCGGCGCCGGACTCATCGGGCGGGCCGGCATCCATCTGCGTACCGATCCCGCGCACTGCGCCACCCCGGTCGTGCTCGGGGACGCGCACGGCGACGTGGCGTTCTACGGGCTCCCGTATCTGGAACCCGCCCTCGTCAAGGACGTGTTCAAGGCCGAGCGGGCCGGGCACGAGGCCGTGCTGACCGCCGCCATGGACCTGGTCCGCGCCGACCTCGGAACGCGCGCGGACACCACCCGCTCCGTCGTACTCGCCCACGCCTTCGCCGCGGGCGGCGAGCCGAGCGACAGCGAACGCGACATCACCGTCGGCGGAGTGGCGTCGGTCCCCGCCGGGGTCTTCGACGGCGTCGACTACGTGGCGCTGGGACATCTGCACGGCTGCCAGACCGTCACCGAGCGCGTCCGGTACTCCGGGTCCCCGCTCGCCTACTCCTTCTCCGAGGCCGGCCACCGCAAGACGATGTGGCTGATCGACCTGGACGCCACGGGCGCGATCGCCGCGCGAAGGATCGATTGCCCGGTGCCCCGCCCGCTCGCCCGGCTCCGCGGCCGTCTCGACACCCTCCTCGACGACCCCGCCCTGGACCGGCACGAGCTCTCCTGGGTGGAGGCCACCCTCACCGACCCGGTCCGCCCGGCCGAGCCGATGGCCCGCCTCGCCGAGCGGTTCCCGCACACCCTCAGCCTCGCCTTCGAACCGGAACGGGCCCCCGAGGACCCGCGGACCTCCTACGCCGAGCGGCTGCGCGGACGCGACGACCAGAGCATCGCGGAGGACTTCGTGGCCCATGTCCGCGGCGGGTACGGCACCGACGAGCCGGAGCGGACGGTGCTGCGCGGCGCCTTCGACCACGTACGGGTCGACGACAGCGTGCGCGAGGTGAACCGATGAGGCTCCACAGGCTCGGCATCACCGCCTTCGGACCGTTCGGCGCCACTGAGGAGATCGACTTCGACGCGCTCTCCGCGGCCGGGATCTTCCTGCTGCACGGACCGACCGGTGCCGGCAAGACCTCGGTCCTGGACGCCGTCTGCTACGGGCTGTACGGCGCGGTGCCCGGCGCCCGGCAGAGCCCCGGAACCTCGCTGCGCAGCGACCACGCCCCGGCGGACCTGCTGACCGAGATCCGGCTCGAACTCACCGTCGGCGGGCGCCGCCTGGAGATCACCCGGAGCCCCGCCCAGACCCGCCCCAAGAGGAAGGGCGACGGCTACACCACGGAGAAGGCGCAGAGCCGGCTGCGCGAGTACGTCCCCGACGAGGGGTGGCGGGCGCTGAGCCGCTCGAACCAGGAGATCGGCGAGGAGATCACCCAGCTCATCGGGATGAGCCGGGACCAGTTCTGTCAGGTGGTCCTCCTGCCGCAGGGCGATTTCGCCCGCTTCCTGCGCGCCGACGCCGAGGCGCGCGGCAGACTGCTCGGCCGGCTCTTCGACACCCGTCGCTTCGCCGCGGTCGAGGAGCACCTCGCCGAACTGCGCCGGGCCGCCGGGACACAGGTGAGGGCCGGGGACGAGAGGATCCTCGCCGTCGCCCAGCGGATCGCCCAGGCGGCAGGGCCCGCAGCGGGCGAGCGCCCGTTGCCCGTCATCCAGCCGGGCGAACCGGGGCTCGCGGACGCCGTACTGGAATGGGCCGCGACGGCGCGCAGCAGCGCCCGGGAACGCCTCGACATCGCCGCGTCGGTGCTGACCGCGGCCGAGAGCCGGCAGACGGCCGCCCGGCTGGCCCTGGACGCCGAACGCGAACTGGCCGGGCTCCAGCAGCGGTACGAGGAGACCCGGCGGCGCGCCACCGCGGTGGAAGCCGGCCGTGCCGAGCACGATCAGGCACAGGAGCAGCTGAAGCGGGCCCGCAAGGCGGATCTCGTCGCCCCCGCGCTGGAGCTTCGCGAGGAGGCCGGGCGGGCGCACCGGCGGGCGGGCGCGGCCCGCGACCGCTCCCGGGCCGGGCTGCCCGGCGACCTGGCCGACGCGGGCGCCGACCAGCTGACGGCGCTGGAACGCGGACTCCGTGAGGAGCTCGGCGGTCTGGATGCCGCACGTCGTGCCGAGCGTCGCGGCGCCGAGATCGACAGCGAACGGACCGCGCTGGAACGGCAGGCCCGAGCGGACGACGAACTGATCCGGGACGCCGAGAGCTGGCTGGCCGGCTGGGAGGCCACCCGGAACGCTCTGCACACCCGCATCGAGGCGGCCCAGGAAGCGGCGACCCGCGCCGAACTCCTGGCCGGCCGGCTCGACCCGGCCCGCCGGCGGCTGGACGCGGCCCGGCGCCGGGACGCGCTGGCCGCACAGGTGTCGGACGCCGAGGAGCGCCTCGACACGGCTCGGGAGCGTGCCCTCGCCACCGGCGAGGCCTGGCTCGGCCTGCGCGAACGGCGGCTGCGCGACATCGCGGCGGAGCTTGCCCGGGAACTGGCCGACGGCGAGGCCTGCGCGGTCTGCGGCTCGCCCGACCACCCGCGGCCCGCCCGTGCCGGCGACGGACACGTCGACCAGGCCACCGAGGACGCCGCCGAGACTACCCACCGGCGCGCCGAGCAGGCGCGTACCGAGGCGGAGCACGCGCTCGCAGCCGTACGTGAGCGGCACGCGGCGGCTCGTGCGGAGGCCGCGGAGACCGGGGACGGACAGGCCGAGGACGCGGCGGGCGGCGCCGGAAAGACTGCGGGCGGCCGGGACCGGGCGGCCGAGCCGACGGTCGCAGCGCTCACCGGTCTCGTGGACACACTGACCAGGGAGCACACCGAGGCCTACCGGACCGCCACCGGGACGCACGCGGCGCGCGAAGCCCTCGCGGCAGCCGAACGCGAGCAGGAACAGCGGACCGGGGACCGGCAGCAGGCCGAACGCCGGGCCGCGGCCCGTACCTCGAGGCGCGAAGGCCTCGACGCCGAACAGGCGGCCCTGGAAGAGGTGCTGGCACAGGCCCGCGGCGGGTCGGGCAGCGTCACCGAGCACGCCGCCCTCCTCCAGCACCGGGTCGCCCTGCTCGACGAGGCGGCCGCGACGCTGCGTGAGGAGGAGAGCGCGGCGGCGCGGCTGAAGGAGGCCGACGACCGGCTCGCCGACGCGGCGTTCCGGGCCGGCTTCGACACCCCGCAGGACGCCGCCGGGACGAGGCTCCCCGACTCCCGGCAGCGAGAGCTCCAGCACCGGATCGACAGCTGGCAGGCCGAGGCCGCGGCCGTCGCCGACCGGCTCGCCGAGACGGACGCCCGCGCCGCCGCCGGCCGGCCCCCGGCCGCCCCGGACGCCGCACAGCCGGTGTACGACACGGCCGAACGGCTGCTGCGGGACGCGGCGGGCGCCCACACCGCGGCGCGGGAGCGCTGCACCGAACTCGGCCGGCTGTCCCGGCGCGCGGCGGACGAGGTACGTGGACTGGGACCGGTGCGCGAGGAGTACGAGCGGATCGCACGGCTCGCCGGGCTCACCGCCGGCACCTCGGCGGACAACGAACGCAAGATGCGACTGGAGTCCTACGTCCTGGCGGCCCGCCTCGAACAGGTGGCGGCCGCCGCCACCGCCCGGCTGCGGCGGATGTCGTCCGGTCGATACACCCTGGTCCACTCCGACGCCCGCACCGGTGGCCGCAGGGCGGGGCTCGGACTGCATGTCATCGACGCCTGGACCGGCCGTGAACGCGACACGGCCACGCTCTCCGGCGGCGAGACGTTCTTCGCCTCGCTCGCCCTGGCACTCGGCCTCGCCGACGTGGTCACCGACGAGGCCGGCGGCGTACGGCTGGACACCCTCTTCATCGACGAGGGTTTCGGCAGCCTGGACGACCAGACCCTCGACGAGGTGCTCGACGTGCTGGACTCGCTGCGGGAGCGGGACCGCAGCGTCGGCATCGTCAGCCATGTCGCCGACCTGCGCCGGCGCATCCCGGCCCAGCTCGAAGTGGTGAAGGAACGCCACGGATCCGCGGTGCGCCACCGGGCCGCGGACGGAGTCAGCGGCTGACCGGGCGAGCAGATCGACGCCCGGTACTCCGGCAAGCACCACGAACCCGGCGGCAGCGGCCAAGCCCTGACCGAGCCCGATGGCTTCCCGATCGGCGTGTTCGCGCAGCGGCTCAGGCGGGAAGTTCCGTGACGCCGAGGGCGAAGTCCCAGCCCCCCACCCCGTGGCGGGCGAGGCCCATCGTGAGCACACCTGCTCCTTCCAGCCAGTGCGCCATCTCCAGGCCACCGGCGTCCATCGGGCGCATCCCGAGGCTCTTGATGAACGCCGCCACGTCCGCCTTGGCCTGCACGTTGTCGCCGGCGATGAAGACGTCGGGCCGGCCGTTCTCCAGGACATGACGGAACACGGTGTTGAATCCCTTCACCACGCTGGCACTGGCCGGGGCCACCTTGGCGACTTCCTGCGCGATTGAGGTGACCTCGCGGTGAGCCAGACCGTCGGACGTGGAATTGAAGGGGTTGCTGATGTCGACGATGACCTTGCCCGCGAGGGCGCTTCCGTACTTGGCGACGGTCGGCACGACACTGTCGAACAACAGGGCCACGACGACGATGTCCCCGGCCGGGACGGCGCCCCACTCTCCCGTCGTGGCGCCGCCGCCGAGAGCCTCGGCCAGATCGGCGGCCTTGGCGTGATCGCGGCCCAGGACCTCGACGGTGTTGCCGCCCGCTACCGCCAGCGCGCCGATGGTACGGGCCATGTTCCCAGTGCCGATGATGCTGATGCTGCTCATGAGGTGTGCTCTCTTCCTTGTTCTCGGACTCTCGCTTTGTTTCGTTTGCGCCGAGCTATGCGCGGGTGCGCCCGCACATACCGGCGTGTGCGTTCAGATCGCCGTGGTGCCGCCATCGGTGGTCAGTTCCAGCCCGTTCACATAGCTTGAGTCGTCCGAGGCGAGGAACAGCGCGACCGTCGCGATCTCCTCGGGGCGGCCCATCTCGCCCCGCGGGATCAGGGACTCGAACTGCCGCTTCGTCTCCTGATCGAACAACTCCTCCTGCTTGGCGGTGGCGACCTGGCCGGGGGTCAGCACGTTCACCCGGATCCGCCTGTCCCTCAGCTCGTTCAGCCACACACGGGCCCAGGCCTGCTGCACGGCCTTGCTCCCCGCATACACACTCCACCCGGGGAAGCCCCTGAGCGAAGCGTTCGATCCGGTCATGAGGATCGAGGCACCGTCGTTGAGCAGCGGCAGCGCCTTTTGCACCGTGAACAGCGTGCCGCGCGCGTTCAGCCAGAACGCGCGATGGAACTGCTCCTCGGTGATCTCGCCGAGCTTGCCCGGCTCACCCGTCCCGGCACTCGCCCACAGCACGTCGATCGAGCCCTTTTCCCGCTTGACCGTCTCGTACAGACGGTCCAGGTCGTCCAGGTCGGCCGCGTCACCCTGCACGGCGGTCACGTTCCGGCCGATCACCTTGACGGCGTCATCCAGCGCCTCCTGCCGCCGCCCTGTGATGAAGACATGAGCCCCCTCCTCGACGAACAGCTTCGCGCCGGCCAGCGCCATGCCGGTCGACCCGCCCGTGATCACCGCAACCTTGCCATCGAGCTTTCCCATGACTGCTCCTTTGTACACCGAGTTGTGTACTTAACGTATCCGGCGACCAGTGGGAGCGCAAGCTATGTATACCGATCGGTACCGCGCTGGGTTATGATGAAGTCATGACGAAGCTGGAGAAGGGCCCCCAAGGCCGGCGCCGCGGCAGGGGTGCGCGCGAGCGCATCCTCAGCGCATCACAGCAACTGTTCCGCGCTCAGGGCATCAACCGCACGGGCATGGACCAACTCTGCGCAGTGGCCCAGGTCTCGAAGCGCACGGCCTACCAGCACTTCACCAGCAAGGACGAACTCGTCGCCGAATACCTGCGCCGCTTCGATCCCGACATCATGGCCGGAGTGTTCGACCGCGCCGACCTCACGCCCCGCGAACGACTCCTCGCCGTCTTCGAGGTCCCCACATCCGGCCCGGAGGAACTCACGCCCTTGTGCCCCTACATCGCGGCGACCGTCGAGATCCACGACCCCGAACACCCCGCGTCCCAATACGCACGCGACTACAAGCTCGCCATCGCCGCGCGGCTCGCTGAAACGGCCCGCGAAGCCGGCGCCGCCAACCCCGAACAGCTCGGCGAACAACTGGCGTTGCTCCTCGACGGCGCCTCGGCCCGCACCCGGGTCCTCAACGCCGAATCCTTCCCCACCGCCGCCGCCATCGCCGCCGTCCTCATCGACAACGCCCTCCCCGCGACGGACCGGGACCGGGGAAGCGCGAATGCAACGGTCGGGTAGCCGGAGGGTGCGACTCCCTCGGGCTACCCGACCGACGTAGGGGGCAAATGGTCGACGATCACGGTTTTCGCCAGGGGTAATTCAAGACGTGCGCTGGACGGACGGACGGACGGACGGACGGGCAGGCCGCGGAGAGCGGGTGCCACGGCGGTGTGGAGGGCGTCGGCGCGGTGGCGACCCGCTCACCGCGCCGGGTGGCTCCGAGGAGTGCGGCTGCTGACAGCGGCGGGCCGGGCCCGGGGTCCGCCCCCGGAGCCCGGCCCGCCGGCCCGGTCAGAGCTTCGACAGCTCGTCGACCAGATCGTCCAGACCCAGCGGCCCCTGCGAAAGGGCGGCCATGTGCCAGGACTTGAGGTCGAAGGAGTCCCCGTGCGCCGCGCGGGCGTTCTCCCGGCCGAGCAGCCAGGCGCGTTCACCCAGCTTGTAGCCGATGGCCTGTCCCGGCATCGAGAGGTAGCGGGTCAGCTCGCTCTCCACGAAGTCGGCGGGCCGGCCGCTGTGGTTGCCGAAGAACTCCTGGGCCAGCTCGGGCGTCCACCGCTCACCGGGGTGGAACGGGGAGTCGGCCGGGATCTCCAGCTCCAGGTGCATGCCGATGTCCACGATCACCCGGCAGGCGCGCATCATCTGCGCGTCCAGGTACCCCAGGCGGCGCTCGGCGTCGGGCAGGAAGCCCAGCTCGTCCATCAGCCGCTCCGCGTACAGCGCCCAGCCCTCGGCGTTGGCGCTGACGATGCCGATGGACGCCTGGTAGCGCGAGAGGCTCTCGGCGACATGGGCCCACTGGGCAAGCTGCAGGTGATGACCGGGAACGCCCTCGTGGTACCAGGTGGAGACCAGGTCGTACACCGGGAACCGGGTCTCGCCCATGGTCGGCAGCCAGGTGCGGCCGGGGCGGGAGAAGTCCTCGGACGGACCCGTGTAGTACGGCGCCGCGGCGCCGCCGGGCGGGGCGATCCGGGACTCCACCTTGCGGACCCGCTCGGCGAGTTCGAAGTGCGTACCGTCCAGGGCCTCGATCGCCTCGTCCATCAGCCCCTGCAGCCATGCCTGGACCTCGTCGACCCCCTCGATGTGCTTGCCGTGCACATCGAGATGGGCCAGCGCCTCCCAGGGGCCCGCGCCGGGCAGCACCTTCGCGGCCTCGGTCCGCATCTCGGCGAGCAGCCGGTGGTACTCGGACCAGCCGTACGCGTACGCCTCGTCGAGATCGAGGTCGGTGCCGTTGAAGTAGCGCGACCAGCGGGCGTACCGCTCACGGCCCACCACCTCGGGTGCGCCCTCGACGGCGGGGGCGTACGCTTCGCGCATCCACTGCCGCAGCTCCTCCAGCGCCTGCGCGGCCTGCCGGGCGCCGTCGTCGAGACCGGTGCGCAGGGCGGCCGGGCCCGCGGCCGCGAAGTCCTGGAAGAACCCCGTCGTACCGTCGCCGATCCACTCGTCGAGCTGGTCGATGAAGGTGGCCGTGGCGCGCGGACTGCCGTAGAGCTTGCGCTCCAGACCGAGCGCGAGCGACTCCCGGTAGCCGGCGAGCGCGGCCGGAACCGCACGGAGCCGGTCGACGACGGCCGCCCAGTCCTCGTCCGACTCGGTGGGCGTCACGGTGAACACCTCACGGACCGAGTGCGCCGGGGAGTGCAGGTTGGAGACGGCACGCAGCGACTCATCGGCCTCGTGGACGGCGAGTTCGGCCGTCAGCCGCTCACGAAGGAGGCGGCCGCAACGGCGCTCGGCGTCATCGGCCGCACCGGGCAGCTGTTCCGCGCGGTCGAGCCGGGCGAGCGTGGCGCGGGCCAGATCGGCCAGTGCTTCCTGGCCGGCGGGGGAGAAGTCGGGAAGGCGGCGCGAGCTTTCCGCGACACCGAGAAAGGTGCCGGAAATCGGGTCGAGTCGGATGAAAGCGTCGACGTAGGCGTCGGCGACCTGACGGGGCAGCGCGCTGCTAGGAGTGTCTGACATGTGGACATCCTCATACGGAGAGGGGTTCCCCGTCACTATCAATCGGGCTGTGAGGCCTGACATGTGCCCGGCCCGGCCGCTGTGGCCGAGGGCGGCAGCAGCGGTCCGCACTCCCACTGCTGGAAGATCAGCCGGGTCTCCACCCGGGCCACTTCGCGGCGCGAGGTGAACTCGTCCAGCACCAGCCGCTGCAGGTCGGCGGTATCGGCAACGGCCACATGGACCAGATAGTCGTCGGGACCGGTCAGATGGAAGAGCGCCCGGGACTCGGGCAGCGTCCTGATCCGTTCGACGAACGGGCCGATGAGCTCTCTGCGGTGCGGCCGGACCTGCACGGACAGCAGGGCCTCCAGCCCGCGCCCCATTCTGGCCGGATCCAGTCGCAGCTGGTGACCGAGGATGACGCCCGTGCGGCGCATCCGGGTGACCCGGTCCAGGCATGTCGACGGGGCGACCCCGACCTCGGCCGCGAGATCGCGGTAGGTGGTCCGGGCATCGTTCTGCAGCAGGCGCAGAATGTGCAGATCCACCGTGTCCAGGGCGATGGAATCGGTCATCTGCCGAACGTAGCACGGGCATCTGTCCAGATACCCCGGTGTCTGTTCAGAGTAGTGACATGGACACCGAATCCTCGATGGCGCCCCCGACCACAACCCGGACTAGGGCGCTGGCCACCGAAGCCGTGCACGCCGGACGCGACGACCTCGCGGCTCTCGGCCTGCACGCCCCGCCGATCGACCTGTCCACCACCTACCCCTCGTACGACTCCAGGGGCGAGGCGGCGCGGATCGACTCCTTCGCCACCACCGGCGCCCGGCTCGACGGGCCGCCGGTCTACGCCCGGCTCGACAACCCGACCACCGCCCGGTTCGAGACGGCCCTGGCCCGGCTCGAAGGGACCGCGAGCGCCGTGGCGTTCGCCAGCGGCATGGCGGCGCTCACCGCCGTCCTGCTGGCCCGCGCGAGCATCGGACTGCGCCATGTGGTGGCGGTCCGCCCGCTGTACGGCTGCAGCGACCATCTGCTCGGTGCCGGGCTGCTGGGCACCGAGGTGACCTGGACCGATCCGGCGGGCATCGCCGACACGATCCGGCCCGACACGGGTCTGGTCATCGTCGAGACCCCCGCCAATCCGACGCTCAAGGAGGTGGACATCCGGTCGGTCGCGCACTCCTGCGGCTCCGTGCCGCTGCTCGTCGACAACACCTTCGCCACACCGGTGCTCCAGCGGCCCGTCGAGCACGGTGCCCGGATCGTGCTGCACAGCGCGACGAAGTACCTGGGCGGCCACGGGGACGTGATGGGCGGAGTCGTCGCCTGCGACGAGGAGTTCGCGGCCCTGCTGCGCCAGGTGCGCTTCGCCACCGGCGGCGTGCTGCATCCGATGGCCGGATACCTGCTGCTGCGCGGTCTGTCCACGCTGCCGGTACGGGTGCGGGCCGCGTCCGCGAGCGCCGCGGAACTCGCCCGCAGGCTGGCCGCCGACCCGCGGATCGTCCGCGTCCACTACCCGGAACTGGGCGGTGCGATGGTTTCCTTCGAGGTCTTCGGGGACCCGCACCGAGTGATCGCCGCGGTACGGCTCATCACGCCCGCCGTCAGTCTCGGCAGCGTGGACAGCCTGATCCAGCACCCCGCCTCCATCAGCCACCGCATTGTGGACGAAGGAGACCGGAAGGCATCGGGAGTCGGCGACCGGCTGCTGCGCATGTCGGTCGGCCTGGAGGACGTCGAGGACCTCTGGGCCGATCTCTGCCAGGCGCTGAGCGGCGAGGAGCCCGTACGTCAGGGCTTCAGTGACGTGCCTGCTGATGCGGGGGCAGGGGCAGGGGCCGTACCGGAGTCGCGTTCAGCCGGGCGGTGATCACCAGGGTGCCCTCCTCGATCTGGTAGTCGAGCGGCAGCGAGAGCGCGCGCATGGCGGCGACCATGCCGGTGTTGGAAGCCCGGGTGACCGCGTAGACGCTCTCGCAGCCGGCCTCGACGGCGAGCGCCACCAGGCGGGCGAGCAGCTCGGAGCCGATGCCACGGCGCTGCCAGTCGTCCTCGACGAGCAGGGCGACCTCGGTCTCGTCGCCGTCCCACAGCAGATGGCCGAGGGCTACCAGCCGGCCGGAGGCCGTCTGCACGGCGAGGGTACGGCCGAAGCGCGGGCTCAGCAGGTGGTCGAGATAGCGGTCGGCGTCGCGGACCGGGCCGTGGTAGCGCAGCCGCAGCGTCTGCTCCGAGCAGCGCTCGTGCATGGCTCGGGCCGTTTCGAGATCGGCGCTGTCCGCCCGGCGCACGGTGATCTCGTTGCCCTCGGGCAGGGTGAGCACGTGCTCACCGCGCGGAACACGCGGGCCGAGCCGGGCGTCGAGCTCGACCAGGGCGCGCGCCCTGGCGAACTCCGTGGGCGTGAACGGAAGATAGGGCCGCTCCACGGTGATGACGCCGCCCGACGGGTCACGCAGCCGCATCACCGTCTCCTCCAGCACCCCTTCGACGGGCGCGGTCTCACCGGTGGCGCGTCCGGTGATCGACACGGCGGGCAGTGAGTGGATGGTGCACCGGCCGAGCAGTTGGCGCAGGGCGAGGGGGAGTTCGGCGGCATCCAGCGCGGTGCGGGTGGCGAGGCCGAGCACCCGGGTCGGAGCGTCCACCAGATCATGGGCGTCGGCGCGCTCGATCCAGGTGGAGCTGCCGCCCGCGGCGGAGATCGCCCGGGTCAGCTGCGCTGCCGGAAGCGTGGCGGGGGCGCGCAGCAGGAACTCGTCGACCGTGCCCTGTGCCAGCGGGTGCGTCTGAAGGGTGAGGATGTCGATCCGGTGCTGGGCCAGGACAGTGCAGAGCGCCGCCAGGCTGCCGGGGGCGTCCCTGACCGTGGTACGCATCCGCCACAGCGTCGTCTCCCCGGACCCGGTACCCGGTGCCGGGGAGACGGCCGCCGCGAGCGGCCGCGCGGCGGAGTCGTGCAGGCCGGACACCCCGTCGGTATCCGGCGGTGGCGCGTGGCTGTGCCGCCGCGCCCACCAGGTGTGGAACGCGGCAGTCGCGGTCAGCGCCAGGGCCGAGGCGATGAGCAGATATGGCCCGTCCGGCTGGTGCCCGATCAGGTTGGCGATGGCGTCGGCAACGGCGACCGCGGTGAACAGGGCGGCGAGTTCGATGAGATCCCGTCGCCAGTGGTGGGGGCGGCGGGCACTCTTCGCGGATGTCACATCAGTCATGCCTTCACTGTGACGGAGCGGTGTTGCCTGATCACGAACGCCTCGTGACCGATGGGTTAAGTGTGCATCTAGTTGCCTATTGTCTATTTTCGGCCGGTTGGCCAGGGTGTTCGAGCCATGCCCCGACCAGGGTTCAAGCAGCCGCCTGGCCCCGGGGGCCTCCGGCCGTGCCGCCTGCCGCACCAACTGCGTCGACCCGCCACGCGCGGCGGCCGCGCGGCCCCCGGCGTCATGGAAGCCGATCAGTGCAGGCCCCGCTGGGCCTCGGCCAGCAGACGCACACCACGTGCGATGTCCGCCGGCGCCAGGTGCGCGTAACCCATCACCAGGCTCACGGAACGGTCCGCTGGACGCACGGTTCCGCAGTCGCTCATCAGCCGCAGCGCGATCCCGGCACCGGCGGCACGGGCGGCGAAACCGGCCTCGGGACCGTACCGTTCGGGCAGCCGGGCGATGATGTGGAGCCCCGCGGCGATACCGCTGACCTCGGTGCCGGGGAAGTGCTCGGCCAGCGCGGCGGTCAGGATGTCGCGGCGCTCACGGTAGGCGCGCTGGCAGCGTCGCAGCTGACGGTCGTAGCCGCCCCGGGTGATGAAGTCGGCGAGTACCGCCTGGTCGACGGCAGGGTTGCCGAGATCCATCGTGCGTTTGCGGTCGACGATCTCGTCCGTCATCGACGCCGGTGCCAGCAGCCACCCCAGCCGCAGACCGGGTGCCAGCGACTTGCTCACCGACCCGGTGTACGCCACGTGCTCCGGATCCAGGCCCTGAAGGGCTCCGACGGGCGCCCGGTCGTAGCGGAAGTCACCGTCGTAATCGTCCTCCACGATCACCCCGTCGACGTCCCTCGCCCAGTCCAGAAGCAGACTGCGGCGGGCGGCGGAGTACGCGATTCCGGTGGGGAACTGATGGGCCGGGGTGGTCATCACGGCACGGACCCCGGAGCGCGCGAGCGGCTCGGTGGCCAGTCCTTCGCCATCGAGCGGCAGCCGGCAGGTGGCAAGGCCCGTGGAGGCGAAGAGAGAGGCGTGTTCGGGGCTCCCGGGATCCTCGACGCCGACCGTGCGCATCCCGCGTCCGCGCAGCACGAATCCGAGCAGGGTCGTCGCCTGCGCCACGCCCGAACAGACCAGCAGCCGTTCCGGATCTGCCACCACCCCCCGACGCCTCGTCAGCAGGGCCGCGAGGGCGATCCGCAGCTCGGGAAGCCCCCGTGGATCGGGATAGCCCAGGGCGCTGTGCGGCAGCCTGCCGAGCACCGAACGGTGCGTGGCGGCCCAGGCGCTGCGCGGAAAGAGCGAGAGGTCCGGGGTGCCGGGCCGGAAGTCGACGAGCGTGCCGGGCGCGCGAGGGGCGAGATCGCGGGCCCGGCCCGCCGCCGCCCGCACCGATCCGCTCACCCATGTTCCCGCCCCGCGTCCGCTGTGCAGATAGCTCTCGGCGGTCAGCTGCTCGTACGCCTCGGTGACCAGACCGCGTGAGAGACCGAGATCGGCGGCGAGTTCACGACTGGACGGAAGCCGTGTCCCCGGCGTCAGCCGGCCGGAACGGATCGCCTCGCGCAGCGCCGCCTGGAGGGCGCGACCGCGCCCGCGGGCCGGGGCGGACGCCGCCGGAAGCAGCAGCTCCCAGGCGGCGGAGACCGGCTCCCGGCCGCTGCCGCCGCTGTCCGGTGCTGGATTGGTCCCCGAAGACGTCATGGAAGTGGACCTTAAACCGGGCCGCCGCGCTGCCTAGCGTCGGTGCCATGAACGTGACCTATCTGCGCGGAGCCCTACTCGCCGCCATCGCCTGCACCCTCGTGGGTGCCTCCTTCACCGCCAACAGCGTGCTCGGCGACTACCCGTACGCGGGTGGCCAGGCGCTGCGCTACGGCCTGGCGGGCCTGCTGCTCCTGCCTCTTCTGCGGCGGGGCGGAGCGCCTGCGCCCGCTGCCACGCTGCGCACGCTCAGCGGCCGGCAGTGGGCGCGGCTGGCACTGCTCGCGGCTGTCGGAATGGTCGGCTTCAATCTGGCCGTCCTGGCCGCCGAGCGGAGCGCGGAACCTGCTGTTCCGGGAGTCTTCGTCGGGTGCGCCCCGATCCTCGTCGCGGTGCTCGTTCCGCTGCTGGACGGGCGTCGGCCGGCCCGCGCGGTGCTCTACGCGGCCGCGCTGGTCGCCGCGGGTGCCTTCACGGTCCAGGGCTGGGGCCGCACCGACACGGCGGGCATCGTCTGTTCCGTCGGTGCGCTGGCCGGTGAGGTGGGCTTCGCGGTCATCGCCGTACCCGTGCTGCGCCCGCTCGGCCCGAAACTGCTGTCCGCCACGGTCTGCGTGATCGCCGCCGCGGAGTCGGCCGCGCTGGGGCTGGTGCTGGACGGGGGAGGCTTCCTGCGGGTGCCGTCACCCGGTGAGACGGCGGCGCTGCTCTGGCAGGCCGCCGTGGTCACGGTCGTCGGATTCGTCTGCTGGTACATGGGCATGCAGCGCATCGGCGCCGAGCGCGCCACGCTCTTCTCCGGTCTGATCCCGGTCTCCGCCGCGCTCACCGCCCCGCTGGTCGGCACCGGTTCGTACGGTCTCGGGCAGGCCGCGGGCAGCTGTCTGGTCGGGCTGGGGGTGGCGCTGGGGTCGGGCGTTCTGCACCGGCGCCGGCCCGGTACGGACTCAGCGGCCGGTGTCGGGAATCACCCGGGCGACGAGAGCCGGGCCGTCGTTCACCGGGACCCGGTCGCGGCCCGGCAGCCGGACCGGCCGGGCGCCGGGGACGGTGTGCTCGGCCCGGACGCCCTGGCGGCGCAGGAGCAGCCGGTCGCTGCCGCACCACGCGATGGTCACCGCCGGCCCCGGCACACCATCGGTGAACAGGACATCGCGTCCGGCGGACAACGGCTCGTGGAACCCGGCGCGTCAACAACAACTACCGCCAGGTAGCTTGGAGTTCAAGAGGTCCGGGCGATTCGAACTGGACACCGTGCGGCGGGTCGGCTGGGATGGGACGGTGACAACCGACACCGTGACCGACGTCTTCGAAGAGCACCGGCCCGTACTCACCGGGGTGGCCTACCGGATGCTCGGCCGGATCGCCGACGCGGAGGACGTGGTCCAGGAGGCATGGCTGCGGTGGTCGTCCACGGTGCGGGAGGACGTGCGCGAACCGCGTGCCTTCCTCGTGAGGATCGTCACCCGCCTCGCCATCGACCGGCTGCGACAGCTCCGGACGCGGCGTGAGGCGTACGTCGGGCCCTGGCTGCCGGAACCCCTTGTCACCGACTTCGGCCCCGCCGTGCCCGACACGGCGGAGCAGGCCGTGCTCGCCGACTCCGTCTCCGTCGCGGTGCTCGTCGTCCTCGAATCGCTGTCCCCGCTGGAGCGTGCCGTCTTCGTCCTGCGCGAGGCCTTCGGCTTTCCGTACGGAGAGATCGCCGCGACGCTCGACCGGACCGAAGCGGCCGTCCGTCAGCTCGCCGGGCGCGCCCGGCGCCATGTGGAGGAGCGCAAGCCGCGCTACGACGTCGATCCCGTCCACCGTCGTGACCTCACGGAACGCTTTCTCGCAGCGGCCGCGGGCGGTGACATCGAGGCGCTGCTCGCGCTCCTCGCGCCGGACGTGCGGCTCGTCGGTGACAGCGGCGGGAAGTCGAAGGCGCCGCTGCGCATCCTGGAGAGTGCGGAAAAGGTCGGCCGCTTCCTCCAGGCCGTCGCCCACGAGCCGATCCCGGACCTGGAGGTCCGGAGCCTGGAACTGAACGGCGGACCGGCGCTGCTGGTCCTCATCGACGGAAAGCCCGATTCCGTCATGCAGATCGATGTGTGGGGCGGACTTATCCAATGTGTGTATATCGTTCGTAATCCTGACAAGCTCACCGGTTTCGGTGGCGCGTAGCCGACCGGATCCGCCGACTGCCTCAACCAACACATTCCCCTTCCGGCCGTCTCCGGCCGGCAGCCGCCCAGATCGCTCCCGAAGCCCCACGGACCTGCCCGGACGTGGGGCTTTGCGCTGCGCGATGCGAACCGGTCCACGAACGTCCTGTGAACGCTCTGCGGCAGAGCCCCGTTTCACAGCGTTACCGGCTAAGGATTGGTCTTGACCAAGGGGGTGTGCCGTCCTATGGTCGCAACGTTAAGACAGGAACCTTTAATAAATAACGTCGCGGAATAGCCGCTGGGCGATTGCGGAGGACAAGGGTGGGGACCACGCAGCTGGAATCGGTACCGGAGCCGAAGTACTGGCACCTCAAGACCGTGCTCAGTGAGGCACTCGACTCGGACTTTGCGGTGGGGGAGATCCTTCCCAACGAGCGGGAGCTCGCCGCCCGGTTCGGCGTCGCCCGTGCCACGCTCCGGCAGGCACTGGAGCAGCTCGAACTCGAAGGCAGACTGCAGCGCCGCCGGGGGGTCGGGACCACGGTCGCGCCGCCGCGAGTGGGCGTGGCCGTCTCCACCGCTCAGCACGACTGGAGCGGAGGCGGCGCGGGTGAGGCGTGGCAGCCGGTGGACTGCCAGACCGCGGTCGCACCTGTGGCGGTGGCCGGTGCGCTCGACGTGGGCAGCGACGAGCCCGTCCACGTCGTGCGCCGGATCCGGGCCTCCCACGGGCAGGCGGTCGCGGCGGAGCTGCTGTACGTGCCGGCGTCCTCGGTCCCCGAACTGTCCGCCATAGACACTCCGTCCGGCACCGCCAGGGCCCGCAGCGTCGTGCGTGAACTGCACCGGCTCGGGCTCGACGGCCAGGACCGCTCGGTGGAACTCGGTTCGGCCCGCGCGGACGATGCCAAGGAGCTCGACCGGCTTCCGGGGGCTCCCGTCCTCGTCGTCACCACCCGGTACCTCGCCGCAGGCGGCACGGCGGCCGTTTCCATCGCGACCTACCGGGCCGACACCTGCCGGCTCACCTTCGGCGACTCGGGCGACCTGGAGATCAGCCACCACGACCAGGAGCGCCAGGCGTCCTGACCGGCTTCCTCCCGGTCGCCCGCCAAGATCCGAACTGTTCGGCCCGTCGCACTCAGCGGCGGGCCGTCACCGTTCCCTCCACCGCGAAGAGCTGCTCCTCGACGTGGTCGAGTGCCAGCCTCAGCGCCCCCGTGGCCACAGCGGCTTCGCCGAGCAGCGACAGCGCCACCCGCGGGGGCCGAAGGCAGTAGCGGGCCAGCTCACCGCGGAGCGGGTCGAGCACTCCGTCGAGTCCGGCTGCCCACCCCCCGACGACCACCAGCTCGGGATCGAGTGCCAGCACCAGCGCCGCCACATCGTGGACCAGCCGCTGAATGAACCGCTCGACCGCCGCCTGCGCCTGCTCGTCGCCGTGCCGCGCCTTCGCGAACACGGCGGCCACCGCATGCTCGTCCAGCGGGTCCAGCGGCGTGTCCGTCGTGGACAGCAGCCGCTCCGGTGTGACGTCACGGCCGAGGAGGTGCAGCGCACCGATCTCGCCCGCCGCACCGCCGAAACCGCGGTGCAGCCGTCCGCCGATCAGGGAACCCGCTCCCGGACTCAGCCCCGCCAGCACGAACACGATGTCGTCGGACTCCGTGGCCGCGCCCTTCCAGTGCTCCGCGACGGCTGCGGCGTTCGCATCGTTCTCCACGAGAACAGGGCAGCGGAAGGACCGTCGCAGTCGCTCACCGAGCGCCAGGCCGGTCCAGTCCGGCAACGCGGTGCCCAGCCGGACGGTGCCGTCGGCCTCCACGATGCCCGGACTGCCGACCCCGACCGCCCGCAGGCTGCTGCGGGCCACACCCGTCCGCCGCAGGACTTCGGCGACCACGGTCCGCACCTTGTCGAGGCGGTCGTCGGCGCACGCGGTCTCCGACACATCACGTGAGCCGGCGCCGATGATCCGGCCGTCCAGACCCGACAGCAGCGCCGAGACCCGGTGCGGGCCGATCTCGATGCCCAGCAGATGCCCGGCCTCGGCACGGAACCGGAACCTGCGGGCCGGACGGCCCTGCCGTCGTGCCTCGGCACCGTCGGGCGCCGACTCGACGACCAGGCCGGCCTCGAAGAGCCCCTCGATGACACCCTCGACCGTCGGCCGCGACAGACCGGTGATCCGGGTCAGGTCCGTGAGGGTCGGGGAGCCGGCGCCCCTGAGAGCGTGCAGCACCACCGCGGAATTGATCCGACGCAGCAGCGACGGGTCCCCACCGGTCAGCCGGCCCACGGTGTGTCCTCCCAGCTCGTGCGCATGTCAGGCGGATGGTACTCGGTGCTCAGGGGCGGGGCGACTGCGGGACACAACGCGGTCCGGGAAGAACCGGAATCAGCTGCGGTTCAGCTGGGGGTGACGAATCCCGACTCGTACGCGGCGATGACCGCCTGGGTGCGGTCCCGGGCGCCCAACTTCGCCAGCACGCCGCTGACATGGGTCTTCACCGTCTCCACACCCACCACGAGCTTCGCGGCGATCTCGGCGTTGGACAGCCCCCGGGCCATCAGCCGCAGCACCGCGGCCTCGCGCTCGGTGAGCGAAGCCCGGTCCATGGTCTTGCGCGCCTTGCTCGTACCGTATTCGGCGGCGAGCTGCCGGACGGCCGCCGGGAACAACAGGGACTCGCCCTCCGCCACCAGCCGCACCGCATGAACGATCTCCGCGGGCCGGGCCCGCTTGAGGAGGAACCCGTCCGCCCCCGCGCGGAGCGCCTCGTACACGTACTCGTCGTTCTCGAACGTCGTCACCACCAGGATCTTCGGCGGATCGGGCACCGTGCGCAGCACCACCCGGGTCGCCTCGATACCGTCCATCAGCGGCATCCGGACGTCCATCGCCACGACGTCGGGGCGCAGCCGCCGCACCAGCGGGATCACCGCGGCGCCGTCCCCCGCCTCACCGACGACCTCGATATCGGGCTGGGCCTCCAGAACTGCACGCAGACCTGCGCGGACCAGGGGTTCGTCGTCGACCAGAAGAACGGTAACCGGCATCCGGTCAGCGTATGCGGTCCAGCGGAAGGCTCGCGTGCACCATCCATTCCCCTCCGTACAGTCCGGTCTTGGCATTTCCGCCCAGCAGGGCGGCTCTCTCGCGGATGCCCCGCAGCCCGCTTCCTCCCCCGGGTGTACCGGTCGAACCCGTGAACGGGTTGGTCACCTCCAAGTCCAGCCTTCCCTCCGCGACGGTGATACGGACCCGGACGGGGACGGTCCCCGAGTGCCGCAGGGCATTGGTGAGGGATTCCTGAAGGATGCGGTACCCCTCACGGGACACCGACCCCGGTACCTGTTCCAGCGGACCGGACACCTCGGCGTCGACCGTGGCCCCGGCACCCCGAGCGGAGTCCAGCAACCGGTCCGCCTCACTCAGCGACGGTCGTTGCCCTGGAGGCTTACCTGACTCGCGTAGCACCCTCAGTACCCGCTCCAGGTCTTCGAGCGCGTCACGGCCGGTCTCCTCGATCGCCACCAGGGCCCGTTCGGTGAACTCGGGGTCGCCCGCCGCCCTTGCGGCACCCGCCTGCACCACGGCCACTGTCAGGGCATGCCCGATCGAGTCGTGCAGCTCCCGCGCGATCCGATTGCGTTCGAGGAGCTGCTCGGTGCGCTCCTCCAGCGCTGTCAGCCGCTGGACCGGCGTCGGGCCCAGCAGCCAACGGGCGGCCGCGGTGATCAGCTCCCCACAGCCCACGATCACGGCGAGCATGATGAGCAGGGGAACAGGAGCAAGGACCGCAGCCCACCAGTGCGCTCCGAGTCCGGAGGCGAACCATTCGTCGCTCGGTCTCGACCCCAGCGCTGAGCGGACGAGGTCGAACGCTGTGGCCGGCAGCCACACCGTGGCGAGGCCGGCCAGGCCCGCGCACAGCAGCCGCACCTCCAGCCAGAGCGCGGTCCGCCAGCGCTCGGACCAAGAGGTTGACGGCGCCACCGAGATGGTCGCGTCGGGGGCGCCGCGCTCCGCGGGTGTGAGCAACAGCTGCGCCTGGATCCCCTCGGCGAGCCGCATACCGGGTATCAGGCCGACGAGCGCCGCGAGGACGACGGGCACCCACGGCGTGTCCATCGAGATGAACAGCCACACGCTCACGACGGCGGACGGCATGAGCAGATGCAGCCAGCGGGTGTAGGTGACCTGTGCGGCCAACGGGTGGAGGAAGCGGAGCATGCCGCCCATCGTGCCAGCGTGCTCGGGTGCGGCGGCTCCCCCGAGCGAGGGAGACGATCCACTCCGTCGGGGGAGGACCGTCGCCGGCGGGGCCGCGAGGCTGAGGACATGACCAGCATCGATGTCCACGAGCTCACGAAGGACTACGGCGCGACCCGCGCTGTGGACCACCTCACGTTCAGCGTGCGGCCCGGCCGGGTCACCGGATTCCTCGGGCCCAACGGGGCGGGCAAGTCCACCACCATGCGGCTGGTCCTCGGGCTGCACAGGCCCACAGCGGGCACCGCCACCATCGGCGGGCAGGCGTATGCCGCCCTGGACGAGCCGCTGCGCCACGTCGGGGTACTCCTCGATCCGCAGGCCGCTCACGGTTCGCGGACGGCCCGCAACCACCTGCTGACGCTCGCGACGAGCAATGGCATGGGCCCCGGCAGGGTCGACGAGGTGCTGGAGGAGGCAGGCCTCGCCCAGGTCGGCGGACGCCGGATCAAGACGTTCTCTCTCGGCATGCGCCAGCGGCTCGGTATAGCGGCGGCGCTGCTCGGTGACCCGGAGGTGGTCATGCTGGACGAGCCGTCGAACGGGCTGGATCCGGAGGGCATCGTCTGGATCCGGGAACTGATGAAGCGGCTCGCCCGGGAGGGCCGCACGGTGCTCGTCTCCAGTCACCTGATGAACGAGACGTCGTCGTTCGCCGACCACTTGATCGTGCTCGGGCGGGGGCGGCTCCTCATCGATCTGCCGATGCAGGAATTCCTCGACTCCCGCAGCCGGCCCAGGGTGCGGATGCGCACGGCCGAATCCTCCCGGCTCGGTGAGGTGTTGACACGCAAGGGCTACCGGGCCGCGCAGGGCGAGGACGGCCGTTGGACCGTCGAGGGCGCGAAAGCGGAGGAGATCGGAGCGATGGCGGCCAGCGAGGGCATCGCGGTACTGGAGCTCATAGACGAGCAGGCCACGTTGGAACAGGCCTACCTGGACCTCACCGCCGGTGCCGCGGAATTCGCTTCCGCCGCTGTCGCGCCCGCCACCCGTCAGGAGGCCTGACCATGCAGACAACAGCAGTCCTGCGTTCCGAGTGGATCAAGATCAGATCGGTGCGCTCCATCTCGGGATCCCTGATCGCCGTCTTCCTCGTCACGATGGTCGTCACGGTGCTCACCTTTGCCACCGTCGGTCAGGCCGAGGCGGACAACGCGGACGCCGAACTCGTCTTCGGCGCCTTCTACGCGCTGAACTTCGGTCAGATCGCGGCCATCAGCTTCGGTGCGACTGCGATTTCGTCCGAGTACCTCAATGGCGCGCTGCGCATGTCGCTCGCGGCCGTTCCGCGCCGCACCCACTTCTACACGGTCAAGATGTCACTCGTCGGAGGGGCGGCGCTGGCGGTAGGCCTCATCACCGCCTTTGCTTCGTTTCTGGTGGGGCAGCTGTTCATGGGGGAGTACGCCATCGGGCTGGGGGAACCAGGCGCCCTGCGGGCGGCGTTCGGAGGCGGGATATATCTGGCCCTGATGGCCCTCTTCGCGGCGGGGCTGACGGTCTTGCTGCGCAGCGCGGTTGCCGTGCTCAGTCTGCTCATCCCCTTTATCCTGATCGTCTCGTTCGTAGTCGGGGACATCGCGGGCAGTGCGGCGGATTATCTGCCCGACCGGGCCGGACAGTTGGTGCTGCACCAGCACCCGGAAGGCAGCCTCGGACCCTGGACAGGACTGGCCGTCACCGCGGCCTGGGCGGCGGCGGCTCTGTTGGCCGGATGGTGGGCGCTGAGACGCCGCGACGCCTGAGCGGTGCCGTCCCGCAAGGACGTCGGGACCCTGTGGCGTAGGGACGCTGAGGTGCCGGCACCGTGGCGCCGGGACGCTGAGGTGCCGGGACGAGGTGGTTGAAATCGGCTCAAAGCATGGGGCGAGGCTTCGGTTGTCAGTGCAGGGCGGTTTACTGACGGCATGACCACCGCACATCAGCTCCGCCTCATCGACGGGATGCGCGCCCAGGAGTTTCCCGTGGAGCGCGTCCGATCGGGCACGGGAGTCAGCGGGCCCGGCTATCACACCGCGTTCCTGCACGCGGACGACGATGCCTGGGACGAGGACGAGGACGAGGCGGCGCGGCTGGAGCACCGGGCGCAGTGTCTCGCGGAGCATGACGCGCTGATCACCTTGCTCGGTGCGCGCTGGGGGGAGCCGCAGATGATCAGTCTGTGGAGCGCGCAGGAGCGCATGATGTCCGGCGAGGTGATACCCGATCCCTGGGCCGAGACAGCCGCGGGCTGCGAATACTTCCGGCTCTGGCACATCGAGGAACGGTGGATCGCCCTGGGTCTCTGTCTGGAGAAGGACGGGCCCGGGTGCGAGCTGACCGTCGTGGTGACGGAGATAGACCCGCCGTGAGGCGGGTGGATCGCTTCAGCCGGGTCCCAGTGCCGGCAACCTCGCCTTGGTAGTCAGGCCCCGGCGGTGTCGGTGAGCGGGTCCGCGGCGACGGCCGCGCGGAGCCGTCCGTACTCCTCGGCCATCGTCTGAGCGGTCCAGTGGGCGTTGAGGCCGCTGGGGTTGGGCAAGGCCCAGACGTGGGCTCCGCCGATCATCCGGTTCTGTGGTCCGATTTGGGCACGGCGTTCACCGAATGCCGTCCGGTACGCCGTAATGCCGACCACCGCCAGCCACTGTGGCCGCAGCCGTTCCACCTTCGCGGTGAGGATCTCTCCCCCCGCACGGAACTCCTCAGCGGTGAGTTCGTCGGCTCGGGCCGTGGCTCTGGCGACCACGTTGGTGATGCCGAGCCGGTACTGGAGCAGTTCGGACTGTTCGGAGGGCCTCAACTGCCTCGACGTGAAACCCGACAGATGGAGTACCGGCCAGAAGCGATTGCCGGGGAAGGCGAAGTGGTGGCCCGTGGCACCAGTCATCAGGCTCGGATTGATTCCGCAGAACAGTACGCGCAGGCCACCCGCGACCACATCGGGAACAGTGCGGTCACGGGCGGCCTGGAGCTCATCGGGTGTCATCGTTTGGTGGCGAGGGCCGTCAGAGGATGGAGCCCGGCGTGTATCCGGCGGCCTCCGGGTGCTGCTTGGTGATCTCCTCGATGCGGGAGACGAGGGCTGTGACCTGGTCGCCCGCGGCGCCCGTGAACGAGAGCTTGTCGGCCATGAGTTCGTCCAGCTGGGCACGGTCCAGCGGAATGCGCTCGTCGGCGGCCAGCTTGTCCAGCAGCTCGTTGCGCTCCGTGCCCTGCTCGCGCATGGCCAGGGCGGAAGCCACCGCGTTCTCCTTGATCGCCTCGTGGGCGACCTCACGCCCGACACCCGCGCGCACCGCACCCATCAGCACCTTGGTGGTGGCGAGGAACGGCAGGTAGCGGTCCAGCTCACGGGCGACGACGGCCGGGAAGGCGCCGAATTCGTCGAGCACCGTCAGGAAGGTCTCCACCAGACCGTCGAACGCGAAGAACGCGTCCGGCAGCGCCACCCGGCGGACCACGGAGCACGACACGTCGCCCTCGTTCCACTGGTCGCCCGCCAGCTCGCCGGTCATCGACGCGTAACCGCGCAGGATCACCATCAGGCCGTTGACGCGTTCGCAGGAGCGCGTGTTCATCTTGTGCGGCATCGCGGACGAGCCGACCTGGCCGGGCTTGAAGCCCTCGGTCACCAGTTCGTGCCCGGCCATCAGCCGGATGGTCTTCGCGATCGAGGACGGCGCGGCGGCCAGTTGCACCAGTGCGGTCACCACGTCGTAGTCGAGCGAGCGCGGATAGACCTGGCCGACCGAGGTGAAGGCCTGCGCGAAGCCCAGGTGGCCGGCGATGCGCTGCTCCAGGTCGGCCAGCTTCCCGGCGTCGCCGCCCAGCAGGTCGAGCATGTCCTGAGCGGTGCCGACGGGCCCCTTGATCCCGCGGAGCGGATAGCGGCCCAGCAGGTCCTCCAGGCGGCCGTAGGCGACCAGGAGCTCGTCAGCCGCTGTCGCAAAGCGCTTGCCGAGCGTCGTGGCCTGCGCGGCGACATTGTGGGAGCGGCCGGCGATGACCAGCTCGCGGTACTCGCCCGCGAGCCTGCCGAGCCGGGCCAGCACGGCGACGGTGCGGTCGCGCATCAGTTCCAGGGAGAGCCGGATCTGAAGCTGTTCGACATTCTCGGTGAGGTCCCGGGACGTCATGCCCTTGTGGACCTGCTCGTGGCCGGCGAGGGCGTTGAACTCCTCGATGCGGGCCTTGACGTCATGCCGGGTGACCTTCTCGCGCTCGGCGATCGAGGCCAGATCTACCTGGTCGAGGACGCGCTCGTAATCAGCGAGAGCGGCGTCGGGCACCTCGATCCCGAGGTCCTTCTGGGCGCGCAGCACCGCCAGCCACAGCTGACGTTCCAGCTTCACCTTCTGCTCGGGGGACCAAAGGACGGCCAGCTCCGTGGAGGCGTAGCGGCCGGCCAGGACATTGGGGATGCGAGGCTTCGCAGACACAGCAGTCACGTGTCGTGATTCTACTGGCGGTTTGTGCAGGTCGGTGCCGCGGCCCGGTTTGTGGGTTACTACGAGAGCCCGGCCACGAGTGCGGGCTGTCTCCGGCGGCCACGAGTATCAGTTGCCTCTGTCGGCCTTGAGTGCCGGCTGTCCCTGCGGGCCGGGACGCCCGACGGACCGGGTGGCGATGGCGGATCGGTGATGGCTGGATCGGCGATGATCGGGGTGGGGATGACAGGGGTGGGGATGGTCGCGTGGCCAAGGTGGGCTCACCGCGGCGCTGGGCGATTTCGGTGTCCGCCCGGCCGATCGGGCCGGAGCGCCGATCGGCCGGAACGGGTGCTACCGCTTGGCGGCCACGAATCCCCACTGGTCGACCGGCTCGCCGGTCACGGGCCCTTCGGGGCGCCAGAGACTGATCGAGCCGAAGCCCGGCTCCACCAGGTCGAGTCCGTCCGCGAAGGTCGCCATGATCTCCTTGGGGCGCGAGATGTACGGCTTGGCACCCCCACTGGCGTACTCGTCGGACCCCGCCTGGGTCTCCGGCGTCTCAATGGTGTCGCACAGCATGAGCCAGCTGCCCGCCGGCAGGGCGTCCAGGTAGCTGCGGAGCAGCGCCGCAGCCTCGTCCGGGTCCGCCACGTGCCCGAGTGTCGAGAGCACCATCACGGCCACCGGCCGGTCGAGGTCCAGCGTCCGGGCGGCCTCGCGCAACACTGTCTTCGCGTCCGTGAGGTCCGCGTGCACATAGTCCGTAGCCCCCTCGGACCGGCTGGACAGCAGGGCACGGGCGTGGGCCAGGACGATCGGGTCGTTGTCGACGTACACGATGCGCGCTGCCGGGTCGACACTCTGGGCGACCTCATGCGTCGCGTTCGCCGTCGGCAGGCCGGTGCCGAGGTCCAGGAACTGCCGTACCCCCGCCTCGCCGGCCAGATAGCGCACCGCTCGCGCCTGGAATGCCCGGGAGGCGCGCGCTATCTCGATGATCTGCGGGTACAGCTCCTCCACCGTCGCCCCGAGCCGGCGGTCCACCTCGTAGTTGTCCTTGCCGCCCAGCCAGTAGTTCCACACCCGCGCCGAATGCGGCGTGCCCGTGTCGATCCCGTCCGCCACTGTCCGGGTGCCCCGTTCGTCAGTCATCCGCCATCCGCTCTCTTCGCGTCGCTCAGCCTGTGCGCGGACGCTCTCCGTACCGCGCACGGCCATGCTTCCCCACCCGCCTCGTCCGCACCAGCCTGTCCGGGGAGCAACTCCCTTACGGGGAAAGGAGACAGCGCCGGGCGCTCGGTGGGCCGGAAGAGGGCGGAAAGCTATTCGCCGGCGGTCACCCGGCGCCACGCGGCGACCGGGCCCGGAGCAGCGGCATCGTCGTCGGGGGTCACCCAGAAGGCCTGGCCCTGCTCGGCGCTGAACTGCGCTCCCGTACGTCCGTCCCCCGACGAGCGGCCGGTCAGGCGCCGTCCTATCCAGGGGAACAGGTGCTCACGGGCGAAGCGCAGATCGTCGACGCGCCGGGTGGCCCAGTGCGGCGGGACGGATGCGGGCAACAGCGACTGCCAGTCGTTCTCCGGGGGCAGGCCCAGCGACTGCCACACGGCCTCGGCCACCCTGCGATGTCCCTCGGCGGTCAGATGCAACCGGTCGACATCCCACATCCGGGGGTCGCCCAGCACCGGGGCGCCGTACAGATCGACGACCTCCGCGCCATGCCGGGCGGCCAGGTCGTCGACCAGGGAGAACAACTCCTCCATCCGCGGCCGGAACCGTTCCATCACGGGTCCGTTGCGCCCGGGGCTGCGCATCAGCACCAGTTTCTTGCATGAAGGTGCGAGGCGCTCCACGGCCTCCTCCAGCCGTCCGCGGACCATACCCATGTCGCACTTGGGGCGCAGAGCGTCGTTGAGACCGCCGACCAGCGTCACGACATCCGCCCGCATGTCCGCGGCGACGTCCACCTGCTCGTCGACGATCTGGCCGATGAGCTTCCCGCGCACAGCGAGGTTGGCGTATCGGAATCCTGGAGTCCGGGTGGCGAGCCGGGTGGCGAGGACGTCGGCCCAGCCCCGGTACGAACCGTCGGGCAGTCGGTCCGACATGCCCTCGGTGAACGAGTCGCCGACCGCGACGAGACTGGTGTAGGTGGCATTCATTTCCATGGCGATGCGATCGTATCGCGGGGCCGCCCGGCCCCTCCCGGACGGCCGGAGAAGGCGGGCTCAGGCCCCGGGGCGGGAGCGGGAGTGGCGGGCCCGAGCCAGGGCCTGTACCCGTACTCAGCACCAGCACCAGCACCAGCACCAGCACGAGCACCAGCCCCAGCCCCCGGCCCGCCCCTCAGGGATCAGCGGGACTGTGCTCGTCCCACCAGTTCCCGGAGCACGTCCTCCATCGTCACCATTCCCGCCAGCCGGTCGTCCTCGTCGACGACCGCCGCAAGGTGCGTACGGCTGCGCCGCAGCGCGGTCAGCACGTCGTCGAGAGGCGTGGACGCCCGTACCCGGGCGATCGGCCGCATCGCCGTCACCGGGAACGGCACATCGCGGGGCGTGACATCGAGGGCGTCCTTCACATGGAGGTAGCCCAGGATCCGCTGTTCGCTGTCCATCACCGGGAAACGTGAGAACCCGGTCTCGGACGAGAGCCGCTCCAGCTCCTCGGGGGTCGTACCGACCCTCGTGTACATCACCCGGTCCACCGGCAGCACCACATCGCGCACGGGGCGGCGGCCCAGCTCCAGCGCGTGGCGCAGCCGTTCCGCCGCCCGGTCGTCGACCAGTCCCGCATCCCCGGCGTCCTTGACCAGACGGGCCAGCTCGTCGTCCGAGAAGGTGGCCGAGACCTCGTCCCTCGTCTCCACCCGCAGCAGTTTCAGCAGCGCGTTGGCGAAGGCGTTGATCGCGAAGATCACCGGCCGCAGCGCTCGGGCCAGTGCCACCAGCGGCGGACCCAGCAGCAGCGCGGTACGCACGGGCTCGGCGAGCGCGATGTTCTTCGGCACCATCTCGCCCAGCAGCATGTGCAGATACGTCGCCACGGACAGCGCGATCACGAACGAGATCGGATGGACCAGCCCGTGCGGCATGCCCACGGCGTCGAAGACCGGCTCCAGCAGATGGGCGATGGCCGGTTCCGCGACGATACCGAGGATCAGGGTGCAGAGGGTGATGCCCAGCTGCGCCGCGGCGAGCAGCGCGGAGACGTGTTCCAGGCCCCAGATGACACTGCGGGCGCGCCGGTTCCCGTCCTCCGCCTGCGGCTCGATCTGACTGCGCCGTACGGAGATGAGAGCGAACTCCGCACCGACGAAGAAGGCGTTCACGACCAGCGTCATCAGGCCGATGAAGAGCTGTACGGCGGTCATCGTGCGTCCTCCGACGGCTCGTCGGAGCCGGGCAGCGGCGCGTGCAGCAGCGCCCGCGCGGCGCGGCGCCCGGAGGCGTCCACCACGTCGAGCCGCCAGCCGGCGAGCTCGACCGAATCACCCACGGCGGGGATCCGGCCCACCTCCGAGGCGATCAGCCCGGCAAGGGTCTCGTACGGTCCGTCCGGCACTCTGAGTCCGATCCTCTCCAGCTGGTCGGTCCGGGCCGCACCGTCGGCCGACCACAGGGTGCGTCCGTCGGCGTCCTCGCCGGCCGGCGCGAGGTCCGGCGTCTCGTGCGGGTCGTGCTCGTCCCGCACCTCGCCCACCACCTCCTCGACGATGTCCTCCAGTGTGACGACGCCGGCCGTGCCGCCGTACTCATCGATGACGACCGCCATGGCGAGCTTGCCGGAGAGCCGGTCCAGCAACCGGTCCACGGTCAGCGTCTCCGGTACGAGCAGCGGCTCGCGCAGCATGTCGGCGACCCGCTTACGGGGTCGCTGCTCGGCGGGGATCGCCAGTACGTCCTTGATGTGGGCGACGCCGACCACGGTGTCGAGGCTGCCCCGGTACACGGGGAACCGGGACAGTCCGGTCGCCCGGGTGGCGTTGGCGACGTCCTCAGCCGTGGCCCGCACTTCCAGGGCGGTGACCTGGACCCGCGGAGTCATCACGTTCTCCGCGGTGAGCGCCGACAGATTGAGGGTGCGGACGAAGAGTTCGGCGGTGTCCGCCTCCAGGGCGCCGGCTTTCGCGGAGTGCCGGGCCAGTGCCACCAGCTCCTGAGGGCTGCGGGCCGTCGCCAGCTCCTCGGCGGGTTCGAGCCCGAAACGGCGCACGATCCGGTTGGCCGTGTTGTTGAGGTGGCTGATGAAGGGCCGGAAGAGGGCGGTGAAGACGCGCTGCGGGGTGGCCACGGTCTTCGCGACCGCCAGCGGCGAGGAGATCGCCCAGTTCTTCGGGACGAGCTCGCCGACGACCATCAGGAACACGGTGGACAGGGCCGTACCGATGACGAGCGCCACGGACGACGACACGCCGGCCGACAGCCCGACGGCCTCGATCGGCCCACGGATCAGTTTCGCGATCGAGGATTCGGAGAGCATGCCGACCACCAGATTGGTGACGGTGATGCCCAGCTGGGCCCCGGAGAGCTGGAAGGTGAGGCTGCGTACCGCCTTCATGGCGCTCGACGCGCCACGTTCACCCTGCTCCACGGCCCGTTCGAGCTGGCCGCGTTCGACCGTGGTCAGGGAGAACTCCGCCGCGACGAAGGCGCCGCAGGCAAGGGAGAGCAGTACCGCCACGAGCAGCAGAAGCACTTCGATCATCGGTTCACCTCCGTCCCATGATCGGGCAGGGACAGGGGGATCGCTCGGTATCGGCGATGTCGGCTACTGGGAGGCTCGTCCATGGATGGACGCTCACACCTTTCGTAAGGATCGGCAGGGGAGCACCCATGGTAAAGGATCAGCAAAGTCGCTCGTGGAAGCTGTGGAAGCTGTAGTCGTGCCGACGGCTTCCGCATGTGACTCAGCCCTCGGCCCTCACCCCCGCAGCGGTTTCACCCAGCGTCGCCAGTGGTCCTCGCGGCGGTAGCCGGCCGCGTCCCAGGTACGGTGCGCGCGCTCGTTGGCCTCCAGCACCATGGCGTCGACGCGTCGGCCGCCGAGTGCGGCGAACCGCTGTTCCGCCGCTTCCATCAGAGCGGTGGCGATGCCTTGCCGGCGGCAGTCCGGGGCCACGGCCAGCCGGTAGGCGGAGCACCGCCACCCGTCGAAACCGGCGATGACGGTTCCGACCAGCACTCCGTCGCGCTCCGCGACGAGCAGGGCCTCGGGGTCGCGTGCGACGAGTCGTCCCACCCCGTCGCGGTCGTCGCTGATGCTCGTACCTTCTGCCGCCGTACGCCAGAATCGCAGCACGGCGTCGATGTCCGTGGGGGCGGCGCAACGGATGTGGAGATCGCTCATCGGGTGAGCCAAGCAGAATGCCGCTCCGTACGGCGAACGAATTCCCACCCGGTCACCCGCCGTGGGCGGGCCCCCGCACCGGCCTCAGCGCAGATGCACCGGAAGCGACTCGATGCCGTAGACGATCGACAGCTTGCGGAACGCGAGATCCTCCGGCGGCACAGCGAGCCGCATACCGGGAAACCGCCGGGCCAGAGCCGGATAGGCCGAGCGCAGTTCCATCCGTGCCAGTTCGGCGCCGATACAGCGGTGGATGCCGTGGCCGAAGGCGAGATGCCCCGCGGGGGTGGTGCGGTGCGGGTCGAAGCGGCCGTCGTCCATGACGTACGACTCGTCCCGGTTGGCGCCGCTCAGGGAGCAGAGCACCATGTCCCCGCGCGGAATGACGACCCCGGCTATCTCGATGTCCTGTCGGGCGAAGCGGGGGAAGGCGATCTGTACGGCGGAGAGGTAGCGCAGCACCTCTTCGACGAACGGCACGGTCATGGTGTCGTCCGTACGCAGCCGGGTGAGGACATCCTCGTTCTGGAGCAGTACGAGGGAGCCGAGCGCGATCGTGCTGGCCGTCGTCTCGAACCCGCCGGTGAGTACGCCGTCGGCGAGGCCGGCGAGTTCCTCGTCGCCGACGCTGTCGCCGTGCTCCCGCACGATCATGCCGAGCAGGCCGTCGCCCGGCTTCGCCCGCTGCGCCCTGACGACCTCCCTGAAGTAGTCCAGTGATGCGGACATGGCGCCGAAGGGCGCGGTCGTTCCTTCGAAGAGGTCGAAGCGGTCCATGGCCAGTTGCTGGAAGTCGTCGCGGTCCTTGTACGGCACGCCGAGCAGTTCGCAGATGGTGAGGGAGGGGACGGGCAGCGCGAACTCGTGCACCAGGTCGACCGGGCCCCGCGCGGCCTCCATCGCGTCGAGGCGCTCCTCGACGATGGCGTCGATCCGGGGAGCCAGGCGGCGGAGGCGGCGCATCGTGAACTCAGGGGTGAGGATGCGCCGCAGCCGCGTGTGCACCGGCGGATCGCTGAACCCGAGTCCGCCGGGGCTCTGCGCGGCGGCGATCCCGGCATTCGTTGCCAGGTGGGCGAAGTCCGTGCTGAATCCTTCGGCGGATCCGAGTACTGCCTTCGATTCCTCGTACCCGGTGACCACCCAGGCGTCCATGCCGAACGGCAGCGAGACCTTGGACACCGGAGCGTCCGCCCGGGTGCCGGCCAGTTGCCGGACCGGATCCAGGCCGTCCCTGCGCAGCAGCATCAGCAGATCCTCGGGCAGCAGCCTGATCGTGGAGGACCCGATTCCGTGCTTCTGAATCCTGGCCAGGTAGCTGCGACCGAACCTGGCGGTGATACGAGAACGGAACGTCGTACTCAATGTGCACTCCATGAGTCGTCGCGGGATCTGGACAGTTGGCACGCATTCGACGCCGGACTTGTCCGACCGCGCTGACGTCGCCTGCCTGACCTGGAATTATGACTACTTGTTCGGACGAGGGAGCGGTCGGGTGGGGTATCCGTCGGTCATTTTTCGACCGTAGGGGCGTGAGGGCGTCGATGCCTGCGCCCGGCGGGCCTGCGGGGATGGGTCCGGCCCGGCCTGCGTGGACGAGTCCGGCGGCCTGCGGAGATGCGCCGGGCGGGCCGGGACGCGCCCCCCTGGGCCGCGCCCCGCCGAGCGTGATCCGGCTTCGGTCCGGGGGTGGGGGCGCCCGCGCCGGTTCCCCTTGCCGGTGCTAGCGATCCCGCGCTAGCGTGATGGGGTGCCCAAGACTCAGCTGAACGTTCGAGTGGACGAGGCCACCGCCGAGGCCGCGCGGCAGCGCGCGCTCCAGAGGGGGATGAGCGTGAACCGCTACATAGAGGAGCTCGTCAAACAGGATGCCGGCGAGGTCGGACACACCTTCGTCGAAGCAGCCGCCGACTTCATGAAGCAGTACGAATCGGTGTTCGCCGAGGAGTTCGGCCCGGAGCGCAAAGGTACCCGTTGAATCTCCGGATCCAGCTGTCCTGGCTGCTCATGGTCGCGGAGCACAAGACGCCCGGTGACCCTCAGGTCACCGACTGGGGCGCACTCGTCGCCGCCGTCGCCCGGCACGAGGCGGAGATCTTCGGCAGCCCCGTCTACAGCGACCCGCACTCCCGGGCCGCCTCACTGCTGCAGTTGCTGTTGCACGTGCCCGCGCTGGAACGGTCCAACGCGATGTTCGCCTCAGCCGTGGCCTACGGCTATCTCGTCGCGTCGGGGCTGAAGGTCATCACCTCGCCCGAGCAGGTGCGCGACCTGGCGCTGCTGGTCAAGGAGGGCAAGGCGGACGTCCGCGCCATCGCCGACGAACTCCGCCAGTGGAGCCTGTGAGCCGCCGACCGCACCTCCCGTGACCGTTCCCCCGCGACGACAGCGGGCCCGGTCGCGGGGGCCTGGGCCCGTGACCCGGTACGGACACGGCGCCGGCCGACCGTGCGCGGTCAGCGGGCCACGGCCGGCCCCGGCTCCTCCGGCCGCGTGCCGGGCCGCCGCGCCACGCCCAGCACGCAGGCGGACGTGGGGAGCCGGACACCGGCCTCGGGAACGCGGATGCCCCGATGCGTCCCCACCACGAATCCGGCCGCCTCGATCGCGGCCAGCGCGTCACGTGACGTGTGACAGCCACCGGTGAGCACCGGCCACAAGGTCGCGTCCAGCACTCGCTGCGTGGCGGCCATGGCCCTGTCGTCGGCCCGCACGTGTTCGAAGAAGCGCAGCTCACCGCCCGGTCGCAGGACCCGCCGGACCTCCGCGAGCGAGCGCCGCACATCCCGTACGGTGCACAGAACCAGGGAGAGGACGGCGGCGTCGAACGTCTCGTCCCCCACCGGCAGGGCCTCCGCCGTACCCGGCATGACATCCACCGGAATTCCGGCGCCGAGCGCGGACCGTACCGCCAGCTGCCGCAGCGTGCGCTCCGGTTCGATCGCCACCACCTCGGAGACCGTCGGCGGATAGTGGGTGAAGTTGAGACCGTTGCCCGCACCGATCTCGATGACCCGCCCCGTGAGCCCGGACAGCAGCTCAGCCCGCACCCCGGCGAGGCCCGCGGTGGTCTCCGCGGCCACACTCATCCGGGCGTAGTAGCGGGCGAAGACGGGGTGGTGCACCGCGTCCTCGGGACTCCTCGTGCTCCGCAACCGCATGACGGACCTCCTCCATGACAGACCTCTCGGCATGACGCGGTATGACGCGCTCTCGGCCCGGCCTCTCAGCCCAACGTGTCATACCGGCTCTCAGCTCAGCGTGTCAGCCCGGCGGACGGACCCCGCCCAACTGTGCGGCCAGCCAGCTCCCGGCGCGCGCACGGAACTCCGCGGGCCGCAGGGATCCCGCACCCGCCGGGACCACGCCCAGCAGCGGCGCTCCCGCGGCCACCGGGAGGTCCGTCAGATTGCAGCGCTCCGCCAGATCCGGTTCGGCGGGCATGCTGCCGACCACCACCCCGAGGCAGTCGAGTCCGCGGGCGCGCAGGGCCTCCGCGGTCAGGGCCGTGGAGTTGAGCGTGCCGAGCCCGGCGGGCGCCACCACCAGGACCGGTGCCGAAAGCAGCCGGGCCGCGTCCGCCAGGGTGCCCCCGTCGTCGTCGAACCGTACGAGCAGCCCGCCCGCGCCCTCGACCAGGACGAGATCGTGCTCGGCCGCCAGCTTCTCGGCCGCCTCGGCCACTTCGTACGGGCGCACCGGCGCGAGACCGGCCCGTCTGGCGGCCGTGGCGGGCGCCAACGGCTCGGGGAAACGGGCCAGTTCGACGGCCGTCACATGGCTGCCGGCCAGCCGCACGACCTCGGCGGCGTCGCCCGGCTCGCCGGGCGCCAGACCAGTCTGGGCCGGTTTGAGCACGGCCACGCGGCGGCCCGCCGAGGCCGCCGCCACGGCCGCGGTCACGATCGTCTTGCCGATCTCCGTGCCCGTACCCGTCACTACCAGAACGCCCATCTCAGCCCTCCCGCGCCGCCGCGCACACCGCGCGGCAGATCCGCGCCACGTCGTCGTCGCCGGTCACGTAGGGCGGCATGGTGTAGACGAGATCGCGGAACGGCCGCAGCCACACGCCCTCGCGCACCGCCGCCCGCGTCGCGGCCGCCATGTCCACCTCGTGATCGAGCTGTACGACGCCGATGGCGCCGAGCACCCGTACGTCCCGGACCCCGGGCAGTCCGGCCGCGGCGGACAGTCCGTCGCGCAGACCGGCCTCGATCCGCTTGATCTCCTGTTCCCAGTCCTGGCCGAGGAGCAGGTCGATGGAGGCGCAGGCGACCGCCGAGGCGAGCGGATTGCCCATGAACGTGGGGCCGTGGGCGAGCACCGGGACCTCGCCGCGCGAGATGCCCTCGGCCACCTCGGTCGTGCACAGCGTCGCGGCCATTGTCAGGTAGCCGCCGGTGAGGGCCTTGCCCACGCACATCACATCGGGTGAGACCCCGGCGTGTTCCGCGGCGAAGAGCTTCCCCGTACGGCCGAATCCGGTGGCGATCTCGTCGAACACCAGCAGCACGCCGTACGCGTCGCACGCCTCGCGCAGCACGCGCAGGTAGCCCGGTGAGTGGAACCGCATCCCGCCGGCCCCCTGCACCACAGGCTCCACGATCACCGCGGCCAGCTCGTCGGCGTGGTGCGCGATCAGTTCCCGCAGATGCGTCGCGTACGCGGCATCCGGCTCCGCGTCGAAACCGGCCGGGGGCTCGTCCGCGAAGACCTGTCGCGGCAGCGCCCCCGACCACAGCTCGTGCATCCCGCCCTCGGGGTCGCACACCGACATGGGCTGCCAGGTGTCCCCGTGGTACCCGCCGCGCCAGGTCAGCAGCCGCTGCTTGGCGGGCCGGCCGGCCGAACGCCAGTACTGCAGGCACATCTTCACGGCGACCTCGACCGAGACCGAGCCGGAGTCGGCGAGGAAGACGTGCTGCAACGGTTCCGGGGTGATCTCGACCAGCCGGGCCGCCAGCCGTACGGCGGGCTCATGGGTGAGCCCGCCGAACATCACATGGCTCATCCGGTCCAGCTGGCCGCGGGCCGCCTCGTTGAGCACGGGATGGTTGTAGCCGTGCACGGCCGACCACCAGGACGACATGCCGTCGACCAGCTCGTGCTGCCCATGGGCCGGTTCGGCGAGCCGGAGCCGTACCCCGGACGCGGACTCCACGACCAGCGGCTCCTGCCGGCCCGGCATCGGGCCGTACGGGTGCCAGACGTGGGCCCGGTCCAGGGCGCGCAGATCAGCGGGGGAGAGCGGCTCAGGCATTGGGTGCGAGATCCGTCCCCGCGCCGCGACGGCGGACCGCCACCAGATCCGTGCGTGCCGCCGAGGCCTCCACCGGTTCCGCGGGAGCGGCCTCCGCCTGCGGACCGTCGCCGCAGGGCGCACAGCCGCCGGAGTGCGAACCGCACCCGTCCGCGTGCGACCCGCAGCCGGCTCCCGCATCCGCGCGGTGCCGGGGGAGCGTGGTCGTACCCGCTCCCTCGACCTCGAAACCGGCGTCCGCGATCATGTCGAGGTCGGTCTGCCCGGCCTGGCCCTCGCTCGTCAGATAGTCGCCCAGGAAGATCGAGTTGACCAGGTGCAGGGCGAGCGGCTGCATCGAGCGCAGATGCACCTCACGTCCGCCCGCGAGCCGCACCTCCACATCCGGGCAGACGAACCGCACCATCGCCAGGATCCGCAGGCAGCGCTGCGGAGTCAGGTTCCACTCCTTGGCGAGCGGGGTCCCCTCGAACGGGATCAGGAAGTTGACCGGCACCGAGTCGGGGTCCAGCTCGCGCAGCGCGAACACGACGTCGACCAGATCGGAGTCGCTCTCACCCATTCCGGCGATCAGCCCCGAGCACGCGGAGAGACCTGCCGCCTGTGCCTGGTGGACCGTCTCCACCCGGTCCGCGTAGGTGTGGGTGGTGGTGATCTCCCCGTACGTCGCCTCCGACGTGTTGAGGTTGTGGTTGTACGCGTCGGCCCCGGCCGACCGCAGCCGGCCGGCCTGCCCGTCGGAGAGCAGACCGAGGCAGGCGCAGACCTCGACGCCCTCGTTCTGTTCCTTGATCGCCTCGATGGTCTGCGACACCCGGTCGACGTCCCGGTCGGTCGGACCCCGGCCGCTGGCCACCAGACAGACGCGCTTGGCGCCGCCCGCCACCCCGGCGGCGGCCGCCTTCGACGCCTCGTCGGGCTTCAGCCAGGTGTACTTGAGGATCTCGGCCTTGGAACCGAGCCGCTGCGAACAGTACGAGCAGTCCTCGGGGCAGAGCCCAGACTTCAGATTGACCAGATAGTTCAGCTTCACGCGCCGCCCGAACCACTGGCGGCGCACCTTTCCGGCCGCGGCCACCACGTCGAGCAGATCGTCGTCCGGGGTGGCCAGTACGGCGAGCGCTTCTTCACGGGTCGGCAGCTCGCGCCGCAGTCCCTTGTCCGCCAGCGTGTTCAGGAGGTCCATGGCGACGATCCTGACGCACGGCACGCCTTCGAGCCAAGGAAGAACCGGACAACAGAGAGGCGTGAGGGTGTGTGCATGGCCACACCCTGCCCGGCTTCGCCCCCGGTTAAGGTCTGTGAGTTGCCTACAAAAGGGACCGCCCATGCCGTTCGCCCCGTTCGACTGGATCGACGACGAGGCGCGCCGCCGTGCGGACACCGGGCTCGTCCGGACGCTCCGGCCCAGGCCCGCCGAGACGGAACTGCTGGATCTCGCGAGCAACGACTACCTCGGCCTGACCAGGCACCCGGAGGTGACCGAGGCAGCGGCCGACGCGGCGCACCGCTGGGGTGCGGGGGCCACCGGATCCCGCCTGGTCACCGGTTCCACCGCGCTGCACGCCGAGCTCGAACGGGAACTGGCCGATTTCTGCGGTTTCGAGGCGGCCCTCGTGCTGTCCTCCGGCTACGCGGCCAACCTCGCCGCTCTCACCGCGCTCACCGGACGGGGTTCCCTGATCGTGTCGGACGCCGGTAATCACGCCTCGATCGTCGACGGCTGCCGGCTCTCCCGGGCCGAGACCGCCGTCGTGCCGCACGCCGACCCCGACGCCGTGCGCAAGTCCCTGCACGCACACGACGGCAGGGCGCTGGCGGTCACCGACTCGGTCTTCTCCGTCGACGGCGACGCCGCGCCGCTGGCCGCCCTGGCGGAGGTCTGCCGTGACGAGGACGCCGCGCTGCTCGTCGACGACGCGCACGGTCTGGGGGTGCTCGGGGAGGGCGGTCGCGGCGCGCTCGCGGCCGCCGGCCTCGCGGGCGGCGACGGTGTCGTCGCCACGCTCACCCTCTCCAAGTCCCTGGGCAGCCAGGGCGGCGCGGTCCTCGGCCCCGCCCGTGTCATCGACCACCTGATCAACACCGCGCGCACGTTCATCTTCGACACCGGACTCGCCCCCGCCGCCGCCGGCGCCGCCCTGGGCAGCCTGCGGCTGCTGCGCCGCGAACCGGAGCGGGCGGGCCGGGCCCGCGCGGTGGCCACCGCGCTGTACGGACAGCTGACCGCGGCCGGTCTGACCGCCGTACGGCCCGACGCGGCCGTGGTCTCGGTACGCGCGCCGTCGGCCGACGCCGCGGTCCGCTGGGCGGCCGACTGCCGTACGGCCGGTATGGCGGTCGGGTGCTTCCGGCCGCCCTCGGTACCGGACGGCATCTCCCGGCTGCGGCTGACGGCACGCGCAGACCTGACGGACGAGCAGATCGCGACCGCGGTCGCGACCGTACGGCGGACCGCTCCGGACGCCTGAGACGGCACGGCCGTCCTCCGGCGCCGTGACCGGTCCGCCGCCGCGTCAGCGGACCGAGCCGAGGCTCAGACCGGAGACGAAGGAGGTCCAGGCCGCTGACGAGAACTGGAGCGGTGGCCTGGACACGTCCTTGGAGTCGCGCACGGCCAGCCGCCTGCCGCCGAACGGCGCGGCCTCCACGCAGTTGTTCATTCCCGTGCTGCGGCTGCTGCGCCGCCAACGTAACGCGTTCTGTGCGAGGCAATCCGACATGACGCCCCCCTCGGGCAGTCCGTAGTTACTGACCGGCGCGGTCGATCGCGGCGATCAGGTCCAACGAGTGCTCCGGCGACAGCGCGTGCGCCTGCAGAGTGCGGAAGGCCGAGCTGTACGCCTCAAGGTCTTCTTTCCGCTCCAAGTAGAGGCTACTCGTCAAATGGTCAAGAACGACCACATCCAGATCAGAAGTGCTCGGAAATGAGAAGATAACGAAAGGCCCGGTGAGGCCGACATAGCCGCCCACCGTGAAGGGCAGCAACTGGAGTTGCACATGAGGAAGTTGAGCCAGCCGGACGAGATGGCGCAATTGCTCCCTCATCACCCGCCTGCCGCCGACCGCGCGCCTCAGCACCGCCTCGTCGAGCACCGCGCTCAGCCTCAGCGGCGGATCGCACCGGAGCACCCCCTGCCGGGCGAGCCGCACCTCCACCAGCGAGTCCAGCTGGCCGGCCGGCAGCCCGTCCAGAGAGGCCCGGGTCACCGCCCGTGCGTAGTCGGCGGTCTGCAACAGGCCAGGCACCACCGAGGTCTCCAGCGTGCGAGCGGTGCGCGCCTGTGACTCCAAACTGATGAAGTCGCGGTACTGGGGCGGGATGAGGCCGCGGTAGGCATGCCACCAGCCCGCGCCGCCCCCGCCCGCCGAACCGGCGAGCGCCTCCAGAACCTCCCGCAACTGCGGGTCGTCCACGGCGTACGCGTCCAGCAGCCGGGTGACGTCCGCCGGCCGCACCCCACTGACACCCGTCTCGATCCGGCTCACCTTCGACTGGTGCCAGCCGAGCAGTTGCGCGGCCTCCCGGCTGGTGAGTCCGGACGTATGGCGCAGACTCCGCAGCTCCTCCCCGAGCTTGCGGCGTCGCACCGCAGGGCCGTGCTGCATGTGGTGCCTCCCTCCCACTCGCTGCCGAGCGGACAGTGTGCCGCTCCCGCACGGTATCCAGCGAAGAGTTCACCGCTTTGAGCGACAGATATATGCATATCTTGGTGGATCGTCGTCACAGAGGGCAGCATCAATGGCAATCTGGCGCGAAGCACAGCACGGACCGATCGCGGGTCGGTTCCGGGTGGGAAAGGGGCGGCCGGCCATGGCGGACCATCAAGAGGCAAGCGTCACTCTGCCGAGCGAGCCGGTCTCGGTCTCCGCGGCCCGGAGGTATGTGGCCCGGGTACTGGCCGAATGGGGACTGCCCGACGGGAACGAGGCCGCGGACACCATCCGGCTGATCGTCTCGGAGCTCGCGACCAACGCGGTGCAGCACACGTTCGGCCAGTCGCCCACCTTCACCGTGGATCTACGGCTGGAGCGCGAGGAGCAGCTGTACCTCGGGGTGACGGACAGTCACCCCCGCTGGCCCCAGCGGCTGCCCGCCGCCGTCCAGCAGGACAATGGGCGCGGCATGGTGATCATCCGCTCCCTGGCCAAGGAGTACGGTGGCCGGCTGACCGTCACACCCACCGCCGAGGGCGGCAAGACCGTCTGGATCGCCCTCCCCTGGAACGTCCCCGTCCAGGGCTGACCGGACCCGTGCCCCGCGGTCCGGGTCACTGCGGCGCGGCGGCCCGGCCGAATCCGCTGCGCAACAGGGCCCGCAGGGTCGCCGCCGCGGCGCTCGACCGGTCACCGCGGTGCACCACCGAGATCGTCCGGCGGAACGCGGCGGGCTCCAGCCTCCGCACGGACAGCGGCGTCGGTGACATCGCCGCGACCATCTCGGGAACCACCGCGATCCCGATGCCCGCGCTGACCAGGGCGCACACCAGCGCGTAGCCCGGCGACTCGCAGACCACCGCGGGCAGAGCGCCCGCCTCGGCCAGCGCGTTCTCCACCCCGCGGCGCGGCGGATGCGTGGGCGCGCTGCTGATCAGCGGCCGGCCCGCCAGATCCGTCACCGGAAGCCGCCCGCTGCCGTCGGCCAGGACCTGCCCGACGGCGGTGATCAGCACCAGTTCCTCGACCAGCAGGGGCTCGGCACTGACGCCCGAGGGCAGCGGCGTCGCGGCGGCCGGTTCGTACGCGTGCGTCAGCGCGAGATCGACCTCGCCCGCCGCCACCGCCGCGACCCCGCCCGGCGGCTCGTACTCCGTGACGACCAGCTCCACATCCGGGTGCGCCCGGCGGAAGGCACTCAGCACGGGAGGCAGCAGATGGATGCCGGCCGTGGTGAAGGTGCCGACGCGCAGGCGCCCGCCGGAGAGCCCGGCCAGTCGGGCCAGCTCGTGGCGGGCCTGGTCCATCTCGTCCAGGACCCGCCGGGCCCGGCCGGCGAGCAGCTCGCCCGCGGCGGTGAGACGGGCGCCCCGGTGGTGCCGGACCAGCAGCGCGGCACCGGCCTCCCGCTCCAGCTTGGCGAGCTGCTGGGAGAGCGCGGGGGCGGTGTAGCCCAGGCGGGCGGCGGCCCTGGTGATCGAACCGGCCTCGGCGACCGCCACCAGCGCCGCGAGCCGCGTCGGGTCGTACATTAAGCATTCCTTTTGGCAGACCCACAAGATTGCAAGTACATGCTAAAGGCCGTTCGGGTCCAATGTGGAGCCCATGGACGCCCAACTGACCGCCTTCCTCGGAGTCGCCGCCGCCATGGTCGCGCTGCCCGGAGCGGATTTCACCGTCGTCGTACGCAACGCTCTCGCCTCGCGGTCGGCGGGGGTGGCGACCGCGCTCGGCGTCGCCGGGGGCCTGCTCGTCCACACCGCGCTCGCCGTCGCCGGACTGGCCGCCGTGCTGGTGGCGGTGCCGGTGCTGTTCCGTACGGTTCAGCTCCTAGGCGGGGCGTACGTGCTCTACCTGGGCGTCAGCGCGCTGCGCGCCGCCCGGCGCCGCGACGGGCGGGCGCACGCCGCCGAAGCCGCGGTGGACCGGCCGGACGGCGGGCAGGCCGCCATCGGGACCCGACGCGCACTGCGCCAGGGCTTTCTGACCAACGCCCTTAACCCCAAGGCGCCGGTGCTCTTCCTCAGCCTGCTTCCGCAGTTCGTCCCCGCCGGGGCCCACCCGCTGCCCAGGACACTGCTGCTCGCCGCGATCGTCGTGCTGCTCGCGCTGATCTGGTTTCCGGCCGTGGCGCTCCTGGTGGACCGCCTGGGCCGGTGGCTGCGCCGGCCGCGCACCGCCCGCGCGATCGAGGGCGGCAGCGGCGTGGCGCTCACCGCACTCGGGGCGGTGCTGGTGACCGGCACCCTGCTGCACTGATCTCAGGTGTGGATCCGGTGGCGGGGCGGCGGCGTCAGCTGACCCGCCCGTAGTAGACGCTCTTCGTCCAGATCTTCTCCAGCCGCACCACGGCGCCGGTCTTCGGCGAGTGCCAGATCTTGCCGCTGCCCGCGTAGATGCCCACGTGGAAGACGCTGCGGCCGGAGTGGAAGAAGACCAGATCGCCGCGTTGCCGCTTCGAGGCCGAGATGTGGCGGGTCTTGTTGTACTGCTGCTGGGCCGTGCGCGGGAGCTTCTTGCCCGCCTTCTTGAACGAGTACAGCGTCAGCCCCGAACAGTCGAAACGGCTGGGGCCGCTTGCGCCCCACCGGTACGGCGATCCCTTCTTCGACGCGGCGATGTTGAGCGCCTTCATCGAATGAGTCGCGGCCTGGGCGTCGGTCACGGCGCCGGGGACGAACAGCGTGCCGCCGACGGCGGCGAGAGTCATGGCCGAGGCCGTGGCGGCCCGGCCGAGCAGAGACGGGACATGAACCTGCGCACTCATGCGCAACCCTTCGTCAGCCGCCTGTGAAGGATGACCTGTCGGGTTCGGGCTGGCGAAGTTGCCCGGCCGCACAAGGCGGCTTCACCCCGAGGGACAACCGGAGGTCCGGTCGGCCCGTTGTGCTCGGGTCCTCCACTCCTGCCGATCCACTCCTGTCGACCAGGCATCCGGACAGCGGCAGGACTCGGCGTCCGCCCGGACCGCCCCGCCGCGGTGGCGGGGGCTTGTCGTCCCAGGGATCTTGACTCACCGAACGCCGGATTTCCGAGGTGAAACGGTGATATGTGAGGCTCGTCACGGCTGGCCCGTTCGGGTGGACAGAGGGCCATTCGTGGAGTCGGTGGACCTCCCCCGCCGGTGCCGTACCAGCGGCGGAAGGGGAGATTTCACCCATAGTCCATCTCGGAAGCGCAAGTTGAGCTGTCCCTCGTGCGAGGTATCACCTACGCCGAACGAGCGAGATAATTCGGTCCACCCGTCGGGCGTGTCGGCGCAAGGGAGTTGATCAACTCGTCTGGGCCGGCGGCACGGTGACCCGCCCGGCGCGGCGCTCGCCGTCCAGTACCCGTAGCGCCCGCGTCAACGTGGTGGAGTGGATCCGGGCTTCACCCCGCTCGTGCATCAACGTGAGCGCGTCCCGCAGCGCCGCCGCGTGCGAGGCGAGTGCCTGCGCGGCGCGCAGGGCCCGGTAGGTGTCGTCGGCGCGGGCCGGATTGGTCCGGCCCACCTGGTCGACGACTTGCAGATAGCGGTCGATGAACTCGCCCTCCGCGCGGGTCAGGGCGGGCAGCGGCGGGAACTCCGGTGGCTGCATCGGGGGTTCACCGCGCGGCGGGCGGCGGCAGCGCGGGCCCCCGGCTCCGCACGATGTGGTCGATCAGCCCATAGGTCTTGGCGCCCTCGGCGTCGAGGATGAGATCGCGCTCGGTGTCGGCGGTGACCTGTTCGGCGGAGCGGCCGGTGTGGCGGACCAGCATGCTCGTCAGCGTCTCGCGCATCCTGGCCAGTTCCCGGGCCTCGATCTCCAGATCGGACGGCTGCCCCTGCACCGGTTCGGCGAGTTCCGGCTGCTGCAGCACGACCCGTGCGCCGGGCAGCGCGTGCCGCCGGCCCGGGGCTCCCGCGGCCAGCAGTACGGCCGCTGCGGCGCCCGCCTGGCCGAGGCAGAAGGTCTCCACCTCGCAGGTGAGGAACTCCATCGTGTCGTAGACGGCGGTCATGGCCCCGAACGAGCCGCCGGGGGAGTTGATGTAGAGCTGGATGGGCCGGTCGGGTTCGTTGTGTTCCAGGTACATGAACTGGGCGACCAGGTCGTTGGCCGCGACGTCGTCGACCGGTGTGCCCAGGAAGACGACCCGTTCGGCCAGGAGCTTGGAGTACGGGTCGAGCGTGCGGGTCCCCTGGGACGTGCGCTCGGTGAACTCGGGCAGTACGTAGCGGGCGGCGGGGCGGTGCATGGCGAAGACCTCTCCTCCGGGGCGCGCAGGGGTCCGTGAGGGCGCCCTGCGCACGCTTCTGCGAGAAATGTACAGGACGTACAGAAGTTTGTGATGGGAGAGCGACGTAATCTGGTGATCCACTAAAAGGACCAGGTCAGAGCAATGCCGGTGATTTAGTACGTTCTTGCAGGTCAGGCAGGGTGTTTGGTGACTCTCAGTGTGTAGTGGACGTTACTGAGAGTGCGGGGCTGGTC
>NZ_JBVJHB010000014.1:0-261016 GCF_055587045.1 Streptomyces sp. NPDC048671 | reverse complement strand
ACGGCCTGCCCAAGTACAACGAGTACAAGAAGGCCGACAGCGACCACCTGCTGGAGACCACCGGCCGCGAGCTGCGCAAGCTCATGAGCTGGGTCAACGACGACGACGCGTAACACCGACGCCTCAGAGGCGGGTCCCCGGACCCGCCTCTGAGGCGTCAGCCCTGCTTCACCGCTGGAAGAGGCGGCGTCGTACGTGTGTACAAGTCGTCCAGCCTCATGCGGGTGATCCTTCCAACGGGGCGCAGTATGCGTCGTCGCGCATGACTACACTTCTTCACACATACACGCGTCAGGCCCACAGTGTCGTGCGTCTTCCACGCGGCAAGCCCCTCCACCGCCTGCGGCCGTCGGGACGGCCGTCCGCACTGGACCTGTGAGGACTCACGTGAGCTCGAAACCTGTCGTACTCATCGCTGAAGAGCTGTCGCCCGCCACGGTGGACGCCCTGGGCCCGGATTTCGAGATCCGGCACTGCAACGGCGCGGACCGCGCCGAGCTTCTCCCCGCGATCGCCGATGTCGACGCCATCCTGGTGCGCTCCGCCACCAAGGTCGACGCCGAGGCCATCGCCGCCGCGAAGAAGCTGAAGGTCGTCGCCCGCGCGGGTGTCGGTCTGGACAACGTCGATGTCGCCTCGGCCACCAAGGCCGGTGTGATGGTCGTGAACGCGCCGACCTCCAACATCGTCACCGCCGCCGAGCTGGCCTGCGGTCTGCTGGTCGCCACCGCGCGCAACATCCCCCAGGCCAACACCGCGCTCAAGAACGGCGAGTGGAAGCGTTCCAAGTACACCGGCGTCGAGCTGAGCGAGAAGACCCTCGGTGTCGTCGGCCTCGGCCGCATCGGCGTCCTGGTCGCCCAGCGCATGTCGGCCTTCGGCATGAAGATCGTCGCGTTCGACCCCTACGTACAGCCCGCGCGTGCCGCGCAGATGGGCGTCAAGCTCCTCTCGCTGGACGAGCTCCTCGAGGTCTCCGACTTCATCACCGTGCACCTCCCCAAGACCCCGGAGACGCTCGGCCTGATCGGCGACGAGGCGCTGCACAAGGTGAAGCCCTCGGTGCGGATCGTCAACGCCGCACGCGGTGGCATCGTCGACGAGGAGGCGCTCGCCGCCGCCCTCAAGGAGGGCCGCGTCGCCGGCGCCGGCCTCGACGTGTACACCAAGGAGCCCTGCACGGACTCCCCGCTGTTCCAGTTCGACCAGGTCGTCTGCACCCCGCACCTCGGCGCCTCCACGGACGAGGCCCAGGAGAAGGCGGGCATCGCGGTCGCCAAGTCGGTGCGCCTCGCACTGGCCGGTGAGCTCGTACCGGACGCGGTCAACGTCCAGGGCGGCGTCATCGCCGAGGACGTCCGTCCCGGACTGCCGCTCGCCGAGAAGCTCGGCCGGATCTTCACCGCGCTCGCGGGCGAGGTCGCGGCCCGCCTCGACGTCGAGGTGTACGGCGAGATCACCCAGCACGATGTCAAGGTGCTCGAACTCTCCGCGCTCAAGGGCGTCTTCGAGGACGTGGTCGACGAGACCGTGTCGTACGTGAACGCCCCGCTGTTCGCCCAGGAGCGCGGTGTCGAGGTCCGCCTCACCACCAGCTCCGAGTCGCCCGACCACCGCAACGTGGTCACCGTCCGCGGCACGCTCGCCAACGGCGAGGAGGTCGCGGTCTCCGGCACGCTGGCCGGTCCCAAGCACCTCCAGAAGATCGTCGCGATCGGCGACCACGACGTGGACCTGGCGCTCGCCGACCACATGGTCGTGCTGCGCTACGACGACCGCCCCGGTGTCGTCGGCGCGGTCGGCAAGATCCTCGGCGAGGCCGGGCTGAACATCGCGGGCATGCAGGTCTCGCGGGCCGACGTGGGCGGCGAGGCGCTGGTCGTCCTCACCGTCGACGACGACGTCCCGCCGTCGGTGCTGGCCGAGATCTCGGCCGAGATCGGCGCGGACTCGGCCCGTTCGGTGAACCTCACCGACTGAGTCCCTCCCGCAACCCCCGTACCCGGCATCTAGACGTGTGTCTTACACAGACGTCTGCGTGCCGGGTACGCTGCTGTCATGGGACATCGTGAGGATCTGCTCGAAGGCGCCAAGCGCTGCCTGCTGGAGAAGGGGTACGCCCGGACGACGGCACGCGACATCGTGGCTGCCTCCGGTACGAACCTCGCCTCCATCGGCTACCACTACGGCTCCAAGGAAGCCCTGCTCAACCTCGCCTTCATCAAGGTGACGGAGGAGTGGGGCGACGTGCTGACCGACGAGGCCGAGGGTGCCGCCGCCGGTGAGGACGCCTCCAGGGCCCCGCTCGACCAGTTCCGCGACACCTGGGAGCGGGTGATCGGCAGCTACGAGGAGACCCGGTCGGTCTGGCAGCTCCAGATGGAGGTCATCTCCAGGATCGACACCGACCCCGAACTGCAGAAGGCCCTGGCCGGCCCGCAGCGCGAGGGCCGGAACGGGCTCGCCGAGAACATGCTGGGCATCGACCCGGAGACCGATCCCGAGCGGTCGCGGGTGGCCGGACTGTTCTGTCAGGCACTGCTCGCCGGCGTCATGGTCCAGTGGATGATGGACCGCGATTCGGCGCCGTCCGCGAAGGATCTGACGGACGGACTGAAGGTGGTCCTGGAGGGGCGGGAGCGGCAGCGGAGTGCGCCGGACACAGGGGAGCGGAAGGCTCGCTCAGAGCCGTGACGCCTTCAGCGCCATGTGCAGCAGCAGCCGGTCCTCGCCGTCGTTCAGGTCCAGGCCGGTGAGCTGCTGGACCCGGGAGAGGCGGTAGTAGAGCGTCTGGCGGTGGATGCCCAGCTCCCCGGCGGTCCGCGACGCCTGGCCCGCGCAGTCGAGGAACACCTCGGCGGTGCGGGCCAGGTCCCGGTGCGCCGGGGTGAGCAGCGGGCGGACCGTGTGGTCGGGCGGCATGTCCGGGGCGAGCGCGGTCAGCAGACGGTACGGGCCGATGGCCGACCACTGGGCGACCGGGCCGAACCGGGACTCCGCCGCTGCCGCCCGGTTCGCGGCGGATGCCTCGTGCCAGGCGTCGGCCAGCTCCGCCAGGCCCCGGCGCGGCACCGCGATCCCGGCGGTGGCGGCGGCCCCCGCGGTGGCGCGCAGCCGGTCGGCGGCGGCGAGTGCCGGGTCCAGGACCTCGGGGGAGCGGAGCCGGACCAGCGCGGCCAGGGCGGCCGTGCCCGCCCCGTGCGCGGACGGGGCGCCGGACAGGGCCGCCGCCGACGGCACCGTGCGCACCGAGGGCGGATCGTCCGCCCACGGGGTCACGCACACCACGGTGTGCAGCCCCTCCGCGTCCGGGCCGAGCGCCTCGCCGAGCGCGGCCACCGCCATGTCGCGCTGCCAGCCGCGCCCCGCCGTGAGGACCGCCCCGAACTCCCGGGACAGGTCCGTGCCCGCCCGCGCCTCGTCGGAGAGCAGCGCCCCGATCCGGGCCGCCACCTCCATCGCCGCGTCGAGTTGTCCGTCGGTCGGCCGGGGGTCGGCGTCCAGCAGCCATACGTATCCGAGCACCACACCCCGATGGCGTACCGGAAGACAGATCCGGTCCCGGTTGACGCCGGCCTCCGGGGCGGCCGGGATGCGGACGGGGCCGGTGGCGCGGGTGATGCCGAAGTTCTCGAACCAGGCGCGGACCGCCGGGGTCGAGCTCCGGGTCAGGATCGACCGGGTGCGGACCGGGTCCATCGCCGCGTCGTCGCTGTCGTGGGCGCCGAAGGCGACCAGGCCGAAGTCCCGGTTCTCCAGCGTCGCGGGCGCGCCGAGCAGCCCGGAGATCTCGTCGACCAGCTCCTGGTAATCGCCCTTCACCCGGCCATTCTCGCACCCCTTCAGACATATGTCTGAGATCCAGGGCACGGATGCGTGACAGCTGTCGATGGCCCAGGATCGGAGAGATCCTTAGATTTCACGGTGGTTCTCCGTACTGCACCGCTTCTGTTCCTTACGTTTCATTTGCGGCGGTACGGCCTTCGTTCGTACTTTCCGTGGAGGTGCCCCGTGCTGGGTCCCGTGATTCTCGCCGCGTCACGCAGCGACAAGATGCGCCGCTTCATCTCGGCAGCCCCGGGCACCAAGCAGGTCGTCGGCCGGTTCATCGCCGGTGAGACGGTCGAGCAGGTCGTCCCGATCATCGAGGACGCCGCCGGCAAGGGCCTCGAAGTCACCATGGACGTGGTCGGTGAGGACATCACCACCCCCGAGCAGGCCGCCGCCGCCCGCGACGCCTACCTGGAGCTCGTCGGCCGCCTGAAGGGCCTCGGCCTGGGTACGAAGGCCGAGATGTCCATCAAGCTCTCCATGTTCGGCCAGGCGCTGGAGGGCGGCCACGAGCTGGCGCTCGCCAACGTCCGCCCGGTCGTCGAGGCCGCCGCCGAGATCGGCACCACGGTTACCCTGGACGCCGAGGACCACACCACCCTCGACTCGATGTTCGCCATCCACGAGGAGCTGCGGAAGGACTTCCCGCAGACCGGATGCGTCATCCAGGCCTACCTCTTCCGCACCGAGGAGGACGCCCGCCGTCTCGCCGCCGCGGGCAGCCGCGTGCGCCTCGTGAAGGGCGCCTACAAGGAGCCCGCCTCCGTCGCGTACCAGGACAAGGCCGAGATCGACAAGGCGTACGTCCGCATCCTGCGGACGCTGATGGGCGGCGAAGGCTATCCGATGATCGGGTCCCACGACCCGCGTCTGATAGCCATCGCCCAGGAGCTGGGCCGCAAGGCGGGCCGCAAGCTCGACGAGTACGAGTTCCAGATGCTGTACGGCATCCGCAGCGAGGAGCACATCCGGCTCGCGGCCGAGGGCCACCGGATGCGCGTCTACACCGCCTACGGAACCGACTGGTACGGCTACTTCATGCGCCGCCTCGCGGAGAAGCCGGCCAACCTGCTGTTCTTCGGCCGCTCCATCCTCACCAAGGGCTGAGCCCCCTCCCCCTCCCTACCTAAGGAGCAACGGAACACATGGACGCTGTGACCCAGGTCCCCGCGCCGGTCAACGAGCCGGTCCACTCCTACGCCCCGGGCTCCCCCGAGCGCGCCCGTCTGGAGGCGAAGCTCAAGGAGCTCAGCCAGAACCCGATCGACCTGCCGATGACCATCGGCGGCGAGAAGCGGATGGGCGGCGGCGAGCGCTTCGACGTCGTGCAGCCCCACAACCACAAGGCCGTCATCGGTACGTTCGCCGGCGCCACCGAGCAGGACGCCAAGGACGCGGTCGACGCGGCCCTCGCCGCCGCTCCGGCCTGGCGCGCGATGGCCTTCGACGACCGCGCCGCGATCATCCTGCGCGCCGCCGAGCTGCTCGCCGGCCCCTGGCGTGAGACGCTGGCCGCCTCCACGATGCTCGGCCAGGGCAAGACCGCCCAGCAGGCCGAGATCGACTGCCCCTGCGAGCTCGTCGACTTCTGGCGCTTCAACGTGCACTACGCACGCCAGATCCTGGCCGAGCAGCCCCCGGCCAACTCCCCGGGCGTGTGGAACCGCATGGACCACCGCCCGCTGGAGGGCTTCGTCTACGCGATCACGCCGTTCAACTTCACGGCCATCGCGGGCAACCTGCCCACCGCCCCCGCCCTCATGGGCAACGTCGTGGTGTGGAAGCCGTCCCCGACGCAGACCCACGCCGCCGTGCTGCTGATGCAGCTCCTGGAGGAGGCCGGTCTCCCCAAGGGCGTCATCAACCTGGTGACGGGCGACGGCATCGCCGTCTCCGAGGTGGCCCTGAACCACCGCGACCTGGCCGGTATCCACTTCACCGGCTCGACCCCCACCTTCCAGCACCTGTGGAAGACGGTCGGCGGCAACATCGCGAACTACCGCACCTACCCGCGCCTCGTCGGCGAGACCGGCGGCAAGGACTTCGTCGTCGCCCACCCGTCGGCCGACCACGCGATCCTGAAGACCGCGCTGACCCGTGGCTCCTTCGAGTTCCAGGGCCAGAAGTGCTCCGCGTCCTCGCGTGCGTACGTCCCGGCCTCCATCTGGAACTCCGGTTTCAAGGAGAGGTTCGCGGCCGAGGTCGACTCCATCACCATGGGCGACGTCACCGAGCTGTCGCACTTCATGGGCGCCGTCATCGACGACCGTTCCTTCGCGAAGAACAAGGCCGCGATCGACCGCGCCGCCGCCGACCCGGCGTGCACGATCGTCGCGGGCGGCACGTACGACGACTCGGTGGGCTACTTCGTCCGCCCGACCGTCATCGAGTGCAGCGACCCGGAGAACGAGGTCTTCACGACCGAGTACTTCGGCCCGATCCTCGCCGTCCACGTCTACGAGGACGACGCGTACGACGCGATGCTGGAGCAGATGGAGTCGGTTTCCGACTACGCCCTGACCGGTTCCGTTATCGCGGGCGACCGCGCCGCGGCCGCGTACACGATGGAGAAGCTGCGGTACGCCGCGGGCAACTTCTACATCAACGACAAGTCGACCGGTGCCGTCGTGGGCCAGCAGCCCTTCGGTGGCGGCCGTGCCTCGGGTACGAACGACAAGGCGGGCGCCCCGCAGAACCTCCAGCGCTGGACCCTGACCAGGGCCATCAAGGAGACGCTGGTCCCGCCGACCGAGTACACCTACCCCCACCAGGGCTGACGCCCCTCGGGGCGCCGCCGTCCCGGCGCCCCGCCACGAGTCCCGCCTCCCGCCCGGTTCCCCCAACCGGCCGGGAGGCGGTTTCCATGTGTGGGGCCGGCGGGACGGCTCGGGCCGGAGCGCCCGACGCGTCCGGTGGGCTGTGACACCACCCCTGAGCTGGCACGATCGCTCGCCGTCCGGGCTCTCATCCGTGAGCTGCGGCCCGGCTGAGCCAAACCCCCGTCTCAGATAGTAGGAAGTCCGAGTAATTGTGGAGACAGAACGGCGGGGCTGCCTTAGCTTTGTAGAAGCCGAACGTCTCGCTGAACCAGCGACTGGCGTTGTGAGTGCGTGCCCCGATGCAGGTAACCCCTGCGGCACCCGCTCCCGCCCCTTCCGGCACCTCGAAATCACTGATCTCGAAATCACCGTTCAGGAAGTTCCGATCTCGAAATCCTCGCGATCTCAAGGAGTCGATCCACCATGGCCGAGACCACTGTCCGCCGCGTCCGCCACGCCCACCGCCCGACCGAGTCGGAGCGCCAGAACGCCGCCGCCGCCCTGCAGCGCGCCCTCGACCGCAGGGACAACGGCGGCTCCACCGGTCACTGACCGGGCCCGCCACGGCCCGGCCGTGGCATCCGGATCGGCCCCGGCTGATCTCGAAGCGGTCGATGCGCTCGCCGGACCCGGCGAGCGCGGTGACCGCCACCCGGGCGTGCCGCCCGGCCTCCGGTACACGTACAACACCCCACGTGTCCGCATGGCGGACGTCACGTGTCATGGGGTGGGACGCGCAGTAGTGTGCGGGGCATGTCTCGCAGCATCAATCTCGCAGTGATCCCCGGTGACGGTATCGGCCGGGAGGTCGTGGCCCAGGGCCTCAAGGTCCTCAACGCTGTTCTCCCGCAGGATGTGAAGCTGGAGACCAAGGAGTACGACCTCGGCGCCCAGCGCTGGCACCGCACCGGTGAAACCCTCCCGGACGCGGAGCTGGAGGCCCTCAAGGGCCACGACGCGATCCTGCTCGGCGCGATCGGTGACCCCTCGGTCCCGTCCGGGGTCCTGGAGCGCGGGCTGCTGCTGAAGCTGCGTTTCGCCTTCGACCACTTCATCAACCTGCGGCCGTCGAAGCTGTTCCCGAACACCGAGACCCCGCTGGCCGGCCGTCCGGACATCGACTTCGTCGTCGTCCGCGAGGGCACCGAAGGCCCGTACACCGGCAACGGCGGTTCGCTGCGGACCGGTACCGAGCACGAGGTCGCCACCGAGGTCAGCCTCAACACCGCCTTCGGTGTCGAGCGGGTCGTGCGTGACGCCTTCGAACGGGCCGCCGCCCGTCCGCGCAAGAAGCTGACGCTGGTCCACAAGAACAACGTCCTCGTGTACGCGGGCCACCTGTGGAAGAACACCTTCGACAAGGTGGCGGCCGAGTACCCCCAGGTCACCACCGACTATCTGCACGTCGACGCCGCGACGATCTTCTTCGTCACCCAGCCGGAGCGCTTCGACGTCATCGTCACCGACAACCTCTTCGGTGACATCCTGACCGACCTCGCCGCGGCCGTCTCCGGCGGTATCGGCCTGGCCGCCTCGGGCAACATCAACCCGACGGGTGCCTTCCCGTCGATGTTCGAACCGGTCCACGGCTCCGCCCCCGACATCGCGGGCCAGGGCAAGGCCGACCCGACCGCCACGATCCTCTCCGTCGCCCTCCTGCTGCGGCACCTCGGTTACGAGGCCCAGGCCGTGCGCATCGAGGACGCCGTCTCCGCCGACCTCGCGGAGCGCGAGGGAACCGCACGTACCACCGACGAGATCGGCGACGCGCTCGCGGTACGCGTAGCGGGCTGATCCGACGACTGCCTCAAAGCCGCCGGGTCCCACAGGCACCCGGCGGCTTCTCCTGTGCGGCTCCGGGTGCCACCATCGAATCCTGGACCGCACACACGTCATTTCGTGCACGGCCTCCTTCGAGAGATAATCGAATGGGCCGTGGCTCGCCATGAAGCTCGGACGTCCTAGCACCTGTCCGGCACGCGTGGGCGTGGGCGCGGTCCTACACACACAAAACGGTGAAGGACACGTACTCATGACGACGCCCACGATCGAGCTCAAGCCCTCCTCGAACCCGCTGTCCGACGCGGAGCGCGAGGCGATTTTGGTCAAGCCCGGATTCGGCCGCCACTTCACCGACCACATGGTGACGATCAAGTGGACCGAAGGCCGCGGCTGGCACGATGCCCAGCTCGTCCCGTACGCGCCGCTGTCGATCGACCCGGCCAACATGACGCTGCACTACGGCCAGGAGATCTTCGAGGGCCTCAAGGCCTACCGCCAGCCCGACGGCTCGGTCGCCACCTTCCGCCCCGAGGCCAACGCCGAGCGCTTCCGCTCCTCCGCGCGCCGGATCGCCATGCCGGAGCTGCCCGTCGAGACCTTCGTCGCGGCCTGCGACGCGCTCGTCCAGCAGGACGAGGCCTGGGTCCCGGAGCACGGTGGCGAGGAGTCGCTGTACCTGCGCCCGTTCATGATCGCGACCGAGGTCGGCCTCGGTGTCCGGCCCGCCAACGAGTACCTCTTCCTGGTGATCGCCTCGCCGGCCGGCGCGTACTTCCCCGGCGGTGTGAAGCCGGTCTCCATCTGGCTCTCCGAGGACCGGGTGCGCGCCGTCCCCGGCGGCGTGGGCGACGCCAAGACCGGCGGCAACTACGCCGCGTCCCTGCTCGCCCAGGCCGAGGCCGCCACGAAGGGCTGCGACCAGGTCGCCTACCTCGACGCCGTCGAGCACAAGTGGGTCGAGGAGCTCGGCGGGATGAACCTGTACTTCGTGTACGGGAACCGCATCGTCACCCCGGCACTGACCGGCTCGCTCCTCGCCGGCATCACCCGCGACTCGCTCCTCAAGCTCGCGGGGGACCTCGGTTACGAGCCCGAGGAGAGCCGCGTCTCCATCGACCAGTGGCGCGACGACTCGGCGAACGGCACCCTCACCGAGGTCTTCGCCTGCGGCACCGCCGCCGTCATCACCCCCGTCGGCAGCGTGAAGAGCGCCGGCGGCGACTGGACCCAGGGCGACGGCAACCCCGGCCCGGTCACCCTCAAGCTGCGCGAGCGCCTGCTGGACATCCAGCGCGGCACCGCCGAGGACACCCACGGCTGGATGCACCCGCTCGGCTAGGGGAGCTGAGTCGCCGGCCGGGCTCGTCCGCGAGCCCGGCCGGCGGCGCTGTGCGGGCCCGCCGGTCAGGACGGCGCACGTTCCCGTGGGACTCACTCCAACGGTGAGCGCAACGCACGTAAGTACGCCCGATCGTTCTCCTCTGTTTCCCTGTTGGTTCTCCGGCCGTTGGGGCACGGTGAGCAACCATGGGACGAGAGCAGTGGAAGAAGATCTGGGTCGGCTCCGCCGGCAACATGGTCGAGTGGTTCGACTGGTTCGTGTACGCGACCTTCGCGGTCTACTTCGCGGACTCGTTCTTCCCCGAGGGCAACGAGACCGCCAATCTCATGAACACGATGGGCATCTTCGCCGTCGGCTTCTTCATGAGACCGGTCGGCGGCTGGCTGCTCGGCCGGATCGGTGACCGCAAGGGCCGCAAGGCCGCGCTCACCCTGACCGTCACCCTCATGTCGGCCTCCGCGATCCTGATCGCCATCGCTCCCACCTACGACGTCGCCGGATACGGCGGGGTCGCCGTACTGATGCTCGCCCGGCTGCTCCAGGGGCTCTCGGTCGGCGGCGAGTACGCCGCCAGCGCCACCTACCTCACCGAGGCCTCCGCCCCCGAGAAGCGCGGCTTCGCCTCCAGCTTCCAGTACGTCTCCATGACCGCCGGCCAACTCGTCGGCCTCGGCCTCCAGATCGTCCTCCAGCGCAACATGTCCGACGCGGCGCTGCACAGCTGGGGCTGGCGCATCCCGTTCGTCGTCGGCGCGCTCGGCGCCGCCATCGTCTTCTACCTGCGCCGCTCCATGCTGGAGACGGAGGTGTACGCCGAGTCCGGCGCCGCCGAGCAGGAGGACCGCGGCACGCTGAAGGTGCTCTGGCAGCACCGGCGTGAGGCGTTCCTGGTGATGGCGCTGACCATGGGCGGGACCGTCGCCTACTACACGTACACCACCTACCTCACCAAGTTCCTCTCCAAGAGCGCCGGCATGGACAAGTCCACCGCCTCGCTCGTCAGCTTCTGCGCCCTGTTCGTCTTCATGTGCGTCCAGCCGCTGGCCGGCATGCTCTCCGACCGGATCGGCCGCCGTCCGCTGCTGATCACCTTCGCCGTCGGCTCGACCTTCCTGACCGTGCCGATCATGACGATGCTCAAGCACGCCGACACCTTCTGGCCCGCGCTCGGCCTCGCGCTCCTCGCCCTGGTCGTGGTCACCGGCTACACCTCCATCAACGCCTGTGTGAAGGCCGAGCTCTTCCCGACCAACATCCGCGCCCTGGGGGTCGGTCTCTCGTACGCCGTCGCCAACGCGCTGTTCGGCGGCACCGCCGAGTACGTGGCGCTCTGGTTCAAGGACGCCGGCGCCGAATCCGGCTTCTACTGGTACGTGGCGGGCTGCGCCGCGGTCTCGCTGATCGTCTACCTGTCGATGCGCGAGACCCGCGACATCGACCTGAACCGGGTGGCCGCGGCCGGACAGCCGCAGGAGTGGCCCCAGCAGGCCGGAGCGACCACCATCACGCCCGCATCCTGAGACGGGACAGGGCACGGAGGCCGTCCTGTGCCAGACTGCCTCCGTGTCCTCGTTCGTCATGATTATTGGCAACAGGCGCGCCGGTCCGCAGTGACCGTCCCGTACCACCATGTACGGCACGGCCATCGTGCCCCAGACCCGCGCGCAGACCTCTCGCACCCGCGAGGGGTTTTTTGTTTTCCGGCCCTCACCTCGGCCGGGACGAGGCGCGCGGGATGATGGGGGCAAGTGGAGCCAGATCGTCCGGATCCACTCATCCGACAGGAGTCAGACCAGCATGACCACAAAGGCCAAGCCCACCGACGACAGCTTCCACGTCTTCGACACCACGCTGCGCGACGGTGCGCAGCGTGAAGGCATCAACCTGACGGTCGCCGACAAGCTCACCATCGCCCGGCACCTGGACAACTTCGGCGTCGGCTTCATCGAGGGCGGCTGGCCGGGCGCCAACCCCCGCGACACCGAGTTCTTCGCACGCGCCCAGCAGGAGATCGAATTCCGCAACGCCGAGCTGGTCGCCTTCGGCGCGACCCGCAGAGCCGGCGGCAAGGCGGCCGAGGACCCACAGGTCAAGGCATTGCTGGCGTCGGGCGCGCCGGTGATCACGCTGGTCGCCAAGTCCCACGACCGCCATGTGGAACTAGCCCTGCGCACCACGCTGGAGGAGAACCTGGAGATGGTCCGCGACACCGTCTCCTTCCTCCGCGAGCAGGGCCGCCGGGTCTTCGTCGACTGCGAGCACTTCTTCGACGGCTACCGCGCCAACGCCGAGTACGCCAAGGCCGTCGTCCGTACCGCGTCCGAGGCCGGCGCGGACGTCGTGATCCTCTGCGACACCAACGGCGGGATGCTCCCCGCCCAGGTCCAGGCCGTCGTCTCCACCGTCCTCGCCGACACCGGCGCCCGCCTCGGCATCCACGCCCAGGACGACACCGGCTGCGCCGTCGCCAACACCCTGGCCGCGGTCGACGCCGGCGCCACCCATGTCCAGTGCACCGCGAACGGCTACGGCGAACGGGTCGGCAACGCCAACCTCTTCCCCGTCGTCGCCGCGCTGGAGCTCAAGTACGGCAAGACCGTGCTGCCCGAGGGCGCGCTCGCCGACATGACCCGCGTCTCGCACGCGATCGCCGAGGTCGTCAACCTCGCCCCCTCCACCCACCAGCCCTACGTCGGTGTCTCGGCCTTCGCGCACAAGGCCGGGCTGCACGCCTCCGCGATCAAGGTCGATCCCGACCTGTACCAGCACATCGACCCCGCGCTGGTCGGCAACACCATGCGGATGCTCGTCTCCGACATGGCCGGCCGCGCCTCCATCGAGCTCAAGAGCCAGGAGCTCGGCATCGACCTCGGCGGCGATCGCGAGCTCGTCGGGCGCGTCGTCGAGCGGGTCAAGGAGCGCGAGCTCAAGGGCTACACCTACGAGGCGGCCGACGCCTCCTTCGAGCTGCTGCTGCGGGCCGAGGCGGAGGGCCGGGTACGCCGCTACTTCCGTACCGAGTCCTGGCGCGTCATCGTCGAGGACCGCCCCGACGGCACGCACGCCAACGAGGCGACCGTGAAGCTCTGGGCCAAGGGCGAGCGCATCGTCGCGACCGCCGAGGGCAACGGCCCGGTCAACGCCCTGGACCGGGCGCTGCGGGTCGCCCTGGAACGGATCTACCCGCAGCTCGCCAAGCTGGAGCTGGTGGACTACAAGGTCCGCATCCTGGAGGGGCGCACCGGCACCGACTCCACGACCAGGGTTCTGATCACCACCGGCGACGGCGCCGCCGACTGGTCGACCGTGGGCGTCGCCGAGAACATCATCGCGGCCTCCTGGCAGGCGCTGGAGGACGCGTACACCTTCGGTCTGCTGCGGGCGGGGATCGAGCCGACGGAGTAGAACGGGCGCGCCCGGCCGCGGACCGGACCCGGTCCGCGGCCGGGCGCGCGGCGGCTACCCCAGGTGCCACTTCTGGTTGGCCGCCCCCGTGCACGTCCAGATCTGGGTGCGGGCGCCGTTCGCCGTCGACCGGTCGGTCACGTCCAGGCACTTGCCCGAGGCCGGGTTGACGACGTCACCCGTAGACGCGTCGTAGGTCCAGCGCTGTGCCCCGGAACCGTTGCAGGTGTACAGCTGGACCTTCGCTCCGTCCGCCGTCGAGCCGCCCGCGACGTCGAGGCAGGCGCCCAGCGTGCGGACCGAGCCGTCGCCCGGCAGCGTCCAGCGCTGGTTCGCCGCGCCGGTGCAGTCCCAGAGCTGGGCCGGGGTGCCGTCGGCGGCCGTGTTGCCGGTGGCGTCCAGGCACTTGCCGCCCGTCGTCAGGGCTCCGGAGGTGCCTGCCGAGCCGGACGGGGTGCCGGACCAGGTGAAGGTCGCGGACGTGCGGGCCGGCAGGGAGTAAGTGAACGTGCTGCCGCCCCAGTTGACGGTGATCTGCTGGGCCGGACCGCCGCCGTTGTACGCGATCAGCGCCTTCGAGCCGTCCGGGTTGCGCCAGGCGACATTGGGCACGGTGGAGCTGGCCGTGGAGGCGATCCGGGAGGCTCCCGGGCGGACGAACTTGGTCAGGTGGCCCATCGTGTAGTACTCGATGTTGTAGTCGACCTGTCCGCTGCTGCCGTCGCCGTTGTGCACGGTGATCAGTCCGTCGCAGGTGCCGCAGCCGCCGTTGTGCGGGCCGCGGTTCTGGTCCACCGCCAGGGACCACTTGGTCACCGACTTCGCCCAGTTGCGGGTGTAGTCGATGATGTTCAGCATGTCCTCGCGCTGCTGGTCGGCGATCCAGGTGCCGCCCGAGTGCTCGGTCTGGAAGGCGTCCATCGAGGGGTACTGGTCGTGCACCGCCGTCTGCTTGGCGACGTCACCGCCGTACCCGTGCCAGGCGACCCCGCCGAAGTTGGGGTGGTCGCGCACCTCAGGGTCGTTCACGGTGGCCGCGGCGTACTCGTCGTAGGTGTCCCAGTTCCAGTCGTGCGCCAGCACCTTGGTGGACAGGCCGGCCGACTGGAGTCTGGGCAGCAGCTCGCTCTTGGTGAAGTAGGCGAGCCCGGAGCCGTTCCAGCTCATCGAGGGGTAGCCGGCACAGCAGGTCGGCTCGTTCTGCGCGGTGACGTAGTCGACCGGAACGCCCTGGTCCCGGTAGGCCTGGAGGTACTTCACGAAGTAGTCGGCGTACGCGCCGTAGTTCTCCGCCTTCAGCCAGCCGCCGTTCAGCTGCCCGTTGTCCTTCATCCAGGCCGGAGCCGTCCACGGGGACGCCACCGTCGTCAGGGCCGGGTTCAGTTCCCTGGCCTGCTTGGTGAGCGGGAGCACGTCCTGAAGATCGTGTGCGATCGAGAATTTCCCGAGCGCCGGGTCGGTCTGCCCGGCGGGGAGGTCGTCGTAGGTGTAGCCGGTCCTGGCCAGGTCCGAGCCGCCCATGGGATTGCGTACGAACGAGAGCCCGATGCCGTCCGTGGGGGAGAACAGCTTCTTCATCGTGGCGTCCCGGGTCGCCTGGCTCAGCGCCCCGCTGCTCTTCATCAGGTACGCGGCCGTGTCGGTGAACGAGGCGCCGCCGCCGGTGAAGGTCTGGTACCGGGTGTTCTCGTCGACGGTGATGTTCGTACCGCCGCCGCCGTTCCCGGCCGTGAAGGCGACCGGGGTCTGGGCCTGGAGTCCCCGGGTGACATGGCGGCCGCCCGAGTCATCGGTGGTGGTCAGGGCGATGTTGACGGTCTCGCCCGCGGCCTGGGCGGTGCCGGACGAGAGCCCGGTGAGACCGGCGGTGGCGAGCGCTGCGGCGAGCAGCGCCCGTACGGCTCTTCCTGATCGGATCATGCTCAAGACCTTCCTCGGCGGGAGCGTGGGGAACGTGCCGTCGAACGAGGCGTGAGTGAACTGCTCTTACGTGCCCACGTCAAGAGGGCTCGCGTTCAGGACTTGAACGCACCGGCCTTCCTCGCAGCTCGCCGGATGGGTACGGACCAATCTCGGTGTGAAGTATTGACGGCTCTGTTCCGGCGGGGTTAACTCACGCCACCAACGCCGGTACCGGTTCCGGAACCGGTTGCGGTACCGGTTCCATGACCGGCTGCTCTCTCTGTCCTGTTGTGTCCTGGAGGCCCCCGATGCGTGTCACCATCGCTGATGTCGCCCGTGAGGCCGGCGTCAGCAAGACGACCGTGTCCCGGGTCATCAACACCAAGGGCGAAGTGGACGGTTCAACGGCCGCCCGTGTTCGTGAAGTGATCGCACAGCTCGGTTATGTGCCCAGCTCGGGCGCCGTCGGTCTGGCCCGCGGCAGCAGCCGTACGGTCGGCATGCTGGTGCCCTCGCTGACCTGGCCGTGGATGGGCGAGGTGCTTCAGGGCGTCGTCGACACCGTCGAGGCCGCCGACTACGGGCTGCTGCTCTTCACCTGCAACCGCGGGGCCGAGTCCGTGGAGCGCTTCACCAGCCAGGTGTCGGCGCGGGCCTTCGACGGACTGGTCGTGGTCGAACCCGAGAACACCCTCGACCACCTCACCGCACTGCACCGCGGTGGTCTGCCGATCGTGCTGATCGACGATCGCGGCCACCACCCCGAGTTCCCCTCCGTCGTGACCACCAACCACGAAGGAGGCGCGTCGGCCGCCCGTCATCTGCGGGCTGCCGGCCGCACCAGGCCCCTGGTCATCACGGGCCCCCAGGACTTCGGCTGCGTACGCGACCGGCTTGCCGGATTCGTCTCCGTGCTGCCGACCGATCTCATCGTTCGCGGGGACTTCACCGAGATCTGCGGCCGGCTGGCCATAGAGCAACTCATCGCCTCCGGCGTGGAGTTCGACTCGGTCTTCGCACACAACGACATCACGGCGGCAGGCGTGCTGCGGGCGCTGCGCGCCGCGGGACGGTCCGTTCCCGGCGACATCGCGGTGGTCGGCTTCGACGACATCCCGATGGCCGAGCACACCGAACCGCCGCTGACCACCGTGCGCCAGCCCACCCGGCAGATGGGTGAGACGGCCGCACGGATGCTGCTCTCCCACCTCGGCGGCACAGCCGTACCCGACGCACCCCTCGTGCTGCCCACCGAACTGGTCGTGCGCCACTCGGCGCCCTAGCGGCCGGGGCCGCAACGGCCCCACCGCTCCCGTACTCCGTGCAGCAGCCGGCTGCGCGCCCCGCACCCGCACCGCCCGTACCCGGCGCGCCGAGCGCTGCCCGTTCCCGGATCTCCCAGACCCGCCAGTCCCTCCTGGAGTCGCCATGTCCGCACGCCGTCACCACACGCTCAGAGCGGTCGCGCTCGCCACCGCGGTGGTCGCGCTCGCCGCCGGATGCTCGTCAGCCAACTCGAACGCCAACAAGGGCGGCGGCGCCGCGTCAGGAGTCCTGACGCTGGGCAAGCCGGACGGGCCGCAGACGAACAACAGCAACCCGTTCCTCAACACCTCGGCGGGCGCCACCCTCGGCTACCGCTACATGATCTACGAGCCGCTGGCGATGACGAGCCAGATCCGGCCCGCCGACAAGGCCGACCCGTGGCTGGCGACGTCCTGGGAGTGGGACCTCAACTTCACCAAGGTCACCTTCACCCTCGACGACAAGGCCAAGTGGGCCGACGGCAAGCCGCTGACCGCCCAGGACGTGGCGTTCACCTTCAACCTGCTGAAGAAGCACCCGGCGCTCAACGGCAACGGCATCGCCTACGGCGGGGTCGAGGTCAAGGGCAAGAAGGTCGTGCTGACCTTCGACGACTCGCAGTACGTCAACCAGAACAAGATCATCCAGCAGTTCATCGTGCCCAAGCACATCTGGGAAGGCGTCAAGGACCCGGAGACCTGGCCCAACCGGACCCCCGTCGGCTCGGGCCCGTACAAGCTGAAGACGTTCACCCCGCAGACCACCACCCTGACCGCCACGCCCACCTACTGGAAGGGTGCGACGAAGGTCAAGGAGCTGCGGTACAGCACCTACAACGACAACAGCGCCGCCACCACCGCCCTGGCCAGCGGCAAGCTCGAGTGGTCGTTCGTCTTCATGCCGAACTACAAGCAGCTGTACATCGCCAAGGACCCCGCGAACCACAAGCTGTGGTTCCCCTCCGGGCTCGGCATCCACGGACTGTGGTTCAACACCGCCCGCAAGCCGTTCGACAACCCCGCGCTGCGCAAGGCCATGGCGATGGTCGTCGACCGCAACGCGATCTACGTCCAGGCCGAGGCGACCCTCTACCCGGAGATCACCAACCCGACCGGCATCCCGCTGCCCGCCGGCAAGTCCTTCATCGCACCCGAGTACAAGAACGCCACCACGAAGCCCGATGTCGAGGGCGCCAAGAAGATCCTCGACAAGGCCGGCTTCACGCTCAGCGGCGGAGTGCTGAAGGACCCCAGCGGCAAGCCGGTGAAGCTGACCTTCACCGACCCGGCCGGCTGGAACGACTACATCACCGGCCTCGCGATCATCAAGGACAACATCAAGAAGCTCGGCATCGAGGCCAAGGTCAAGACCCAGACCGCCGAGGCCTGGGGCGCGGACGTCGCCAACGGCAACTTCGACGCCACCCTGCACTGGACCAACAGCGGCGCCACCCCGTACGACATGTACCAGAACATCATGGACGGCGCGCTGCTCCAGCCCATCGGCAAGGCCTCCCAGCTCGGCAACTTCGGCCGCTTCAAGAACACCGAGGCCACCGAGGCGCTCAAGGACTTCGCCAACGCCACGACCGACACCACCCGCATCACCGCGATGAACACCCTGCAGAAGATCATGGTCGAGCAGGCGCCGATGATCCCCACCGCCGCCGCCCCCATCGGGGCCGAGTACTCCACCAAGAACTGGGTGGGCTGGCCCACCGAGGCCGACCCGTACGCCGACCCGCAGCACACCCAGCCCTCGTCGCTGGAAGTCGTGCTGAAGCTCAAGCCGTCGAAGAAGTAGGACCCAGGGATCCAGGTACCGGCCATGTCTGAACAGCTCGAAAAGAACCACGTCGTGCTCGAAGCACGCGGAGTCACCAAACACTTCGCCGTGCGGCGCACCGGCCGCGATCTCCTCGCGGGCAAGCGCCGCAGCGTCCACGCCGTCGACGACGTCTCGCTGAAACTGCGGCGCGGCACCGTCACGGCGCTGGTGGGGGAGTCGGGCTCCGGGAAGTCCACCGTCGCCAGACTGCTCGCCCAGCTGTATCCGCTCACCGAGGGCGAGATCCACCTGGGCGGCAAGCCGGTGAAGGCCGGACGTGGCCGGTCCTTCCGCAGTTACGTACGCCGGGTCCAGCTCATCTTCCAGGACCCGTTCGCCTCGCTGAACCCGGTGCACACCGTGCGCTACCACCTCACCCGGGCACTGAAGATCCACGGCCGGGCGGGGAACGGCGAGGCGGAACTGGAACAGAACCTGACCGCTCTGCTGAACCGCGTCCAGCTGACTCCTCCTCATCAGTACCTGGACAAGTTCCCGCACGAGCTGTCGGGAGGTCAGCGCCAGCGCGTGGCGATCGCCCGCGCGCTCGGCGCCGACCCCCAGGTCCTCCTCGCCGACGAGCCCGTCTCGATGCTGGACGTCTCGATCCGGCTCGGGGTGCTCAACCTGCTCAAGGACCTCAAGGACCGCATGCACCTCGCGATCCTCTACATCACCCACGACATCGCCTCCGCCCGCTACTTCGCGGACTCCACGCTGGTGATGTACGCGGGCCGGATCGTGGAGGGCGGCGACAGCGAGACCGTCACCCAGCGCCCCGCACACCCCTACACCCAGCTGCTGATCGCCTCGGCTCCCGACCCGGACCGGGTGGTCGCCGAGGCGGAGCAGGAGGAGACCGGCAGCGGCGAGCCCCCCTCGCTCATCGCGCCACCGGCCGGCTGCCGCTTCCACCCGCGCTGCCCCAAGGCGATGGAGCGCTGCCGCACCGAACTGCCGCCGCGCTTCGACCTGGCCGACGGCCAGTGGGCGGCCTGCTGGCTGTACGCCGACGGCGCCGGCCGCGACGGTGACCGCGAGAAGGAGGCCGCGAAGTGAAGTACCTGCTCCAGAGGCTCGCCTTCTACCTGGTCACCGCGTGGGCCGCGATCACCATCAACTTCCTCATCCCGCGGCTGATGCCCGGCGACCCGGTGCAGGCGCTCATCGCCCGGTTCCAGGGGCAGCTGGACACCAGCGCCATCGCCTCCCTCAAGGCCCTCTTCGGCCTGGACAAGCACCAGTCGCTCTGGGAGCAGTACACCTCGTACTGGGGGCATCTGCTCGACGGCGACCTCGGCCTGTCCTTCACCTTCTTCCCCACACCGGTGAGCGAGGTGATCGCCCAGTCGCTGCCGTGGACGCTCGCGCTCGTCGGCATCACCACGCTGATCAGCTTCGTCCTCGGCACCGGGATCGGCGTCTTCACCGGCTGGCGGCGCGGCTCCTGGATGGACAGCCTGCTGCCCGTCACCACCTTCATCTCCGCGATCCCGTACTTCTGGCTCGGCCTCATCGCCATCTCGCTGTTCGCCGTGAAGTGGCCGTTCTTCCCGGCCGCCGGCGGCTACGACAACTCGCTCGTGCCCGCCTTCGACTGGCCGTTCATCTCCAGCGCGCTCTACCACGGGGTGCTCCCCGGCCTCACCATCGTGCTCAGTGCGGTCGCCGGCTGGATCCTCGGCATGCGCAACATGATGGTGACGGTCTCCTCCGAGGACTACGTCATGGTCGCCCAGGCCAAGGGGCTCTCCGAGCGCCGGGTGATGTTCGGGTACGCGGCCCGCAACGCGATCCTGCCCAACATCTCCGGCTTCGCGCTCTCGCTCGGCTTCATCGTCGGCGGCACCCTGCTGGTGGAGATGGTCTTCTCCTACCCGGGCATCGGCTACCAGCTCTTCCAGGGCGTGGGAGCCAAGGACTACCCCCTGATGCAGGGCGTCTTCCTGATCATCACGCTCTCCGTCCTTGCCGCGAACCTCCTCGCCGACGTGCTCTACATGATCCTCGACCCCCGTACCCGAAGGGAGGCCTAGGACCATGGCCGTCACCGCCACCGAAGTCGCCGTACTCGACACCGCCGAGACCCCGGCGCCCAGCAAGCGCAGGTTCCGGTTCCTGCGCGGACGCAAGACCGTCATCGGACTCGTCATCCTGCTCTTCTTCGTGCTGATCGCCGTCATCGGCCCGTGGATCGCCCCGTACGACCCGGACACCATGGGCAGGGAACTGCTCCAGCCGCCTTCCGGGGCCCACTGGTTCGGCACCACCCAGACCGGTCAGGACGTGCTCTCGCAGATCCTCGTCGGCACCCGGGGCGTGCTGGTCGTCGGATTCATCGCCGGCATCCTCGCCACGATCCTGTCCGTGCTGATCGGCGTCAGCGCCGGCTTCCTCGGCGGCACCACCGACGAGGTGCTCTCGCTGCTCTCCAACGTCTTCCTCGTCATCCCCGGACTGCCGCTGATCATCATCATCGCCAGCTTCGTCTCCGACGCGAGCGACCTGCTCATCGCGACCGTCATCGCCCTGACCTCCTGGGCCTGGGGCGCCCGCGTGCTGCGCGCCCAGACGCTCTCGCTGCGCCGCCGGGACTACATCGAGGCGGCCCGTGCCACCGGCGAGTCGACCTGGCGGATCATCCTGTTCGAGGTGATGCCCAACCTGACCGCCGTCATCGCCTCCGGCTTCGTCGGCACGGTCATCTTCGCCATCCTCTCCGAGATCACCCTCGCCTTCATCGGCGTCGCCGACATCTCCAACTGGAACTGGGGGACCGTCCTGTTCTGGGCGCAGTCCAACCAGGCCCTGGCCCAGGGCGCGTGGTGGTGGTTCGTCCCGGCCGGGCTCTGCATCGCCCTGCTCGGCATGTCCCTCGCCCTCATCAACTTCGGCATCGACGAATTCGTCAACCCGCGCCTGCGCACCGAGACCGGCGGCTCCCGCAAGGTCCGGATGCGGGTCGGCTTCACCCCCGTGGCACGCGGTACGGACAAGGCCGCGGCGCGCGGCAGGCACGACAAGGAGACCCGCTCATGAGCGAGCCCGTCCTCACCATCAGCGGCCTCAACGTCGACTACGGGACCGGCGACGACGCCGTGCACGCGCTGCGCGACATCGACCTCACCCTGCACCGGGGCGAAGTCCTCGGCCTCGCCGGCGAATCGGGCTCCGGCAAGTCCACCCTGGCGTACGCCGTCACCCGGCTGCTCTCCCCGCCCGGCGTGATCACCGGCGGCGAGGTCCGCTACCACCAGCGCGACGGCCAGACGCTCGACCTGCTGACCCTGTCGGCGCCCGAACTCCGGGCCTTCCGCTGGCAGGAGCTGTCGATCGTCTTCCAGGGCGCGATGAACTCCCTCAACCCGGTCCACACGGTCCACAGCCAGCTCACCGACGTACTCCAGGCCCACCGCCCGGAGATGAAGCGGGCCGCACGCACCGCACGCGCCGAGGAACTGCTGAAACTCGTCGGGATCTCCGCCGACCGGCTCGGGGCCTACCCGCACCAGCTCTCCGGCGGAATGCGCCAGCGCGTGATGATCGCGATGGCACTCGCGCTGGAACCCGAGATCGTCATCATGGACGAGCCCACGACGGCCCTGGACGTCGTCATGCAGCGCCAGATCCTGCGCCAGCTGGTCAAGCTCCGCGAGGAGCTCGGCTTCTCGGTCGTCTTCATCACGCACGACATCTCGCTCCTGATCGAGTTCTCCGACCGGATCGCGATCATGTACGGCGGCCGGATCGTCGAGGAGGCCGGCTCCTCCGACATCTACCGCGACCCCCGCCACCCCTACAGCGACGGACTGCTCCACTCCTTCCCCGCACTGCACGGCCCCCGCCGCGAACTCAGCGGCATCCCGGGCTCGCCCCCGCACCTGTCCGCGATGCCCGCCGGCTGCGCCTTCCACCCCCGCTGCGCCAAGAAGGTCGAGGGCTGCGACACCCACGTCCCGGCGCTCGCCGCGCCGGACGGCGACAGCTCCCGCTCGGTGGCCTGCTGGCTCCACCGGGAGACCCCGGCCGCCACCGTCCCGGCCGCCCGGTCGTAGCGCACTACGCCACGCACACCACAGGAGAACCATGAACCTCGTCACCCCCCAGGCCTACGCCCGCGAGATCACCGCCCAGGCCGTGTCCGGTCTGCCCGCTGACTTCCGCTGGGGCGTCGCCACAGCCGCCTACCAGATCGAGGGAGCGGCGGCCGAGGACGGCAGAACGCCCTCGATCTGGGACACGTACTGCGGGGTGCCGGGCATGGTCGTCCGCGGCGAGAACGGCGACGTGGCCTGTGACCACTACCACCGGATGCCCGAGGACGTCGCGCTGATCGCCGGCCTGGGCGTCGACACGTACCGCTTCTCGCTGGCCTGGCCGCGCATCCAGCCCGGCGGCCGGGGCCCCGCCAACGCGAAGGGCCTCGACTTCTACAAGCGCCTGGTCGACGAGCTGGAGGCCAAGGGCATCACCCCCTGGATCACCCTCTACCACTGGGACCTGCCGCAGGAGCTGGAGGACGCGGGCGGCTGGCCGGCCCGTGACACCGCCTACCGGTTCGCCGAGTACGCCGCCCTCGCCTACGACGCCCTGGGCGACCGGGTGAAGCACTGGACCACGCTGAACGAGCCGTGGTGCTCGGCGATGCTCGGTTACGCGTACGGCAACCAGGCCCCCGGCCGGCAGAACTTCGGCGAGGCGATCCACGCCGTCCACCACCTGCTGCTGGGCCACGGCCTCGCCTCGCGGTACCTGCGGGAGCAGGCCGCCGCACGCGGCAACGAACTCGAACTCGGCCTCACCCTCAACCTGGGCACCGCCACCCCCGAGACGCGGAGCCACGAGGACGCCGAGGCCGCGCGCCGCGCCGACGGACTCGGCTGCCGCCTCTACCTCGACCCGGTCGTCAAGGGCGCCTACCCCGAGGACATCGTCACCGACCTCGCCGCGCAGGGCGTCGAACTCCCCGTCCAGGACGGCGACCTGGCGGTCATCGCCACCCCGCTGGACGTCCTCGGCGTCAACTTCTACCGCGGCTCCCTCTTCTCCGGCGTGACCGAGGAAGGCGCGACGGCGGACGCCGACGGACTGCCCGTCACCCGCGTCGTCGAGCGCGACCTGCCCCGCACCGCGATGGACTGGGAGATCACCCCCACCGCCCTCACCGACCTGCTCGTCCGTCTGGAGAAGGACTACGGTCTCCCGACGGTCATCACCGAGAACGGCGCCGCCTTCGACGACACCGTCTCACCGGACGGCGAGATCCACGACGCCGACCGCACCACCTATCTCGCCGACCACATCGCCGCCGTCGCCGCCGCCCGCGCCCAAGGGGCCGACGTCCGGGGCTACTTCGCCTGGTCGCTGATGGACAACTTCGAGTGGTCCTACGGCTACGACAAGCGATTCGGCATCGTCCGCGTCGACTACGACACGCAGGTGCGGACGCTCAAGGACAGCGCCAAGTGGTACCGCGACACCATCCACCACACCCGGAACGCGTAGCTGCGCCCGCGCGCAGTCGCGCAGCCCCATTGATACGAACGGGAGCCCCACCGTGCCCTCTCGTACGACTCTGGCAGCCACCACCGCCGCACTGCTGGCCCTCGCCGCCCCCATGGCCTTCGCGGCGCCCGCCCCACGGGCCGCCGCCCAGGCCGCGGCCTGGGACACCGACCGGGCGGCCTCCGCCTACACCGCCGACCCCGGCGCCGTCACCGCGTCCGGCAGCGAGAACGACGCCACCGGACCGGGCGCCGCCGCGGACGGCGACGCCGCCACCCACTGGTCGAGCGACGCCGCCGACGACGCCTGGCTACGGGTCGACCTCGGCGCCACGCTCCGGATCAGCCAGGTCACCCTGGACTGGGAGGCGTCCTACGGCAAGCAGTACGTCCTGGAGGTGTCGAGGAACGGCACCGACTGGACGACGTTCTACACCGAGGACGACGGCACCGGCGGCAGCGTCACCGCCCACACCTACCCGCAGGAGACCACCGGCCGCTACGTCCGGATGCGCGGCATCCAGCGCGCCACCGCGAACGGCTACGCCCTGGCCTCCTTCAAGGTGTACGGGGGCGAGCCCGCACCCGCCTCCACCACCCGTACCAACCTGGCCCTGAACCACCCCGCGTACGGCGACCTCTACCAGGACGCGGGCAGTTCACCCGCCTTCGTCACCGACGGCGGCTGGCCGGCCGACCTCAAGGGCGGCCAGTCCCGCTGGTCCAGCGACTGGAACGCAGACCGCTGGGTGAGCGTCGACCTCGGGGCCACCTCCACCATCGACTCGGTCGACCTGTACTGGGAGGCGGCGTACGGCGTCGACTACCGCGTCCAGGTCTCCGACGACAACAGCACCTGGCGCACCGTCTACCAGCCCACCGCCGACGAGGTCGCCGCCCGCCGCGCCGACGTGCAGGCGCCCGGCGAGGCCGCCGGCCGCCACGACACCGTCACCCTGCCCACCCCGGCGACCGGCCGCTACGTGCGGATGCTCGGCGTGGAGCGCCGCTCCTTCTACAACCCGGCACCCGCCACCGCCCAGTTCGGCTACTCGCTCTACGAGTTCCAGGTCTGGGGCACCGGAGGCAGCGCGGACGCCGCCTACCCGGCCCTGCCCGAGGACCCCGGCGGCGCGTACAGCACCACGTTCTTCGACGACTTCACCGACTCCGGCCTGGACCGCTCCAAGTGGCGGGTGGTGCGCACCGGCACGGAGATGGGCCCGGTGAACGGCGAGTCGCAGGCCTACGTCGACTCGACGGACAACATCCGCACCGAGAACGGCGCCCTCGTCCTGGAGTCGAAGTACTGCAAGGGCTGCACCCCCACGCCCAACGGCACCTTCGACTTCACCTCCGGCCGGGTCGACACCAACACCAAGTTCGACTTCACCTACGGCAAGGTCAGCGCCCGGATGAAGCTGCCGGTCGGCGACGGCTACTGGCCCGCGTTCTGGATGCTCGGCAGCGACGTCGACGACCCGAAGGTCTCCTGGCCCGGCTCCGGCGAGACGGACATCATGGAGAACATCGGCTACGGGGACTGGACCAGCTCCGCGCTGCACGGCCCCGGCTACTCCGCCGACGGCAACATCGGTAAGCAGCAGACCTACCCGGACGGCGGCCGCGCCGACGAGTGGCACACCTACGGCGTCGAGTGGACGGCCGAAGGCATGACGTTCACCGTCGACGACCGGGTCGTCCAGCGGACCTCCCGCCAGAAGCTGGAGTCCACCCGCGGCCAGTGGGTCTTCGACCACAACCAGTACGTGATCCTCAACCTGGCCCTCGGCGGCGCCTACCCCGCCGGCTGGAACCAGGTCACCGAGCCCTACTGGGGTCTCCCGCAGTCCAGCGTCGACCGGATCGCCCAGGGCGGCATCAAGGCCGAGATCGACTGGGTCAAGGTCGAGCAGAAGAAGTAGTCGAGCAGAAGAAGTAAGAGAACAGAAGAAGTAAGAGAACAGCAGAAGCAGCAAGGCCCGGTCCTACCCGCACCCCCGCGCGCGGCACAGCACTCGCACCCGCACTCGCACCCGCTGTGCCGCGCGCGGCACCGTACGAAGGAGCCGCACCCATGCCACCACGCACCCGTCACCGGTCGAGACCCGCGACGGCCGCCCTCGCCGCCGCCACCGTCCTGGCCGGCCTGCTCGCCGGGGCCGCACCCAGCGCGGCCGCACCCGCCGCGGCCGACGATCCCGCGCCCGTCGCCATCGACCGGTTCGAGGGCGAGGTCCCGTTCGCGAACCAGCCCGCCGAGGGGATCTTCACCTGGGGCGGCGACGCCGACGACCCGCCGACCCTGGCGATCAAGGAGCGCGCGGACGCCCCCGAGGGCGCCAAGGTCCTCGAAGGCACCTACGACATCAGCGGCTACGGCGGACTCAGCCACGACTACGCCGCCGACCAGCCCGCCCACGACTGGTCCGCGCACAAGGGCATCCGCTTCTGGTGGTACGGGCAGAACACCGCACCCCTGCCCCCCGGTTCGGGCAAGAAGATCAGCTTCGAGATCAAGGACGGCGGCGCCGACGGCGAGGCGTCCGAGCTGTGGACCACCTCCTTCACCGACGACTGGGAGGGCTGGCACCAGATCGAGATCCCCTTCGCCGACTTCACCTACCGGGCCGACTACCAGCCCGTCGGCGGCATCGACCAGATACTCGGCCTCGACGAGATGTGGGGCTACGCCCTCACCCTGCCGACCGGCACCCCCGGCTCGTTCGCCATGGACGGCATGGAGCTGTACGGAAAGGCCGACCCGGCCCTGAAGGCGAGCGTCACCGCCGACGCGGCCGTGCACCCGGTCAAGCAGGGCGCCACCGCCGACATCGACCTCTCCGTCGCCACCACCGGCTCGGCACCGCTGGAGGACCCCGTCACCGTCGAGTACGAGACCAAGGGCGGCAGCGCCGGGTCCGGCACCGACTACACCCCGGTCAGCGGCACCTACACCTTCCCCGCAGGCACCGCGTCCGGCACCTCGCACCGGGTCTCCGTCGCGACGAGGAAGACGGCCGGAGCGGCCTCGGCCAAGACGATTCCGCTCGAAGTCACCGTCACCGGCGCCAAGCCTCCGAAGGAGAACCCGCAGGTCGTCATCGACGCCCACGGACTGCCCTACCAGGACGCCAAGCTGCCGGTGAAGAAGCGGGTCGCCGACCTGCTCGCCCGGATGTCGCCCGCCGAGAAGGCCGGCCAGATGACCCAGGCCGAGCGCAACGCGCTCACCTCGCAGGGCGACATCGCGGGCTACGACCTCGGCTCGCTGCTCTCCGGCGGCGGCTCGGTCCCCACGCCCAACACCCCCCAGGCGTGGGCGAAGATGGTGGACTCCTACCAGCTGCGCGCCCAGGCGACCCGCTTCCAGATCCCGCTGATCTACGGCGTGGACGCGGTGCACGGCCACAACAACGTCGTCGGCTCGACGATCATGCCGCACAACGTCGGCCTCGGCGCCACCCGTGACCCGAAGACCGTTGAGAAGACCGGCGCCGTCACCGCGAGCGAGGTCCGCGCCACCGGCATCCCGTGGGACTTCGCGCCCTGCCTCTGCGTCTCGCGCGACGAACGCTGGGGCCGCTCCTACGAGTCGTACGGCGAGGACCCGGCTCTCGTCGAGTCGCTGGAGACGGTGATCCAGGGCATGCAGGGCGCCGCGTCCGGCAAGAACCTGGACCGGAGCGACAAGGTACTGGCCACCGCCAAGCACTTCGTCGGCGACGGCGGTACGGAGTACGGCTCCTCCACCACCGGCTCGTACCCCATCGACCAGGGCGTCACCAAGGTCACCCGACAGGAGCTCGAAGCCGTCCACCTCGCCCCGTTCGGCGAGGCCGTCAAGCGCGGCATCGGCACGGTCATGCCCTCGTACTCCTCGCTCGACATCATCGGGGACGACAAGGGCCCGGTGAAGATGCACGCCGACGCCGAGATGATCAACGGTGTGCTGAAGGACCGGATGGGCTTCGAGGGCTTCGTCATCAGCGACTGGCAGGCGATCGACCAGATCCCCGGCGACTACGCGAGCGACGTCCGCACCTCGGTCAACGCCGGACTCGACATGATCATGGTGCCGACGGCGTACAAGGAGTTCACCAGGACGCTCCAGGACGAGGTCACCGCGGGCCGCGTCCCGCAGGCCCGGATCGATGACGCGGTCTCCCGCATCCTGACCCAGAAGTTCCGGCTGGGTCTGTTCGAGAAGCCGTACGCCGACACGGGCAACCTCGGCAAGGTCGGTTCGGCCGGGCACCGCGCCGTGGCCCGCGAGGCCGCCGCCAAGTCCCAGGTGCTGCTGAAGAACGACGGCGGCGTGCTGCCGCTGAAGTCCTCGCAGAAGGTGTACGTCGCCGGGTCCAATGCCGATGACATCGGCAACCAGGCCGGCGGCTGGACCGTCAGCTGGCAGGGCTCGTCCGGCGACATCACTCCGGGCACCACGATCCTGTCGGCCATGAAGAAGGACGCCGCCTCGGTCACGTACTCCAAGGACGCCTCGGCCGCCACGGACGGCTACGACGTCGGCGTCGTGGTCGTCGGGGAGACCCCGTACGCGGAGGGCGTCGGTGACGTCGGCAACGGCCACGACCTGGAGCTGTCCGCCGCCGACAAGGCGGCGGTCGACAAGGTCTGCGCCGCGATGAAGTGCGCCGTGCTGATCGTCTCGGGCCGCCCGCAGCTCATCGGTGACCGGCTCGACGGCATCGACGCGCTGGTGGCCTCCTGGCTGCCGGGCACCGAGGGCGACGGCGTGGCCGACGTGCTCTACGGAAAGCGGGCCTTCACCGGACAACTGCCGGTGACCTGGCCGAAGTCGGAGTCGCAGCTGCCGATCAACGTCGGGGACGCGGCGTACGACCCGCAGTTCCCCTACGGCTGGGGCCTGACCACGCTGAGGAAGCCCCCGGCGGGCGGCGAGCTGACGCTCACCGCGCTCGCCCTGGCGGCCCAGGTCGCCGAGCGGACCGGCCTCGGCCGGACGGAGGTGGGCCGCACCATCGTCGGCCAGGCCCGGCTGCTGGTCCAGCAGAAGACCGGCGGCAAGCTCGGCGAAGCGGTGTCCAAGCCGTTCGCGGATGCCGACCACCTGCTGCTGACCGGTGACCTGACCGGCGCGGTGGCCAAGCTGAGGGCGGCCTACCGGGCCGCCTGAGGCTCGGGGGCGGGTGGCGCACAGGCTCCGCCCGCCCCCGGACTTCCGCGGGTGCGGCTCGCGCCCCGTGACATGACAAGCCCGAGGTCCCGGCCCCGGTCCTGGCTGGTCCCGGTCCCGGTCCCGAGACGCACGTGTGGGCCGGGTGGGTTACGTTCGAATTATGCGGAACAGACCGTTCCAGGCTCTCCTGCTCCCGGCGCTGCTGGCAGGGCTGCTGCTGATCCTGTCGGCGGCCGCCCTGGTCCTGGCGCCCGCCGCGCCTGCGGCGACGAGCGCCTCCACCGTCAATGACGTGGCGCAGGCGCTGCGCAAGAGCCCGGTGTACGTCGACCCGGCCGCGGCCGGGCAGCTCTCCCGGAGCCAGGCCGCCGCCCTCACGAAGAAGATCAAGGACGCCGACAAGCCGGTGTTCGTGGCCGTGCTGCCGCAGAATTCCGCCTTCCCCGCGCAGAGCGTGCTCAGAACGCTGCGCACCGACACCGGGATCACCGGCGTCTACGCGATACGCCTCGGCAACGGCTTCAACGCGGGCGCCGACCCACAGGTGATGTCCGGGCAGGCGGTCCGGAATCTCACCGCCGCCGTGAAGGTCCCGGGCGCGGGCCCCGGCGCCGCGACCCAGCTGAACGCCTTCGTCGACCGTGCCGTCGAACAGGCCCGCGGCCACGCCCCCGCCTCCTGGGGCGGCTCCTCGTCCGGCCAGGGCTCGTCCACCGCCGGGCTGATCGCGATCGGTGCGGTGGCGGTCGTCGGCGGTGCGGGGGCCTACGCGATCGTGCGCCGCAACCGCGGGCGCAAGGAGGCCGAGGAGCAGGCCGCGCTCGACAAGCTCCGGGTCGTCGTGGACGAGGACATCACGGAGTACGGGGAGACACTGGACCGGCTCGACTTCCATCCGGCGGAGGCGGGCGCCGACGACTCGATGCGCGCGGACTACGAACGCGCCCTCGACTCCTACGAGAGCGCGAAATCGCGTATGGAGCACGCCCGGCACCCCTCCGACGTGCGCGGGGTGACCCAGGCACTGGAGGACGGGCGCTTCTCGCTCGCCGTCCTGGAGGCCCGGCGCACCGGCGGCGAACTGCCCGCGCGCCGCCCGCCCTGCTTCTTCGACCCGCGCCACGGCCCGTCGGTGGCCGATGTCCGCTGGACCCCGTCGGGCGGTACGGCACGCGAGGTCCCGGTCTGCGGCGCCGACGAGATCCGGCTGCGCGACGGCGAGGACCCGATGAGCCGCACCGTCGACATGGGCGACGGCAGCCGCCGCCCCTACTGGGAGGCGGGCCCGGCCTACGGCCCCTGGGCGGGCGGCTACTTCGGCGGCGGCCTGCTCCCCGGCCTGCTGGTCGGCACCATGCTCGGCTCGATGCTCTCCACCCCGGCGTACGCGGCGGAGTACGGGGGCGGTGACTTCGGCGCGGGCGGCGACTTCGGCGGTGGCGACTTCTCCGGCTCCGACTTCGACTCCTCGGGCTTCGGAGGCGGCGGCTTCGGCGACGGCGGCGGCGGCGGTTTCGGTGACGGTGGCGGCTTCGGCGGCGGCGGTGACTTCGGGGGCGGCGGGTTCTGAGGCGTGTGGTGAACGCCCGCCCCGCCCCCGGCTTCCTGCCGCCCGCCGCGGGTCAGGCGGGACTTCGGAAGAGGCCCTCGCGCGCGGCCAGCCGCTCCATCAGGGCCGCGCTGTGCGCGAGCAACTCCCGCTCCTTCTCGGTCAGTTCCGCTTCGATGGCCAGAGCCAGCCAGCCGGCCCTGCGGCCGCGCTCCGCTTCCAGCGCGGCCCGGCCGGAGTCCGACAGCTCAAGCAGGGACTTGCGCCCGTCCGTGGGATGGGCCCTGCGGGTGACGAGGCCCTGCTCAAGGAGGAGGCCGACCGCGCGGGCCATCGACTGCGGGCGCACGCGCTGATCGGTCGCGAGATCGCTGGTGGTCATGGCGCCGTCGCGGTCCAGAACACCGAGCACGGCGACCTGCCCGACCGGGATCAGGTCCTCGCTCTTCACGCGCCGGCTGAGCTTGCCCATGGCGGTACGCAGTTCGGCGGCGACGGTGGCGGCTTCCGGGGTGGGCACAGGGCACTTTAACCCGGAAACGCCGTCGCGCGGCATAACTGAACAGCGGAACTGAACAGCATGACTGAACAGCAATGCTGTACAGTTTCGTCATGTCGGGCCGAGCGCCAGCGTCGTCGCAGCCAGGGCCCGGCAGGCGACAACGGGAAGGAACTCCCATGCCCGCACACACAGTTGATTCGACCGCAGTCCGCGCCGTCACCGCCCGCGCCGTCCTCGACAGCCGCGGCAACCCCACCGTCGAGGTCGACGTCGTCCTCGCCGACGGATCCCTGGGCCGCGCCGCCGTCCCCTCCGGCGCCTCCACCGGCGCCCGCGAGGCGGTGGAGCTGCGCGACGGCGACCCTCGCCGTTGGCACGGCAAGGGCGTCGACCGGGCCGTGGCCCATGTGAGGGGCGAGATCGCGGACGCCGTCACCGGACGGGACGCCGACGACCAGGCCGGCCTCGACGCCGCGCTCGTCGCGCTCGACGGCACGCCCACCAAGGCGCGGCTCGGCGCCAACGCCCTGCTCGGGGTCTCCCTCGCCACCGCGAAGGCCGCCGCCGTCTCGCACCGGCAGCCGCTGTACCGCTACCTCGGCGGGGCCGGCGCCGGTGTGCTCCCGGTGCCGATGATGAACATCGTCAACGGCGGCGCCCACGCCGACAACCCGCTGGACTTCCAGGAGTTCATGATCTCGCCGGTGGGCGCGGAATCCTTCGCGGAGGCCGTCCGGATGGGCTCCGAGGTCTTCCACACCCTCCGCCGCGACCTGCTGGCCGCGGGTCACTCCACCGGCGTCGGCGACGAGGGCGGTTTCGCGCCCGCGCTGCGCACGGCCGAGGAGGCGCTCGACTTCGTCATGGCCGCCGTCGAGCGGGCCGGGTACCGGCCCGGCGCGGACATCGGCCTCGTCATGGACCCGGCGTCGTCGGAGTTCTACCGGGACGGTGTGTACGCGTACACGGGAGAGGGCGTCCGGCGTACGTCCGCCGAACAGGTCGACTACCTCGCCGAGCTGATCGACACGTACCCGATCGTCTCGGTGGAGGACCCGATGGCCGAGGACGACCTCGACGGCTGGCGCGAGCTGACGGCGCGGGTCGGGAGCAGGTGCCAGCTGACCGGGGACGACGTGTTCTGCACCAACGAGGCGCTGGTGCGGGAAGGCATCCGTACGGGGGTGGGGAACGCGGTCCTGGTCAAGGTCAACCAGATCGGGACGCTGACCGAGGCGCTCGGGACGGTGGACGCCGCGCGGCGGGCCGGATGGGCGGTGGTCATGTCCCACCGCTCCGGCGAGACGGAGGACACGACCATCGCGGATCTGGCCGTCGCCACGGGGTGCGGGCAGATCAAGACCGGGTCCTTGTCCCGGTCGGACCGCACGGCCAAGTACAACCAACTGATCCGGATCGAGGAGGAGCTGGGGGAGTCCGCGGTGTACGGACGCGCCGCCGCGTCCGCCGGCTGAGGCGCGAAACGGCGGGGACGGCAGCCGTCCCCGGCTTGTGGCGCAACGTGAACGGGTGGCACCGCTCATCGAACGCGGCCGACGCGCGGGTCGCCGCCGGACCGGAGAACAGCGATGAGTTCCGGACGCCGTGGCAGTCTCTGTTGCCGTACACCTGACCCGATGTGCCGAGGAGTGAGCGCTATGCGCGTTGTCATCAGCGAGTTCATCAGCCTGGACGGCGTCGTGCAGGCGCCGGGCGGCGCCGAGGAGGACAGGGACGGCGGCTTCGCGCACGGCGGCTGGTCGCACCCGTTCTTCGACGCGGAAGTGGTGGGTGCCTCCTTCAGCGAATCGGTGGGCGCGGCCGGGGCCCTGCTGTTCGGCCGCCGCACCTGGCAGACGATGGCCGCGGCATGGCCCGAGCGCGCGGGCGACCCGTTCGCCGACCGGATGAACGCCCTCCCGAAGTACGTCGTCACCGGCACCCTGGGCGACGGTGACCTGACGTGGAACAACACCGAGCGCATTCCCGGCGAGAAGTTCACCGCCCGCGTCCAGGAACTGCGGGAGAAGGGCGACGGTGACCTGCTGGTCATGGGAAGCCCCACGCTCGTGCGCGGCCTGCTGAGCGAGGGCCTGGTCGACGAGCTCCGGCTCGTGATCATGCCGGTGCTGCTGGGCGGCGGAAAGTCGATCTTCCCCGCGGACGGCGGACTGCGCACGCTCGAACTGGTCTCGGCCGTCACCAGCGGTGCGGGCGTTCAGGTGTGCACCTACCGTCCGGTGGCCAAGGGATAGCGGCTGCCCTCGGGGCTCCCGGCCCCGGCGTGCTCAGCTGCGGGCGGGAAGCTGCCGGGCGAAGCGGCGGACGGCATCGGTGAAGGCGTCCGGATCATCGAAGTTGGCGAGGTGCCTCGCCCGCGGGATCAGTTCGACGCGGGCGTCCGGGTGCGCACGGGCGAACTCCCTCTCGCCGGACCGGAATACGGTGTCCTTCTCGCCGTTCAGGATGAGTACCGGGGCATCCACATGACGCATCGCGCCCGCGTCGAAGCGGCCCAGTACGTCGCCCCAGGCCGCCGGCAGGGTGTGGAAGGCGTAGCCGGAGCCGATGGTCGCCGCCACCACCTCGGGCGGGTAGAGCTGGCGCAGCAGCCGGTCGTTCCACCGGGTCAGTCTGTCCGCCGGCAGACGGGGCACGAGCCCGGCGGCCCAGCGGTACGGCAAGGCCCACGCACCCCGGGTCGAGGCGCTGGCCCCCGCGAGGACCAGCCCCCGCAGCAGCTTCGGGCGGCGCCGTGCGAACTCCAGCGAGGCGTACCCGCCGAGCGAGTGCCCGACGACCAGGGCCGGCCCGTGGCCGAGCGAGTCCACCGCGGAGCCGATGATCTCCGTCGCCGCGTCCAGACTCCACGGCTCGGCGGAGCGGGCGCCGTGGCCCGGCAGATCGACAGCGGCGGCCCGGAACTCCACCCCGAGCGATGCCAGCTGCGTGCTCCACTGCCCCGCGCTGAACCGGGTCCCGTGCACGAAGACGATGGGCGGTGCGTCGGACGCTGTCATGAGTCCTCCGGATCAGCGCTCGCCGCGGGCCGGCGACCCGGCCACACGATGGTCCCGGCCACTATGCCCCTGCTGGTGTCCACGGCGGTGTCCAGGTCCCGGCGTCGGAGCGGCGGGGCCGCCCGGAGCGCAGGTGTCCACACCCTGGCGGTACGGTCTCGCGTTCGCGGCCCCCTGCGTCGGCGGCCTCCTTGGCTCACGCCTCGGTGAGACCTCCGCCTCACAGACGGTGGCCGGGATGCCGTGGGCGCGCAGGACGCCGGCGGGCGTGAGGCCGCCCAGCCCGGCCGACACGAGTTTGCCGCTTCGGCAAGGATGTTTGCCGTGGGCGGCGGGGGCGTCCACCATCTCCGTAGATGGAGGTGTTTCGCATGAGCGACATGACGACGCAGACGTACGACGTAGTGGTGATCGGTGGCGGGCCCGCCGGGCTGAGCGGGGCCCTGGTGCTGTCCAGGGCCCGGCGTTCGGTGCTGGTGATCGACGCGGGCAGCCCGCGCAACGCACCCGCGTCCCACGCGCACAACTACCTGGGGCGCGAGGGTGTCCCGCCCACCGAGCTGCTGGCCACCGGCCGGGAAGAGGCTTCCGGGTACGGGGCCGAGATCGTCGAGGGTGAGGCCGTGACCGCCGAGAGGCTGCCGGGCGGGGCCGGGTTCCGGGTCGTACGGGCGGACGGGACCGCCGTCACCGCGCGCCGTCTCCTCGTCACCACCGGGCTCGTCGACGAACTGCCGCCGATCCCCGGCCTGGCCGAGCGGTGGGGGCGGGACGTGCTGCACTGCCCGTACTGCCATGGGTGGGAGGTGCGGGACATGCCGGTCGGCATCGTGGCCCGGAGCCCGATGGCCGTGCACCAGGCGCTGCTCTGGCGGCAGTGGAGCGACGACGTCACCCTCTTCCTGCACAACGCGCCCGAGCCGGGCGACGAGGAGTACGAGCAGCTCGCCGCGCGCGGCATCGCCGTGGTGGACGGGGAGGTGACCGGGCTTGAGGTGAGCGGGGACCGCCTGACCGGGGTGCGGCTGGCCGGCGGGCGGGTCGTGCCGCGCGAGGCCGTGGTGGTGCAGCCGCGGTTCACCGCGCGGTCCGGGGTCCTGGACGGCCTCGGACTGCACGCCACCGCGCTGGAGGCGGGCGGCAACACCGTCGGTACGTACATCGCGTCCGATCCGTCCGGTGCGACCGAGGTGCCCGGTGTCTGGGTCGCCGGTAACGTCGCCAACCTGATGGAACAGGTCATCGGCGCCGCCGCGGCAGGGCTGAAGGCGGCCTCCGCCATCAACGCCGACCTGATGGGCGAAGACACCCGCCGCGCGGTCGAGGCCCGCCGCGCGCCCTTCTCGGCGGAGGCCGAGCGCCAGGTCTGCGAGAAGACGCTCGGAAGCCGCCGTCACGGACTGCAGGAGACACGATGACAACCGACAGCACGCCGTCCGACGCGGAACTCTGGGACGAGCGCTACCGCGAGAGCAGCCGGATCTGGAGCGGGAACCCCAACACCGCGCTCGTCCGTGAAGTGGAGGGTCTGACACCGGGGCGCGCCCTCGACCTCGGGTGCGGCGAGGGGGCGGACGCGGTCTGGCTCGCTCGTTGGGGCTGGCAGGTCACCGCCACGGACATCTCGCGCGTCGCTCTCGGCCGGGCCGCCGAACACGCCGCCGATGCCGGGGTCGCCGACCGGATCGACTGGCAGTTCCACGACCTCGGCGTCTCCTTCCCCGAGGGGGAGTACGACCTTGTCTCCGCCTCGTTCCTGCACTCGATGGGCGACCTGCCGCGCGAGGAGATCCTGCGGCGGGCCGCCTCGGCGGTCGCGCCCGGCGGAGTGCTCCTGGTCGTCGGGCACGCGGGCTTCCCGGCGTGGGAGCACGACCACGCGGACATGGAACTCCCCACCACCGACGAGGTGCTCGCCTCCCTCGAACTCCCGGCGGGGGAGTGGGAGGTGCTGCTCAGCGAGGAGCACGAGCGCGTGCAGAACGACCCGGACGGGAACCCCACCACCCGTACCGACAACGCGCTGAAGGTCCGCCGCCGCTGACGGCGGTCCACGGGCGCGGGGCGAGGATGCCGGCGTGCCGGCCGCCATGGCGGCCGGCACGCCGGCATCCAACCGTCATTGAGGTCGTTGAGCCGCTGAGGCCATTGAGGCCAGGATCTGACCTATATGGCTTCTAATGTGGTCCTCGACCGGCGGAACAGGAACGACCGAAGGCAGAGATCATGAACGTGAACGTCAATAACGCGGACACCCGTGAGGCGGCCGCCGCCCCGGCCCTCACCGGCGAGCGCGCCGACCTGCTGGAGGCGCTGACCAAGCAGCGTCACTTCCTGCGCTTCACCACCCATGACCTCACCGACGAGCAGGCCGGGCTGCGGACCACCGCGAGCGAGCTGTGCCTGGGCGGTCTCGTCAAGCACGTCACCGAGGTCGAACGGAGCTGGGCGGACTTCATCGTGCACGGGCCCGTGGCGATGCCGGACTTCACCGCCATGACCGAGGCCGACTTCGCCCGGCGGACCGATGGATTCCGGATGCTGCCCGGAGAGACGCTGGCGGGTGTGCTGGCCGACTACGCCGAGGTGGCCCGCCGGACCGACGAACTGCTCGCCACCCTGCCCGACCTGGGTGTCACCCATGCGCTGCCCAAGGCTCCCTGGAACGAGGCCGACGCGCGGTGGTCGGCCCGCCGGGTACTGGTGCACGTCGTCGCGGAGACCGCTCAGCACGCCGGGCACGCCGACATCATCCGCGAGTCGCTGGACGGCGCCAAGACCATGGGCTGACCCGGAGGGGTGGTCCGCGCGCCCCTACGCCCGAGGCCAGGGGCGGTGGCCGTTACCACCGCTCCGGCTCAGCCGTTGAGTCGATCATGAATACTCGACGCCTGACCACCGCGGTGGGCACCCTCGCCGCCACCGCCCTGCTGGCACTCTCCGTGCCCGCCACGACCGCCCATGCCGCCGAGTGCGGTGTCCGCTCCGACGGCCGGCTGTACTGCGGCAACGCCGTCGGCGCGAAGGGATACGCGGACCGCTCCTACCGTTCGGCGACCCGCGGCACGCTCACCACCGGGTTCAACTGGTTCGCCTGCTGGGGCCACGGCGACCCCCACGAGGGCCAGAACGACATCTGGTACTGGACCCAGCTCGACAACGGCCAGTGGGGCAACGTCCCCGCCGTCTCCGTGAGGACCGGCCAGGACCCGGCGCCCGGCCTTCGCGAGTGCTGAAGCCGCGGCCCCTGCCGTAGCGGGACGCGAGCACCGGACCCGGCGACGTCACCCGACAGGGCTCGCACCCCGGTGTGTCGCCGGGTCCTGCCGCGTCCTGGCCGCGGACACCGCCGCGTCCATGATCTCCGGCCCGCTCCCGCTGCCGGTACACCCTTTCAGTGCGGCGGCGTCCCGCCCTCCAGGCCGGCCATCCGCAGCTCGTCGCGTGCGGCCGGCCGGCCGGCCTCGACGCGCTCAACGCCTCGTTCGTGGCCCCCGGAGCCGGGGAACTCATCCGGCGCCGGCAGGCCCGGCGCCCGTACAAGGCCGTCTGGGCCAACCACGAGCGGCTCTGACGGCCGGCTACATCAGCGAACCTGGCCCCTGCTCCGCGTCGCCCGCCGGCTCGTCCCGCGCCGTGAGGCCGGCCACCCACAGCGGCATCAGCCAGTGCGTGACGAAGACCGCGGCCAGGACGGGGACGAGCAGGGTCCCGGCCCGTACCTGACCGCCCCAGTCGGCCGCGGCGACACCGAGGACCGCGCACGCCAGCAGATACGTGGTCACGCGGTGCGCCCGCGCCCGTACCCTGTCCCGCTCCGCGAGCTGGCGTTCGTCCAGGACGTGCGTGCGCAGTTCGAGCAGCCCCCGGGTGGCGCCGTTGAGCACGCCGGTTGCCAGGCACCAGGGGAGGAGCAGGACGAGCACGGCGACGGCGAGCCAGGGCCGGTCGTTCGCGTACGAGCCGATGCCCGCGGCCACGCCCGCCGCCGTGAGCACCACATGGGCGCCGACGGCCGTGCGTCGGCGTGCGGCCGTCGCGTGCAGCGCGTCCGCCCGGGGGTTGTTCATCACGGCGAACATGCGCCGGTCGTAGCGGGTGTGCCGGGTTGCGCCGGTGGTGGTCATTGCTTCCTCCCGTAGACCTCGTCCGTGAGCGGGCGGAACGGCCGGAGGGAGAACAGGGCCTCCACCGGCAGATCGAAGAACTCGGCGACGCGCAGCGCAAGATCGAGGCTCGGGTTGTACTGCCCGCGCTCGATGTATCCGATGGTCTGGTAGTGGGCGCCGACCGCTTCGGCCAGCGCCTGCCGCGACACCTTGCGTTCCGCGCGCACCATCGCCAACCTGTTGTGAACCTGCTCGCTCATGTATAAGAAGTACTACATTCAGGGGTAGGTGCGCAACAGAGTGGGTGGGTCGGAGGGGTGGGGCCGACGGACCCCACGACGCCGAGCGCCCGCCGTCCTCCCCATGAGGGGGCGGAAGGCGGGCGCGCTCGGGCCGGGTGTTCCCTCGGCGTCAGGCCTGCGGTGCGGCGGCCTTGATCGCGGAGATGTCGAAGTTCAGCTTCACCTTGTCGCTGACCATCACGCCACCGGTCTCCAGTGCCGCGTTCCAGGTCAGGCCCCAGTCGGAGCGCAGGATGTCCGTGCCGCCCTCGAAGCCGACGCGCTCGTTGCCGTACACATCGGTCGCGGAGCCGTTGAACTCCAGGTCGATGGCGAGCGGGCGGGTGACGTCCTTGATGGTGAGGTCGCCGGTGACGCGGTACTTGTCGCCGCCGAGCTGCTCGGCGGAGGTCGAGCGGAACGTCATGAGGGGGAACTTCTCGGCGTCGAAGAAGTCGCCGCTGACCAGGTGGCCGTCGCGGTCCGCGATACCGGTGTCCACGCTGGCGATCTTGACGTCGATCGACACGGCGGAGCCGGCCGGGTTGGCGCCGTCCAGCTTCAGGCTGCCCTCGTGCTCACCGAAGGAGCCGCGCACGTTGGTGACCATCGCGTGGCGCACGGTGAAGCCGATGCTGCTGTGGGACGGGTCGATCGTGTAGTCGCCGGTGAGGGCGGCCAGGGCCGGGTCGACGGTCGCGGTGGTGGTGGCGGTCTGGGCGTCGTTGTTCTTGCGGTTGAACAGAGCCATGGCTCCTCCTCGGGGACGTGATCGAGCGGGGCTCGAAGTAGTTGTTTAACCTTCAACGAGATTCACTGTAGACCTATCTAGTTCAAAGTTCAACATCAAGGTCCGGACCGTTACCCGCGCCGCCATGCATTCACGCGACCGTCACCCCACGCCCTCTGGCGGACGCGCGTAGAGCTCGGGCACTATCTCCCTGCCCCCACATTGTCATGCACAGGAGGAGTCCCCATGGTGTCCCGTATGACGCTGCGCCCCGTCCTGACCGCTCTCGCCCTCGTCCTCGGAGTCCTCTTCGCCCCCGGAGTCGGTGTCGTCTCCGGTGCGACGGACGCCTTCGCCGTCAGCAAGCTCACCCACAGCCAGGCGACCGCCAGATTCAGTTCGTCCGGCGTCACCTGGTCGTCCTCCGGCGGCTGCTCCAACCGCAATGTCGCCACCTGCACCTCCTTCGACCAGGTCAACCTGCCGACCGCCCAGGGCGCCCAGACCCTCAAGAGCGCCACGGGCTGCGCGCTCAACATCACCGGCGGCACCGAGACCGGGCACGCCAGTGGCACGTACTCGCACTGGAACGGCTACAAGCTCGACTTCGGCAAGACCACCTGTCTCACCAACTACATCCACGGCGTGTTCAGCTACATCGGCCTGCGCGGTGACGGTGCACCCCAGTACCAGTCCGGCTCCGGCAACGTCTACGCGGACGAGGGCAACCACTGGGACGTGACGTACTACAACTGCGGCGGCTGCTGACACTCCGGCCCCGCGCACGACGGCGCCCCCGCCCAAGGGCGGGGGCGCCTGTGTGTGGGGGTAGCGACTGCGGGTGACGGCTGTCTCAGTAGATCGGGTCGACGGTGGGGCCCTCCTGGGCCAGCAGGTCGCGGGCGAACTGCTCCCACTGCGCGTAGGCGTCGGGGAAGGCCGACACCTGCACCGCCTGGCACACCTCGCCCGGCGGCCTGTTCTGCCAGTCGGCGATCTGGATCAGGCCGGGGTTGCTGCCGAACGGGGCCACCCCGTAGAACGACTTGGACGACGTGGGGACGTCCGTGATCTGTTCCGGGGTGCCCCAGCCGGTGCTCGGCCGCTGCTGGAAGATGCCGAGCGAGTCGTGGTCGACCGGGGTCAGGTAGTTGACGAACTTGGATTCCTGCATGGCCGTCATCAGGGCGATGACCTGCCCCTGGTCGGGGATCTGCGCGCCCTTGCCGACGCCGATGACGGTCCGGGCGTTGGCGAGCTCGACCGGGCCGAGGTCGGCGGCGACCGTGAAGACCGTCCGCAGTTCGCTGTCCGGAGCCGCCTGCAGTGACCTGGCGGTCGCCGCGTCGACCGAGCCGGTGGGCCGGAGGCCGTGGGCCGCCTGGAAGGAACGCAGACCGTGGGGGGTGGGTGCCGCCTGGGCGGTCGCCGGAACGGAAAGGAGTATCCCGGCGGTGGCCGCGGCGGCTATGAGCTGAACCATTCTCTTCTGTCGCATGACAGGCACCGTGTCGCGGACCGGAATATGGCGTCAAGGGCCCTGCTGCGTACGGGAGTTGAAGGGCTGCCGGGAATTGGCTGTCGTCCCAGGTAAGAGAGTCGGCCGCGCAGGGGAATGGAGCGGAATTCGCGGCCGGTGAGTGTGCGCCGTCACCGGTTCGACCAATGGAGCAATTCCCATTTGTTGCCCGTTGTCGTAAGTGCTTGATGTGAACGCCTGTTTGCGAGACGGCCGTTCGTGAGCCGGTGAGAATGGCGTGATGAATCCCATCACCCGTTGGGCGGCACTGGTCTGCGCCGGATGCGCCGCCCTCCTGTCCGGCTGCACCACGGACAGCGCCAGCCCGTGTCCGCACGTGCCCGTACATGGCAGGGCCCCCGTCCCGCCCGGACGGGGGCCCTGCCGGTCTCCGTGGGGGGAGGTCAGGAACCGACGCTCACCGTGAAGCGCCGCGGGTTGCCGTCGTTCGCGGCGCCCGAGACGTCCGGCTCACCGTCGGGGCGTACGTCGTCGTACGGGAAGGCGTAGCCGATCGGGCTGTTGGCGTGGACGATCCGCGACCAGTGGTTGGTCACCGCGCCCTGGTAGTAGTCCGCCACCGAGGTGCCGTTCGGCTGGTCGGGGTGGCTGAGCATGATCGAGCGGTTGAAGCCGGCCGCCAGCCGGGCCAGCAGGCCCTTCTTGTCGTCGGAGTCCGCCGGGTTGTTGGTGAACGGCCCGTGGTTGCAGGTGAAGATGTCCTTGGAGACGGGCTTGGTGAAGGTGTGCCCGCCGTTGAAGGTCAGGGTGTCGCCGCTGACCCGCCCGGTGAAGACGCCGCGCCCGCCCTGGAGGTCGATCCGCAGGTCGGTCGAGCGGTACTTCTCCCAGACCTCGTCGATCTGCGCGGTGAACAGGTCCCGGAACGGCATCTCGTCCGGACGGTCGAAGAACGGTGCCATCAGGTTCTGCGGCGAGATGACCCGCAGCACGCCGCCGTCCGCCCCGCGCGTCACCAGCTGGTCCCAGGGCTGCCCGTCGGCGGCGGCCTGGGCGGTGAGGCCGTCGGCGATCCTCTGGACGGCGCCGTCCGGGAGCGGGGCCACGCTGTGGTTGGTGTCGCCCTCCAGGGTCAGGCCGATCGGCAGGGCGGTCACCAGGTCGACGTAGCTGATGTTCGCGTACAGCTGCTGCGGATTGAAGGTGAACTCGCAGAACGACCAGGTGCGCCCGTAGTTCGAGTCCGTGGACGTGGCGAAGGCCGGCTCGACCAGGGCGGGGCCCGGGTTGAGGTAGAAGTCCAGGGTGTCGTCGCGCACGAAGTAGACCCGGGCCCCGTACATCTGGGGAAGGGTCACCACCACCGGCGCGCCGCCCGCCGCGTTCAGCGGGATGGCGCAGTCGACCGGCAGCGGGGTCTGCGGGGCCGCGGGGGAGTCGGGGTGGTAGACGCTGCCGTCGGCCCGCAGCAGCACCCAGCGGTCGGTGCCCTGCTCATGGCCGGTGACGTACGCGTTGACCCGGCCGGGCAGGGACTTGTTCTCCAGGGCCAGTTCGCAGGTCGCCGCGGCCGCCGACGCACGGGGGCTCAGCGCGCTTCCCCAGACGGGGTAGGTGAGTGCGGTCGCGGAGGCGGCGACGCCGCCCGTCAGGAACAGTCTGCGCGAAATCACGAGGGGACTCCTGAGGCGTGGGGGTGGGGATGTGGGGGGTGGGGAACGGTGGGGGACAGGAGGGTCGCGGACGGCGGGACGGTACGGGAGGGGCGGGGAGGTGGAACCAGCGCGTCCGCGGTGCGCACCACTCTCGCGAGGGCTGCGCCGACCGTCAAGACTTGTGACTGAGAGCGCTCTCAAAAACCGAAGGTCTTCACAACTCGACGACCCGAGCCGCTACTTGGCGTATCCGTCCAACCCGCATCCGGCCACCGTGATCAACATCTGAACACGCATTCGGTACCGATTCCCGCGCTCCCCACATGGACTTACTTGGACTTACGCAGAGCGGTTGTTGGACTGGAGAGGCCCTCGGAGCCGTAGGTCGTTGACGGTGTCCGGACACGGCGACTACTCAGAGCACATGTCGCCAAGATTCACTACGGCGGGCGCTGCTGCCGCCGCCTCAGCCGCCGTCCTGGCTCTGGTGGGGACCGCCCTCCCCGCCTCAGCCGCCGCCCCCGCGCCAGCCGCGGCCGAATCGGCCGTCCCGGCAGGCGCCGTCATCGGATCCGCGCAGCTCGCCGTCGCCGTCGCGGACGACTTCCCACGCGTCCTGACGTACACCGACCGGGCCTCCGGGAACCAGCTGTCCGGCAGTACCCGGCCGGTCACCGCCGTCACCCTCAACGGCACCGCGCACGACGTGAAGCTCAAGGGCGCCCCCAGGATCACCAAGTCGGCCGCCCGCTACACGCTGGCCTTCGCCGGTCTGCCCGGCGTCGAGATCGACGCCTCGCTCTCGGTCTCCGGACGCGCCACCACCTTCAAGGTGACCGCCGTCCGCGACACCGCGGCGTTCCGGGTCGGCACGATCGACATCCCCGGCCACGACCTGGTCTCCGTCGCCGGCACGGACACCGGAGCCGCGACCGCCTTCACCCGGCTGGACCCCGACTCGACGAAGACCGCGGACGTCTTCGCGAAGGTCACCGACGCCACCAAGGCCGACGCCGCACCGGTCGGCGCCACCTACGCGATCGTCAACACCGGATCGCTGGCCGCCGCCGTCGAGTCCAACTCCTCGTACGACAAGCCCGCCGGCGCTACCGGCGGCGACGACGCCCGCTTCTGGCACCAGGCCCGCAAGACCGACGACGGCTCCACCCGGGTCGGCGTCTGGTCCGGCCAGTGGACCTACCGCGGCGACGGCGCCCCCAAGCCCGAGAGCGGCGACAACCTGCCCTGGGCGAAGGTCGTCGTCACGCCCGACGCCAACGGCGACAAGACCGTCGACTGGCAGGACGGCGCGGTCGCCTTCCGCTCCATCGGCGTGGTCGCGCCGGGCAGCAAGGACACCGCGGACCGGGTCATCACCCACATCCCGTTCAACTTCGCCAGCCAGGCCACCCACCCCTTCCTGCGCACCCTCGACGACGTCAAGCGGATCTCGCTGGCCACCGACGGACTCGGGCAGCTCGCGCTGCTCAAGGGGTACGCCTCCGAGGGCCACGACTCCGCCCACCCCGACTACGGCGGCAACTACAACAAGCGCGCCGGCGGCCTGAAAGACCTCAACGAGCTGCTGAAGGACGGCAAGAAGTGGGGCGCCACCTTCGGCGTCCACGTCAACGCCACCGAGGCCTACCCGGAGGCGAAGGCCTTCGACGAGAAGCTCGTCGACAAGTCCAGCCCCGGCTGGAACTGGCTGAACCAGAGCTACTACATCGACCAGCGCCGCGACATCAACAGCGGTGACCTGGCCAAGCGCTTCCAGCAGCTGCGGAACGAGACCGACAGCAACCTCAGCATGCTGTACATCGACGTCTACTACACGCACGGCTGGATCGCCGACAAGACCCTCCAGTCCATCCAGAAGCAGGGCTGGAACGTCTCCAGCGAATGGGCCGACAAATTCGAGCGCGGCTCGCTCTGGTCGCACTGGGCCAATGACCTCGACTACGGCGGCGCCACCAACAAGGGCCTCAACTCGCAGATCATCCGGTTCATCCGCAACGACGAGAAGGACGTCTGGAACAACGACCCGGTCCTCGGCCAGAGCGCCATCGACGAGTTCGAGGGCTGGACCGGCGAAACCGACTGGAACGCCTTCTACGACAACATCTGGCAGCGCAACCTGCCCGCCAAATACCTCCAGCAGCAGAAGATCACCCGCTGGGACGGCAACGACATCGCCTTCACCGGCGGGGTCAGCGGCACCGTCGAGGACGGGAAGCGGACCTTCTACGACCACGGCCGCAAGGTGCTCAGCGGCACCGACTACCTGCTCCCGTGGGACGGCGGCAAGAAGCTCTACCACTACAGCGAGTCCGGCGGTACGAGCAGCTGGGCGGTGCCCTCCAAGGGCACGTACACCGTCTACGAGCTCACCGACAACGGCCGGGTCAAGACCGGCACGGTCCGGCCCGTGGACGGGAAGATCACGCTGAAGGCCGAGGCCGGACAGCCGTACGTGCTCTACCCGGACAAGGCGCCGAAGGCCGCCGACGCCAAGTGGGGCCAGGGCACCCCGGTCGACGACCCCGGCTTCAACGGCAACGGGCTGACCGCCTGGTCCAAGACCGGCACCGTCGTCCGCGACACCGACGGCCAGGGCCGCAACAGCGCCGAGCTGTCCGGCACCGGCAAGGCCGCGCTCTCCCAGCGCATCGACGGACTGAAGCCCGGCAAGCGCTACACCGCCTCCGCCCTCATCGAGGTCCAGCCCGGCAAGACCCGCCGCACCACCCTGTCGGCCGGCGGGAAGTCCGTGAGCGTGGACCGCTCCACCGCCAAGGACCAGGTCGCCGCGTCGGACTGGCACGGCACGTACTTCCAGCGGGCCAAGGTGAACTTCACCGCTCCCGCCAACGGGCGCACCACGCTGCGCGTCGAAGCCGCCAAGGGCAGCGCGGCGACCGTCCGCGCCGATGACGTACGCGTCGTCGCCAACGCCCCGGCGACCAGGAAGAACACCGTCGTGTACGAGGACTTCGAGGACGTCGACCAGGGCTGGGGCCCCTTCCTCAAGGGCGACGCGGGCGGCTCCACCGACCCCCGCACCAGCATCTCCCAGCTGCACGCCCCGTACACCCAGGCCGGCTGGAACGGAAAGCTCGTCGATGACGTGCTCGGCGGCAAGGAGTCCCTCAAGGCCCACGAGGAGAACGCCGGAATCGTCTACCGGACCGCCCCCTGGACCGTGCCGATGGCCGACGGCCACCGCTACAAGGTCGAGTACGACTACCAGTCCAGCCACGCCGGCGCCTACGAGTGGGTCGACGGCTACGACCGGATCACCGCGGACGGCAAGCCCGGCTCGGTGACCACCCGGACCACCGCGATCGGCGCCCAGCACACCACCGGCCACTTCACCGAGACCGTCACGGCGGGCTGCGGCGACACCTGGACCGGGCTGCGCAAGCGCGACGACGCACCCGAGGGCGCCGACTTCGTCCTCGACGGCTTCACCGTGACCGACCTCGGCAAGGCCCCCGCCGGAGAGCAGGCCGCCTGCGGCACGCTCACCGTCCAGCCGGCCGCCGAGACTCTGGAGCCGGGCACCGCCAACACCGTGAAGGCGAGCTTCACCAACTACGAGGCCACCGAGGTCACCGGGGTCTCGGTGGACCTGACCGTCCCCGAGGGCTGGAAGGCCGAGCCCGCGGGCGCCGTCACCTTCGACTCGGTCGCGGCCGGCGCGAAGGTCACCGGAAGCTGGCAGGTCACCCCGCCGGTGGACGCCGACTACCAGACGTACCGGCTGAGTTCCGAGGCCGCCTACACCGTGGGCGGCGCCCGGCGCACCCTCGGCGCGCAGACCTCGGTGAGGACCCTGCCGCCGCCGCCCACCACGGACAGCTGGGCCAGTGACCTGGACTGGACGGCCTCCGAGAACGGCTGGGGACCGGTCGAGCGCGACCTCTCCAACGGTGAGACCGCAACCGGCGACGGCACCCCGCTGACCATCGGCGGCACGGTCTACACCAAGGGCCTCGGCAGCCACGCACCCGCGAAGGTCCGCTACTACCTGGGCGGGAAATGCACCTCGTTCACCGCCGAGGTGGGCGTGGACGACGTGCAGAAGAGCGCCGGCAGCGTGCGGTTCTCCGTGACGGCGGACGGCACGGAGAAGGTGAAGTCGCCGGTCCTCAAGGCCGCCGACACCGCCTGGTCGCTGACGGCGGACGTCACCGGCGCCAAGTACGTCGAGCTGGTCGTCGGCGACGGCGGCGACGGCAACGGCAACGACCACGCCGACTGGGGGAACGCCCGCTTCCACTGCGGCGCCTGATCGGCGGCACGACTGAAGGGGGCGGGGCCGTCGGCGGCCCCGCCCCCTTCTTGCGCTCCCGGGCCGCCGGGTGGACCGACGACCGCCACGGTCCGGACCACATCGAGGTCCGGGCCACGCCGAGATGTAACCTCCGGTAGCCCCTCGGGTCGGTCCGGAGGGCGGAGTCTGCGGGAGTCCGGGACGGATGGCCGTTACACGCGTACTCTCTTACGTTATGGGGGAGTTGGGGGAACCGAGAGCGCACTGGCGGCTCCGGGCGCGCAGTGGCGGTGCGGACGGCCCGGTGCGCGGAGCCGGGGTGCTGCTCACACGGGACCGGGTGGTGACCTGTGCCCGGAAACTGCTGTTACGCGAATTACATGAGTTACATGAGTTACATGAGTTACGCGAGTTACGCGGCGACGTCGTCGAGCCGCCCCGGTCCGGGCGTCCGGACCTGCCGTGGCAGCCCACCGGCCCGGGTCCGGCAGGACGCCCATGAGGATTCCGTGCCCGCACCGCCGCTTCACCGGAGCCCCCTGCAACGGGGCCGTTCAGCCCACCGGCCACTGCGACACCTGCGGCCGTGGCGAGGAGGACCCCGGACTGCCGTCGCTGCCCGGCACCCCTGAGGAGCACGGCCCCGCCGGACTCCTCGAACTCCCGCTGCGGGAACCGGGCAGCCCGGCCGGCCGGCTCAGCGCCGGCGAGGAGCCGGTGCGCATCGTGATGACGTGCTCGGCCAAGGCCTGCGGGGTGGCGTTCGTCCCGCCGTACACCGCGGCCCCGCCACCGGACGAGGGATACTGCCCCCGCTGCGGCACCACGTACTCCTACCGCCCCGAACTGACGAAGGAGGGGCCCCCGCTCCAGGACCAGTACCGGATCCTGGGCCCCATAGCCCACGGCGCCCAGGGCTGGGTCTACCTGGCGGAGGACACCCACCTGGAGGACCTCGTCGCGGTCAAGGGACTCCTCAACCGCTACGCGGAACGCGGCGCGGCCCAGGCCGGCGAGGAACGCCGGAGCCTCGTCGCCATCCGGCACGAACGCATCGTCCAGATCCGCGACTTCGTCAGCACCCGCAACGCCGACGGCGCGGTATCCGGCGGCTACATCGTGATGGAGGACGTCGGCGACCAGACACTGTCGGCCGTCGTCGAATCGACCCGGCAGGGCGACTTCGTCCTCGACATCGAGCACGTCATCACCTACGGCTGCCAGATCCTGGAGGCCCTCGCCCATCTGCACGGCATGGACTTCCTGTACGGCGACATGAAGCCGTCCAACGTCATCCACCACCGCGACGGCATCAAGGTCATCGACCTCGGCGGGGTCCGCAAGGCCGGTGCCACCGATCTGCCCCTGGTGATCAGCTCCTGGTTCGCCGCCCCCGAGATGCGCACCGGCGGACCGCTGACCGTCGCGCACGACCTGCACACGGTCGGCGTCACCCTGGCCGAACTGGCCGGCTGGGCGGTCGGCGACGACGTGCCCGGACTCGGCATCAGCTCGTTCCGGCTGGTGGTGGAGCGGGCCACCGCGCACGACCCGGAGCGCCGGTTCGGCTCCGCCGACGATATGGCGGGGCAACTGCGCGGTGTGCTGCGCGAGATCAGGGCGCTGCGCGGCAAGCGCGACCAGCCCGAACCCTCCGAGTACTTCACCCCGTCCACCGAACTGCTGGGCGCCCGGCTGGGTTCGGTGCCCGACTACGCGCACTGGCTGAGCCGCCCGCCGTACGGCCGCCGGGAGACGCCCGAGTCACCCGCGCTCGACTCCGGGCTGCCCACCCCGACCGAGATCGCCCGCCGGCTGCCGGTCCCGCGCCCCTATCCGGGCGACCCGCAGGCGGCCCGGTTCGGGGTCAGCAGCTACGACCCCGGACAGCCGCTGACCCAGCCCGCCCACGGTGAGCACTCGGTGGAGATCTGCCTGCACAACGCCCGGCTGCTGCTCGGCCAGGAGGGCGACGAAGCACTCGCGGCGGCCCGGGAACAGGTCGAGGCGGCGGCCGCCATACCGGGCCCGGGGCCGGTCCGGGAGTGGCGGCTCAGCTGGCACCGGGGGCTCGTCGCGCTGCGCGGCGCCGATGTGCTGGACGACCGGGAGCAGATGCTCGAAGAGGCCCTGGAGCAGTTCTCCGCCGTGTACCGGGCGCTGCCCGGCGAGTACGCGGCCAAGCTGGCGCTGGCATACGGCGCGGAACAGCTCGGCGAGGACAGGCCGGCGGCCGCGGCGGTGCCCTCGGCCTACGAACTCTTCCGGGCCGTGCACGCCCGCAACCCCTCGCACGTCGGCGCCGCGCTGGGGCTGGCCAGGCTCGCCCTGGCACGCGGCGACCGGGCCGCGGCGACCGAGGTCCTCGACCTGGTGCCCGACGAGTCGCGCGACCACAACGTCGCGCGGATCGCCGCGTTCCGTATCCGGGCGGCCCGGCTCGCGACGGGGGAGCGGCCGCTGCCCGGTGAGGCGGAGATCGACGCCTGCCTCGCCCTGCTCGCCCCGGCACCGGATGCGCACTCACCGGTGGTCGCGGGCGACGAACCCGCCTGGCTGCTCCGGACCGAGCTGCACGAGTGGAAGCTCGACGCGCTGCTCGCGGCGGCCGGCGGGCCGCGGCCGCGCGGCAGGTGGCTGCGGACGGGCCTGCCGCCCCCGGCCGCGCCCGGGGAGCGGGCCGTCCGGCTGGAGCTGGAGCAGTGCTACCGCTGGCTGGCCCGGCAGCGACAGGCGCCGGCCGAGTACGAGCGGCTGATCGACCTCTCGCACGCCGTCCGCCCCCAGACCTGGTTCTGAGACCTGTCCGGCCCGCAACGACCTCCACTGGAGGCAGTCCCTTGGGAGCTACCGAACCCTCGCCCGCCCGCCGGCTGCCCGTCGGCCTGAAGGTGTCCGTAGACCTCCGGCGCGATCAGCAGCCGCACCACGACGCACGGATCGACGCCCATGTGCGGGTCAAGGCGGTCGCGGTGGGGCCGAGCGACGAGGCGCCCGCCGTGGAACTCGCCGTCGTCCTCGCGCTGGACGTCGCCGCGGAGCGCCGGGAGGCCGCGGTCGCCGCGCTGGCCGCCGCCCTGCGCGCCCTGCCCGACGGCCTCTCCTTCACCGTCCTGGGCGGCGCCGACGCGAGCGGCGCGCCGACCGGCTGCTATCCGCTGCGCGGCGGGTGGGCGCTGGCAGGGACGGCGGAGAAGCGCCGGGCCGCGTTCAGCGTGGGCCGGATCGCCCCGGCCGCCGCCGGCCGGCCGGCCGCCGGATACGCGGTCTGGCTCGCCGCAGCCCGCGAGCTGTTCGCCGAGCGCCCGCTGCCGGTACGGCACCTGCTCCTGATCACCGACGGCAGCAGCCACGACGGGACGGACGGCACCGACCCGGACGACAGCGCGCTGCGGAGCGAACTGGACCGCTGCGCCGGGACGTTCACCGCGGACGTGCTGGCGGTCGGCGGCGACTGGGACCCCGCGCCGCTGATCTCCGTCACCGACCGGCTGCACGGCAGCCCCGTCCTCGCGCCGGACCGGTTCGGCCCCGCGGTCACCGAGGCCGTACAGCGGATCCGCCGGGTCCGCAGCCCCGAACTGCCCGTCTCGGTGAACGTGCGCCCGGCGGTGCGCGAGGTGACACTGACCCAGACCGCCCCCCGCCGGCAGGTGCTCGAAGCGGTGCACCGGGCGGACGAGCCGCGCCGGTTCGACTTCCCCACCCACCAGTGGGAGCCGGGCACCCGCGACTACCTCCTCACCCTGCGCGCCGACGCGAGCACCGACCCACTGGGCGTGCTGCTGCAACTGGCCACCGTCTCCATCGGCGACTCCACCGCGCCCCTCCTGGTCCAGTGGCTGCCGCCCGGAGCCGCGGCGGGAGCGGAGGCGGCCGACGGCGGGGGCGCCTCCCTCCAGGCGATGAACGTCGACACCCAGATGCGGATCGCCCTCGACCGCGGATACCTCGCCCTGGACCCGCTGAACCGGGGCGAGGCCGAGCGGCAGCTCGGCCTCGCGGTCAGGCTGGCCCACAAGTTCCGCACCGGCTGGGTCCTGGACCAGGCCGCCGAGGTGGTCGAGATCCTGGACGGCTCAAGGGGCGTGGTCCGGGTCGGCCAGGCCGTGGACCGGGGCACCGTGCGCCGGGGCCGGCTGAGCATCGCCTCCGGCCATCGGCTGGAACTGCCCGAACACTTTACCGGGAAGCCGGTGAAATGCCCGGACTGCGATCACCTCGCCGGGCCCCGCGCCACGTACTGCATCTCCTGCGGAAGGCGGCTGTGATGCCCTGGCCGACCCGGTGGACGCGCGCCTCGCGGACCCGCGGGGGTGGCTCCCGCACCAGGCGGCTGCTCGAACTGCACCTGGCCGTACTGGTGGTGACCGCACTCGCCTCGATGACCGTCCTGCTCGTCTCCTACCGCGAGGTGGAGAACGCCGCGGTCGAGATGCGCACCCACGGCGCACCGGCCGTCCAGGGAGTCTCCGCCACCCAGCTCGCGCTGCTCCGCGCCCAACAGGAGGCACGGGACTCCGTCGAGAACGAGATCGACGAGGTGATCGGCGCCGGGGCGCGGTACGAGAGCCAGCTGTCCGCCGCCGACCAGGGCCTGTCCCGGCTCTCCGACGTACAGATCGACGGTGAACGCGGCCGGGGCGTGCTCGAAACGGTCAACGGCCTGCTGCCCTCGTACAGCAGCTCCATGACGCCCGGCGCGGTCAAGTACGTGGACGACGACTGGATGCAGCAGGAGAAGTTCGAAGAGGCCGAACGCATCCTCAGGCGGGAGGGCACCGGAGTGGTGCCGCGCCTGGACGTCCTGCAGAAGCACCAGATGCAGCGGGTCGACAGGATCAGCTCCATGGGCGGGCTCCAGCAGACCGGCTGGGCCGTCGCCGAACTGGGCCTGCTCGTCCTGGCCCTGACCGCGCTCTCCGCGCTGTTGGTGCTGCGCCGCCGCTGCGGGCGCAGCCACGACCCCTGGCTGCTGCTGTCGCTGCTGGCGGCCGTCGCGCTGGCCGTCTTCCCGCTCTGGGCGACCACCGCCACCCAGGAACGGCTGGACACCGCCCGCGGCCGGCTGGCCGCGATCGAGCAGCGCGCCCATCACAACGACAGCCACGAGCTGGCCAGGTCCCAGCAGTACGTCACCGCCAACTCCACCACCGTGCGCGGCGGGCTGGCCGCCCAGCGCTGGCAGAGCTGGACGTACTACGGGGCATTGGGGGGCGGCGCGCTGATCGTCCTGCTGCCGGCCGTCGGTATCTGCCGCCGGCTCAACGCCGACTACTGGAGGGCCGGATGACCCGGCGCACCCGTGCCCTGCTGCTCGTCCTCGCCCTGCTCCTGACCGCCGCGGGCTGCGGGCTCTCGGCGCCCGGCGGCAGCGACGAGGAGCCGAAGGTGACGATCCTCGGCCCGTGGACCGACGACCAGGCGCGGCACTTCAAGGAGGTGCTGGACGGCTTCGGCATCCCGTACACCTACCAGGGGACCGCCGCCACCCGCGAGGTGCTGCTCGCCGAGGTGCAGGCCGGCAACCCGCCCGACATCACGATCCTGCCGGGCGTCGGCGAGCTCGTCGAGTACGCCGACCAGCTGCAGTCGCTGAGCGGGCTGTACGAGGCCAAGGAGTACGGGAGCCCCTGGCAGCCCAAGGCGCAGGGCATCCCCGGCGAGCTGTGGGTACCGCTCAAGGCCGATCTCAAGTCGATCGTCTGGTACCGCGGAGCCGCCCCGGACGAGCATCCCGCACCGCTGGACGCCTGGTGCATCGGCATGGGCGACGACGGCTCCTCCGGCTGGCCCGGCAGCGACTGGATCGAGGACCTCATCCTCCAGCGTGAGGGCCCGGCGGTCTACGAGCGGTGGGCGACCGGCGAACTGGAATGGACCGAAGGACCCGTGGTCAGGGCCTGGACCGCCTGGGCCGGACTGCTGGCCCAGGACTCGAAGGCGGCCCGCAGAGCGCTGATGAACGACCACCGCGGTCCGGTCGGGGGCCACGGACTGCTCTTCGGCGGTGGCTGCGCCCTGGAGCACCAGGGCTCCTTCGCCCGCGCCTTCTACGGGGACCGGAAGGAGCAGGCCGACTTCGTGGACTCGGCGGCACTGCTGCCGGACGGCTCGGACAAGGTGAGGGCCCACGAGGTGTCGGGCGACTTCGCCGCGCTGTTCGGCCGGAGCGGCCGGGCCCGTGACATGATCAGGCGGCTCGCCTCCCGGGACGGGCAGGAGGAGTGGGGGCGCAGGGGCGGGGTGTTCTCACCGAACGCCGCGGTCCCGGCCAAGGAGGGCGCGGTCGAGAAGAAGATCAGCAGCCGCTTCACCGATCGGCTGCCGCTCTGCCTGGACGCCTCCGACGTCATGCCGGCCGCCGTGCGGGACGCGTTCTACGAGGCGGTGCTGCTGACCGTCGCGCATCCGGAGAAACCGGTACTGGAGCGGCTGAACGGCATCCAGAAGGTCCAGGACGCCCAGCCGTCCGACATCCCCCGGCTGACCGGGGTGTGCGGCAGGCCACGGTGATCCCCTGTGGGATTCCCACAAACAGCGAGGGGTGCGGTCTGGCACTTCGCCTGCATGGCGCAAGCCTTCTGTCCGGCTCCACCAGGAAACCGGGCGGGAGACTGTACGGAGTCGACGGCAGGATTTTCTTGTTGGGCTTCGTAGGGTCGATACATGACCGTTGTGGACGAAACCCCGGGCGAGCCGAGCGACACCCGTGGCCGGGTGGCCGAACTCCTGGCACTGCGCGAGCAGGCCCGGCGCGGACCGAGTGACCGGGCGACCGAGGCGCAGCACGCCAAGGGCAAGCTGACGGCGCGTGAGCGCATCGAGCTGCTCGTGGACCCGGACTCGTTCAGGGAGGTCGAACAGCTGCGCCGGCACCGGGCGACCGGCTTCGGCCTGGAGGCGAAGAAGCCGTACACCGACGGTGTCATCACCGGCTGGGGCACGGTCGAGGGCCGGACGGTCTTCGTCTACGCGCACGACTTCCGGATCTTCGGCGGCGCGCTGGGCGAGGCCCACGCCACCAAGATCCACAAGATCATGGACATGGCCATCTCGGCCGGTGCCCCGCTGGTCTCGCTGAACGACGGCGCCGGCGCCCGTATCCAGGAGGGCGTCTCGGCGCTCGCCGGGTACGGCGGCATCTTCCAGCGCAACACCCGGGCCTCCGGTGTCATCCCGCAGATCAGCGTGATGCTGGGCCCGTGCGCGGGCGGCGCGGCCTACAGCCCGGCCCTCACCGACTTCGTCTTCATGGTCCGCGAGACCTCGCAGATGTTCATCACCGGACCGGACGTCGTGAAGGCGGTCACCGGCGAGGAGATCACCCAGAACGGCCTCGGCGGCGCCGATGTGCACGCCGAGACCTCGGGCGTCGCGCACTTCGCGTACGACGACGAGGAGACCTGCATCGCCGAGGTCCGCTACCTGATCGGGATGCTGCCCTCGAACAACCGTGAGAACCCGCCCACGGTCGCGAGCGATGACCCGGCCGACCGGCGCGGCGACGTCCTGCTGGACCTGGTGCCCGCCGACGGCAACCGCCCGTACGACATGCACAAGGTCATCGAGGAGCTCGTCGACGACGGCGACTACCTGGAGATCCACGAGCGCTGGGCCCGCAACATCATCTGCGCCCTGGCCCGCCTCGACGGCCAGGTCGTCGGCATCGTCGCCAACCAGCCGCAGGCCCTGGCCGGTGTCCTGGACATCGAGGCGAGCGAGAAGGCCGCCAGGTTCGTCCAGATGTGTGATGCGTTCAACATCCCCATCGTCACTCTTTTGGACGTACCCGGCTTCCTGCCGGGTGTGGATCAGGAGCACGGTGGAATCATCCGGCACGGGGCGAAGCTGCTCTACGCCTACTGCAACGCCACGGTGCCGAGGATCTCGCTGATCCTGCGCAAGGCCTACGGCGGTGCGTACATCGTCATGGACAGCCAGTCCATCGGCGCCGACCTCACCTATGCCTGGCCCACCAACGAGATCGCGGTAATGGGCGCCGAGGGCGCCGCCAACGTCATCTTCCGCCGCCAGATCGCCGACGCCGAGGACCCGGAGGCCATGCGGACCCGCATGGTCAAGGAGTACAAGGCCGAACTGATGCATCCGTACTACGCCGCCGAGCGCGGCCTGGTCGACGACGTCATCGACCCCGCCGAGACCCGCGAGGTGCTCATCGCCTCGCTCGCCATGCTCCGGTCCAAGCACGCCGACCTGCCGTCCCGCAAGCACGGCAACCCGCCGCAGTAGTCAGTGGCCCCGCAGTACCCCTGCAAGGCCCCGCGAAGACCTGCCGAGAAGACGGAGAGACATTCATGAGCACTGCCGCCGAGTCCGTGCTGCGCGTCGAGAAGGGTCTTGCCGACCCCGAGGAGCTGGCCGCCATAACCGCGGTCCTGCTCGCCCGCGCCGCCGCCCAGCCCGCAGCCGCCCCCACCCACCGAGGCCGCAACACAGCCGGCTGGCGCCGCCTGGAGCGCACCCCCGGCTTCCGGGCCCCCCACAGCTGGCAGGGCTGACCCCTCCCCGGCCCCCAGGGCCCGCACGCCGAAAGGCCCCGCACTCCCCAAGGAGTGCGGGGCCTCACGTACATCCGGGGCGCCCCTACCGCAGGCGCGCCATCAACGCGTGCTCCACCAAAGTGATCAAGGCGCTCTTCGCATCTGCCCGATGCCGCGCGTCCGTGACCAGAATGGGCGTGTCCGGTCCGATCTGGAGCGCTTCGCGCACCTCGTCGGGGGTGTAGGGCTGGTGTCCGTCGAAGCCGTTGAGGGCGATGACGAAGGGGAGTCCGCTGTTCTCGAAGTAGTCAACGGCGGGGAAGCAGTCGGCGAGGCGGCGGGTGTCCACCAGCACGACGGCGCCGATGGCGCCGCGTACGAGGTCGTCCCACATGAACCAGAAGCGGTCCTGTCCGGGGGTACCGAAGAGGTACAGGATCAGGTCCTGGTCCAGGGTGATACGTCCGAAGTCCATGGCCACCGTCGTGGTGGTCTTGTCCCCGGTGTGTGTCAGGTCGTCGATGCCCGCGGACGCGGACGTCATCACGGCTTCGGTGCGCAGCGGATTGATCTCCGAAACGGCACCGACAAACGTGGTCTTACCCACGCCGAAGCCCCCTGCCACCACGATCTTCGCCGAGGTAGTGGAGCGGGCCGCTCCGCCGCTAGAGCTTGCGAAGTCCACTGAGCACCCTTTCGAGCAGTGTCACATCTGGCTGGCCGCCGGCGGACTCTTCGCCGCCGGGCTGGTGGATAGCGACGAGTCCGGCCTCTGCCAGGTCGGCTACGAGGATCCGGGCAACGCCGAGAGGGATCGAGAGCAGGGCCGAGATCTCGGCCACCGACTTGATCTCGATGCACAGCCGGCAGATCCGCTGGTGCTCGGGCAACTGCCCTTGCAGCCGGGACGGATCAGCCGTAGTACTGACCAACGCCTCAATGGCGAGTTGGTAGCGCGGTCGGGTCCGTCCACCTGTCATGGCGTACGGACGAACCAGCGGATTGTGCGCGGTGGGAGCGGCCGGCTCGGGGGCCCACCGCGGTTCCACCGGCTGAATACGGGGCGGCGGCTGCGGGGAGTCGTACCGGTGCGGGCGCTGCGGCCGCTCGGGCTGCTGCGGCTGCTGCGGCCACCGCGAACCCTGCGTGTTCTGCGGCCAGTCGTCCGAGCCCCGCGTGTCCTGCTGCGGCCAGTCGTCCGAGCCCTGAGCACGCCGGGCCTGCCGGAACGGCTGGAAAGGCTGCTGCCCGTCCTGTCTGCCGGACGAGGAGGGGAAGTCGAAGCCATCGCCCCTGTGCTCACCCGGTACCTGCTGACCACCGTTGAACTGGTGTCCGCCTGGGGGTGTACCCACGATTCCTCCTCCGCCTGCCGGTCCCGGTCCCAGTGGGCCCGCGCCACCGCACCTTATGGCGCGGTGACGTGAAACGCACTGTCTGTCTACTAGTTAAGAAGACTTCCCTGAAGTTCGGCGCGGAGGTCCGGAGTGAGGACGCCGCCGGCGCGATCGACCAGAAGTGCCATTTCGTACCCAACCAGACCGATATCGGCATCCGGGTGCGCAAGAACGGCCAGAGATGATCCGTCGGAGACGGACATGATGAAGAGGAATCCTCGCTCCATCTCCACAACTGTCTGATTCACGGCGCCGCCCTCGAAGATCCGGGAGGCACCCGCGGTCAGCGAGGTAAGGCCGGAGGCGACAGCCGCCAGCTGGTCGGCGCGGTCGCGCGGAAATCCCTCGGACATCGCCAGCAGCAGGCCGTCTGCGGAGACCACCACCGTGTGCGACACCCCGGGGGTGTTGTCCACGAAGTTGGTGATCAACCAGTTCAGATTCTGCGCCGCCTGGCTCATCGGGCTCACACTAACGCTCCTGGTTGTAGGTATTACTGCTGTCCGAACCCGCGTTACGTCCCCGCAGGACGCCCCGCCGCAGGTTGCTCAACCTGCCACGGATGTCCTCCGGAGCGCGGGAGACCTGGGGGCCGCCCTGCTGGGTCTGCTCGGCCGTGCCCTCGACCAGATTGGCCTTGGGTACGCGCCGGGGAAGACCGGACGGGGTGACCCCGCCCGCCTTCGGGTCCCGGAGCTTCTCGGCCCGCTCCCAGCGCTCGTCGTTCGCCGAGCGCCAGTCGTCCGTTCCGTCCGCTTCCTGCTGCGCGGGCGGCTGCGGCTGCGGTTCCTGCTGCTGCGGCTGCTCCTGCGCGGCGGCGGGCCGGCCGTTCCCGCGTCCGGTGGGCTGCCAGTGCTGCTGGCCGCCCCGGCGCGGCAGACCGGCCTCGGTGGTCTCGTGACCGGAGTTCGGGACGGGGCCCGAACTCTCGAAGCCTACGCGCTCCTGCGGCGCGGCGGGCGCGCTCCCAGCAGATTCCGGCTCGGCCTGCGCCAAGGGTTCGTACCCACCCTGGTAGGCGCTCTGAGCTGGCCACTCCTCCTGCTGGGGCTGGGCGGTGTACGTCCCGTCGTAGGTTTGCTGAGGTGTCTCGGGGGCCGCGTAAGCCGACTCCGGATAGCCGTTCTGCCCGTTGGGGTCCGGCTGCTGGGCGTAGCCGGTGTCACCGCGGAACGGGTCGTAGCCGCCCTCGTACGCGGCCTGTCCGTACTGCGGCTCCCGCTGCCCGTCCTGCTGCGGTTCCTGGGCGTACTGGTCCGCGGCGTAGGGGGCCTCGCCGAACGGGGCCTGCGCGTACTGCTCCTGCGACTCCTGCCGCGGGAACGGCGGGTTCTCGTCGCCGGGCTGCGTCTCCAGCGCCGCACGGCGCTCCCCCCGCATCAGCGAACGGCCCACCGGGTCGATCTGCGCGGACTCCTGCGACGGCTCCCCGTAGCGCGAGTCGTCGAAGCCGAGCTCCGCCGCGGTGAGCATCGGCGGCTGCGTCGGCGGCAGCGTCGCGTCGAAGGCCTGCTGCTGCTGCGGAATGATCGAGGAGACCGTGAAGTCGTCCTGCGCGGGGGCGCCTTCGCCGCCGCCACCGTGGGTGATCGCGTCCGGCAGCATGACCAGCGAGGTGGTTCCGGCCTGCTCGCCCGAGGGGCGCAGCTGGACCCGGATGCCGTGCCGGTCGGAGAGCCGGCCGACCACGAACAGGCCCATGCGCTGGGAGACCGCGGCGTCCACCGTCGGCGGGTTGGCCAGCTTGTGGTTGATGTCGGCGAAGTCCTCGGCGGTGAGGCCGATGCCCTTGTCGTGGATCTCGATCATCACGCGGCTGTCGGGCAGCCGGGTCGCGGTGACCCGCACCTTGGTCTGCGGCGAGGAGAACGTCGTGGCGTTCTCAAGGAGTTCGGCCAGCAGGTGCACGAGGTCGGTGACGGACTGGCCGTGGATCTCCGTCTCCGGCACACCCGAGAGCTCGATGCGCTCATAGGACTCCACCTCGGAGGAGGCGGCCCTGAGCACGTCCACCAGTGGCACCGGCTGGTTCCAGCGGCGGCCGGGCTCCTCACCGGCGAGCACCAGGAGGTTCTCGCCGTTGCGGCGCATCCGGGTCGCGAGGTGGTCGAGCCGGAAGAGGCTCTCCAGCTGGTCCGGGTCGGCCTCGTTGTTCTCCAGGTCGGTGATGAGGGTCAGCTGGCCCTCGATGAGAGACTGGTTGCGGCGCGACAGGTTGGTGAAGATCGCGTTGACGTTGCCCCGCAGCATGGCCTGCTCGGCCGCCAGCCGCACCGCCTCGCGGTGCACCTGGTCGAAGGCGCGGGCGACCTCGCCGATCTCGTCCTGGCTGTTGATCGGGATCGGCTGGACGCGGGTGTCCACCCGGCCGGGGTCGGCCCGGGACAGCTGGTCGACCAGCGAGGGCAGCTGCTGCTCGGCGATGCCGAAGGCGGCGTTGCGCAGCCGGAGCATCGAGCGGCTCATCTGGCGGGCCATGAGGCCGGCCAGGACGAAGGCGGCCAGCAGGGCGACGAGCACGATGGCGGCGTTGACGACGGCGTCGGTCCTGGCGCCGGACGAGATGCCCGCGGCCTCGGTCACGGCCTTGTCGACGAGCTCTTCCTCGACCGTGGTGTACCCGTCGAACTTCGCGGTGGCCGCGGCCATCCAGGTCTCGGGGGTGATCCCCTTGGCCTTGAGCTGGGCGGGGTTCCTGCCCAGTGCGAGCTGCTGGACCATCCCGTCGTAGACCGAGCCGTCGACGGAGGGCGGCGCCACGAACGGCACACCCGCCGCGTCCGCCTGCTCCTTGGCGGTCCTGACCTTGGCCGCGCCCTCGTCCGCCTTGTCGGCCATGACCTTCTTCAGCCGGACCGCGTCCGCCTCCGTACCGCCGGAGACGAATTCACCGAGGGCGATCTGCTCCAGGTAGTTGTACGAGCCGAAGGCCTTGACCTGGTCGTTGAACTTGCCGGCCACCTGGCTGGGGCGCACCAGCAAGTGCATGCCGATGGAGCGCTGAAGCGATTCTGCAGCCTTGGCCAGCTCGATCGCGTAGACGGTACGGCCGTAACTGGTGATGTTGCCGGTGCCGAGGCCGAGCTCGTTGCAGAACTCCATGAGGGAGTGCTGCACCTGGACGTAGCCCTCTTCGGTCTTCACCGGGTCCATGGCCTCGGCGTAGGCGGCCTTGCGCAGGTCGGGAAGGGTGGGCTCCTCCAGCCTGAACAGCTTGAGGCGCCGCTCCAGGCCCTGCTTGGCGGGCATGTCCTTCACGGCGGTGTCGAACTTCTCCGCGGCCGCGTCGGTGGTGGCCCGTACCTGGGTGACGACCGCCGCGTCGCGCTTGTTGGACAGCAGGGGCTGGGCGGAGAGGTCGCGCTCGTTCAGCAGCGCCTGGCCGTACTCGGAGGCCGCGCGCACGATCAGCGCGGTCTTCTCGGCGTCCCGGGCCTCCTGCCAGGTGTCGATCGAACCCTTGACCTGGAAGCCGCCCATGACCAGGCCGACCAGTACGGGGATCAGGAGGATCGCGTTCAGCCGGGTGGGCACCCGCCAGTTGCGCGGGGACATCCGGCTGGTGCTGCCGGCCGGCGCCCCTCCGGACACGTCGGCGGACGACGCCGCGGCGCGCGGCGGGGTGAAGTTGCCCCGCTCCGGCAGCGCTGTGGAGCCCTCGTTGTTACGCCTCACTCGACCAACAACCTCTCGGCGTCGGCACCTACGCTGTGCCGTGTTTTGTTCAGGGCCGTACTACTCGGGGGTTCGTCGAATTGCAGCACGGGGAACGGTCGCGTTCCAAACACTCGGAACAGGCCATTCCGAGTGGTACAGGCCTCAGATATAACGGGCATAAAGAACGAGCCCCGCCAAATGGCGGGGCTCATGTGAGCACAGTGGTACCGCTCGTGCGCATCGGGTATCGGCCGTGAGGTAATTCTCTTTCGAAACGTTATGAACACAGGGGTGGATCGTGTCCAAGGACACAGTCCACCCCCGTGTGACTACTTTAACTGCCGTACGGCAATACCGACTTGTGCCTACTTGAGCCGCGCCATCAACGCGTGCTCCACCAGCGTGATCAGACCGCTCTTGGCATCACCGCGGTGCCGGGCGTCGGTCGTGATGATCGGGGTGTCCGGTCCGATCTGGAGCGCTTCGCGCACCTCGTCGGGGGTGTAGGGCTGGTGTCCGTCGAAGCCGTTGAGGGCGATGACGAAGGGGAGTCCGCTGTTCTCGAAGTAGTCGACGGCGGGGAAGCAGTCGGCGAGGCGGCGGGTGTCCACCAGCACGACGGCGCCGATGGCGCCGCGTACGAGGTCGTCCCACATGAACCAGAAGCGGTCCTGTCCGGGGGTACCGAAGAGGTACAGGATCAGGTCCTGGTCCAGGGTGATACGTCCGAAGTCCATGGCCACCGTCGTGGTGGTCTTGCCTCCGGTGTGTGTCAGGTCGTCGATGCCCGCGGACGCGGACGTCATCACGGCCTCGGTGCGCAGCGGATTGATCTCCGAGACGGCACCGACAAACGTGGTCTTACCCACGCCGAACCCGCCCGCCACCACGATCTTCGCCGAGGTGGTGGCACGGGCCGCACCGCCGCTAGAGCTTGCGAAGTCCACTGAGAACCCTTTCGAGCAGTGTCACATCCGGCGCGCCGCCGGCCTCTCCGTTGCCCGGCTGGTGGATGGCCACCATGCCGGCTTCCGCCAGGTCCGCCACGAGGATCCGGGCCACACCGAGCGGCATCGACAGCAGGGCCGACACCTCGGCCACCGACTTGACCTCACGGCACAGGTGGCAGATCCGCTGGTGCTCGGGGAGCAGCGTTCCCAGGTGCGCGGGGTCGGCCGTGGTGCTGACCAGCGCCTCTATCGCTAGTTGGTAGCGCGGTCGGGTCCGGCCGCCGGTCATGGCGTACGGACGAACCAGCGGCTGGTCGCCTTCACCTTCGTACGACGCGTGGTTCAGCGCGCCGTACGGATCGGGTGAGGCGGGTGGCGGGGTCATGAATCCTCCGGGCGTGACAGCAGGGTGTCGGCGTGCCGTCTGAAGGGGCCGGTGGGGGGATCTAAGCGGCCGGACGGGCGAGGGTTGATTGCGGTACCTGGGGTAGTCGTCTGTGTCACCGATTCACGGCCGCCTAGTGGAGCAGGCTGCCCTGGAGCTCGGCACGGAGGTCCGGGGTCAGGACAGTGCCCGCCCGGTCCACCAGCAGAGCCATTTCGTACCCGACCAGACCGATATCGGCGTCCGGATGGGCCAGTACGGCAAGTGAGGAACCGTCCGAGACGGACATCAGGAAGAGGAATCCGCGTTCCATCTCCACCACGGTCTGGCTGACGGCGCCGCCTTCGAAGATCCGGGAGGCACCCGCGGTCAGCGAGGTCAGACCGGAGGCGACAGCCGCCAGCTGGTCGGCGCGGTCGCGCGGGAAACCTTCGGACATCGCCAGCAGCAGGCCGTCTGCGGAGACCACCACCGTGTGCGACACCCCGGGGGTGTTGTCCACGAAGTTGGTGATCAACCAGTTCAGATTCTGCGCGGCCTGACTCATCGGGCTCAACTAACGCTCCTGCTGGTGAGTGGGGCCGAGTGGGAAACTGCCGGTCGACTGGCCGTTGTTGGCCTGACGCCCCTGCTGGATGCCCCGGCGGAGATTGGTAAGCCGCCCACGCACATCATCGGGCGCACGCGACACCTGGGGACCGGACTGATGGTTCTGCTGCTGGGCGGTGCCCGGCACCAGATTGGCACGCGGTACCCGGCGGGGCAGACCGGAAGTGGTGATTCCGCCCGCTGCGGGCTTCTTCACCCGCTCCGCCTGCCGGACGAGTTCGTCGTTCGGCGAGGCGCGCCAGGAGCTCGTGACGCCGTTGGTGTCGCCCGTACCGCGCTGCGGTGCGGGCGGAGCCGGAGGCTCGTCGGCGGACCGCTGGGGGAAGTCCGGTGCCTGCGGTGCCGCGGGCGGCTGCTGGCCGCTGTGCTGCGGACCGTTCTGCTGCTGCCCGTTCTGCTGCGGACCGTGGAACCAGTTCGTCTCCAGCGTGTCGTACAGCGGCGTACGGCCGTCGCCGGGCCCGGAGGCCGGCGGCAGCGCCTCGGGCTGCCGGTACTGCGGCTCCGGCGCGGCGGGCGGACGCGGAGCACCGAAGTCCTCGTCGCCGCGGTCCCGCCGGACGGGCGCGGGCTGCCCCTGGCCCTGTCCCTGGTCCTGCGGACGGCCGAAGTCGGGGCGGGCGAACTGCGCCGTGCTCGCCGGGTCCGGCGTCTGCGGCGCACCGGCCCCGTACTGCGGGCCCGGAGCGGGCGCCGAGAAGTCCGGGCGGGCGAACTCCGAGGTGGAGCCGGGGCTCTGCCGGTCGTCCATCGGCGGACGCGGGCCGAGCGGCGGCAGGTTCGGCCGCTGGAACTGGCTGGTGGACTCGGGCTCCTCGTGACCGCGGGGGGCGTCGAGCGGGGAGCGCTGCTGGGGTGCGGACTGCTCCTCGGAGCCCCAGCTGGTGGTCTGCGGGCGCTGCGGACCGGGGTATCCCTGGCCCGGAGAGCTCGGGGACGGGCTGCCACCGGGCAGTTCGGCACGCGGACCGCCCACGGGGGGCAGCTGACGGCCGTTCTCGCCCGGACCGCCGGGCTGCTGGAAGCCGCCCTGGTCGGCCGGGTTCTGCCGGCCCTGCGGAGCCTGCCGGCCGGGGCCGTTGCCCGCACCCTGGCTGTTCTGCTCCGGCCGCCGCTGGGCGAACAGCCCGCCGGGCTGGCCCGAGTCGCCACGTCCGGCGCCGTCGCCCTGGCCGCGGGCGCCCAGCCGGGCGCCGCCGCCGAAGGCGCCGGAGAGTCCGCCGCCCTGACGCGGCGGCCCCTGACGCGGGCCGTCCTGCGGCTGCCGGCCCTGCGGACCGGTGCCGGACAGCCCGGCGCTCTGGAAGCCGGAGTTCTGCTGGCCGTTCTGGCCGGGCTGGCTGTTCTGACCGGGCTGGCTGTTCTGACCGGGCTGGCCGGGCTGTCCCGGCTGGTTCTGGGACCGGCCGGTGGTGTCCCGGGCGGGCAGTGCGGCCCGCGGACCGGAGCCCGCGCCGACCTGGCCGCGGTTGGCACCCGGACCGGCCGGGAGCCGGCCGCCCGGGGCCGAGGGAGCGCTGTCGAGACCGGGGCGGGGAGCGTTGCCGCCCGCGAGCAGTCCACCGGAGGGCGCGCCGCCGGCGAGCAGGCCGCCAGGAGCGGACTGCGGGCCCTGGGCCTGCTTCGGAACCGGCATCTTGCCGCCGTGCGCGACATCGACGGGGAGCATGACCAGCGCGGTCGTACCACCGGAGTCGGAGGGCCGCAGCTGGATACGGATGCCGTGACGCAGGGACAGCCGGCCGACCACGAACAGACCCATGCGGCGGGAGACCGAGACATCCACGGTGGGCGGCGAGGCGAGCCGCTCGTTGATCGCCGCGAGGTCCTCGGGGGAGAGCCCGATACCCGTGTCGTGGATCTCGACGAGCACCCGGCCGTCGGGCAGCGCGTGACCGGTGACCCGGACCTTCGTCTGCGGCGAGGAGAACGACGTGGCGTTCTCCAGCAGCTCGGCGAGGAGGTGCACGAGGTCGTTGACGACGCGTCCCGCGACCTCGGTGGCGGGCACCGCGGCCAGTTCGATGCGCTCGTACTGCTCCACCTCGGAGGCGGCGGCACGGAGCACGTCGACCAGCGGCACCGGACGGGTCCACCGGCGGCCCGGCTCCTCGCCCGCGAGGACGAGGAGGTTCTCACCGTTACGGCGCATACGGGTCGCGAGGTGGTCGAGCTTGAAGAGCGAGGACAGCTGGTCCGGGTCGGCCTCGCGCGACTCCAGCTCGGAGATGAGCGAGAGCTGACGCTGGATGAGGCCCTGGGAACGACGCGAGAGGTTGGTGAACATCGCGTTGACGTTGCCCCGGAGGAGGGCCTGCTCGGCGGCGAGCCGGACGGCCTCGCGGTGCACGTCGTCGAAGGCCGCGGCGACCTTGCCGATCTCGTCCCGGGAGTGCACACCGACCGACTCGACCGAGGTGTCGACGTCCTGCGGGTCGGTCTCGGAGAGCTGCTTGACGAGTTCCGGCAGCCGGTCCTGGGCGACGCGCGTCGCGGTGTCCTGGAGCTGGCGCAGCGAGCGGATCATGGACCGGGCGACGACGAAGGCGCCGATCAGCGATACGCCGAGCACCAGCAGGATGAGCGCACCGCTGATGATCGCTTCGCGCTGGGACTCGTCGCGCAGTTCGCGCGCCTTGCCCTCCATGTCGCTGAGGAGCGTCTCCTCGATCTGCTTCATGGCCTGGATCTTGTTGGAGTCCTGGTCGTACCAGTCGAGGTACGAACGCCGGGCCGTCCCGGTCATGCTGGTCGGGCTGTCGAGCACCTTCTTGGCGTAGGTGTCGGCGGCCTTGATCTCAGGGTTGCCCTCGTCCAGCGTCGCGGTCAGCTCGTCCGCGTTGTTGCCGGTGGTCGTGTAGATCGACCCGAACGAGCGACGCGCCAGGTCTTCCTTGCGCAGCGCCGCCAGGCCGAACTGCCGGTCGTTCGATTCGAGGTTCGCCTGCTTGTCGTTGCCGCCCGGCAGCGCCGCGGCGATGATCGCGCGCTGGACCGAGGCGTACTCCTTGGCGGAGGAGAAGGCCGCCAGGGCACGGGTCCGCTTGATCATCTCGGGGCTGCTGGTCGCCTGCGCCATGTCCTGCGAGAGGCTCAGCAGCGAGGTGACCAGCTGGCTGTAGGCGTCGACGGTCTGCAGGCTCGGGGTGCCCTTGGCGAACGCCTGCTTGCGGATGTCGCGGATGCCGCCCAGCTGCGAGGTGATCTGCTGGACGCTGGAGTGGATGCTCTCCAGGGCCTCGTCGCCCTCGGTGTCACCGATGTCGTTCGTCGCGTTGAGGAACGCCTTCTTCGCGCGGTCGGTCTTCTTCCGCGGCTCGGTGACCTTGAAGTCGGTGGCAGGCACTCCGTTGGACAGCGGGCCCGCGGACCGGTCGCGCTCCTCCTGGAGCGCCTGGGCCAGCGAGGTCGCCTGCTTGGTCATCCTGGTCAGCAGCTGCATGTGCTCCAGCTGCTGGATGTCGTTCATGGAGTCGTTGATGCGGAGGGCGCCCAGGCTGGTCGCCGCGACCACCGGGAGGGCGAGCAGGGAGACCAGGCGCGTACTGATGCGCCAGTTACGCAGAGCCATTCGCGATCCGGTGTTGACCGGGCCCTGTGGCTTGAGAGAGGTGATCGGATCGGAGCCGCCGTTCGCCGCGGCGCCGGAGCGCTTGGCACGGTCGCTGTTGTCGCCGGCCGCGGCCGGCCCGGGGTTCTGGGCGTGCTGGGGCGAGGAGCCGCGGTCGGTCCCGCCGCGCGGCTCCTGTTCGGCCGCCGCGCTGCCATCCCTCTTGAAACGTCCCTGCACTAGCGTCGCAACCTCTGGACCAGGCGTTCCCCCCGTCATGGACGGATGGAACGGTGTCGGCGTCGTGGGGCGTTGTACCGCCCCATGGTGGTCTTGAGTGACCGGCGTTCTTCCCCTTCCCGCCGCCACTCGGCTCGGCGCTGCGTTGCGCCCCCTGCGCGCTGGCCTGAAACCTGCGGCGGTGCGTGGAATTCCAGCACAGTGCAGGATCTCCAACAAGGGCCAGGTACCGGGCTGTGACCTGCGTGACACGTTGTGATGGGGGCGTAACAAGCCGTGGAGCCGGTTCACTGTCATAACGGACCATTGCGGGTGAATCAGGTCGGATTGACGGGTGTCCCAGACGACATGATCAGGAGCGGAATGGTTGATTCAGTGGTGCAATGTCCGTTTCTTCCGGTCGAACCGGCCGCCCGTATTGGGGGAATTGTCGGGGCCCTGGTGAGCAAACTCACATGATGATCGTCGTCTTCTGGGGGCTCCCGGCGGGAATCAGATGTTTAGCCTGACGCTTTACAGGGATGGCAGAACCGACAACCGGCGCCCCTGCGGGCGGCGCCCCTACCGACAGGGTCCGAACGGCAGATGAAGACGACGATGATGTTCCGCAACATTGCCAACCCCCGGCGCACGACGCTGGCGCACCTCGAGGACGCCGAAGCGCTGCAGACGCCGGAGAGGCCGGAGCACGCGCTCGACCTGCCGACGCAGACGGCCAACCCCCGTCGCACGATCCTCATGGTCGCCCCCGAGGCCGCCTCGGCCGCCGCGGAGTAATACGCACGGCGTCCCCCCTCACCCGCGCTAGCCTGGAGTGTCAGTCTTCAGTCAGCCAGCAAGTGAGGGGCCACAGCTTCCCGTGCGCATCGCCAGGTTCTCCATCGACGGCAATGTCGCCTTCGGCGCCGTCGAGGGCGACGGGCCCGATGGTCTCGTCCTCGACATCATCAAGGGCATCCCGTACGCCGAGTTCGAGCTCTCCGGGACCAAGGTCCCGCTGAACAAGGTCCGGCTGCTGCCGCCCGTGCTCCCCAACAAGGTCGTGGCCTTCGGCCGCAACTACGCGGAGCACGCCGCGGAACTCGGCAACGAGGTCCCCGACGTCCCCGTCGCCTTCTTCAAGCCCACCACCTCGGTGATCGGCTCCGGCGACGCCATCGAGTACCCCTCGTTCTCCGACGACCTGCACCACGAGGCCGAGCTGGCCGTGGTCATCGGCCGGATGTGCCGCGAAGTGCCGCGCGAGCGGGTCAAGGACGTCATCTTCGGCTACACCTGCGCCAATGACGTCACCGCGCGTGACGCCCAGAAGCGCGAGAAGCAGTGGGCCAGGGCCAAGGGCTTCGACACCTCCTGCCCGCTCGGCCCCTGGGTGGAGACCGACCTCGACCCCGGCGACCTCACCATCCAGGCCACGGTCAACGGCGAGCAACGCCAGCTGGGCCGGACGAGCGAGATGATCCGCTCCATCGAGGACCTGATCGTCCACATCACGGAAGCGATGACACTGCTCCCGGGCGACGTGATCCTCACCGGCACCCCCGCGGGGGTCGGACCCCTGCACGTCGGCGACGAGGTCGCCGTCACCATCGAAGGCATCGGCACTCTCACCAACAAGGTGATCAAGCGTGGTTAACGGACCTTTCCCCAAGCTCTCGGCTCCGCTCGAACAGGGGAGGCCCCATCGCGTACGTTTCTGTCCCTCCCCGACGGGCAACCCCCATGTGGGCCTGGTCAGGACGGCACTCTTCAACTGGGCCTTCGCCCGGCACCACCAGGGCACCCTGGTCTTCCGCATCGAGGACACCGACGCGGCGCGCGACTCCGAGGAGTCGTACGACCAGCTCCTCGACTCGATGCGCTGGCTCGGTCTCGACTGGGACGAGGGCCCCGAGGTCGGCGGCCCGCACGCCCCGTACCGGCAGTCGCAGCGCATGGACATCTACAAGGACGTCGCCGGCAAGCTCCTTGCCGCCGGCCACGCGTACCACTGCTACTGCACGACCGAGGAGCTCGACGCCCGCCGCGACGCCGCCCGCGCCGCCGGCAAGCCGTCCGGCTACGACGGCCACTGCCGCGAGCTGAGCGACGGGCAGAAGGCGGCGTACGAGGCCGAGGGCCGTACCTCGATCGTCCGCTTCCGGATGCCCGACGAGGCGATCACCTTCACCGACCTGGTCCGCGGCGACATCACCGTCCAGCCGGAGAACGTGCCGGACTACGGCATCGTCCGTGCCAACGGCGCCCCGCTCTACACACTGGTCAACCCGGTCGACGACGCGCTGATGGAGATCACCCACGTCCTGCGCGGCGAGGACCTGCTCTCCTCCACCCCGCGCCAGATCGCGCTGTACCGGGCGCTCATCGAGCTGGGCGTCGCCAAGCAGACCCCCGAGTTCGGCCACCTGCCGTACGTCATGGGCGAGGGCAACAAGAAGCTCTCCAAGCGCGACCCGCAGGCCTCGCTCAACCTCTACCGCGAGCGCGGCTTCCTGCCCGAGGGGCTGCTCAACTACCTCTCGCTGCTCGGCTGGTCGATCGCCGAGGACCGCGACATCTTCGACATCGACGAGATGGTCGCCGCGTTCGACATCGAGGACGTCAACGCCAACCCGGCCCGCTTCGACCTCAAGAAGTGCGAGCACGTCAACGCCGAGCACGTGCGCCGGCTCGATGTGAAGACCTTCACCGAGGCCTGCGGCCCCTGGCTGCGCGCCCCGTTCGCCCCCTGGGCCCCGGAGGCCTTCGACGCGGACCTGTTCGCGGCGATCGCCCCGCACGCCCAGACCCGCGTCACGGTCCTCTCGGAGATCACGGCCAACGTCGACTTCCTCTTCCTCGACGAGCCCGCGACCGACGAGGCGTCCTGGGCCAAGGCGATGAAGGAGGGCTCCGATGCCCTGCTCGTGACGGCCCGCGCCAAGCTGGCCGACGCCGAGTGGAACGCGGACGCCCTGAAGGCCGCGATCCTCGCCGCCGGTGAGGAGCACGGCCTGAAGCTCGGCAAGGCCCAGGCCCCGGTCCGCGTCGCCGTCACCGGCCGCACGATCGGCCTGCCGCTCTTCGAGTCCCTGGAGATCCTGGGCCGCGAGAAGACCCTGGCCCGGGTGGACGCGGCACTGGCGAAGCTCGCCGCGTAGCGACCGTACGTACGCGCGAGGCCGGGGCTCCCACGCGGGAGCCCCGGCCTCCGCCGTTCGCCGAGTGGTCCTTTCGCAGCCGAGGCGTCCGGTCCGGGGGATCCGGAGATCGTCTTCATCGGCCCGCAGGGCACCGCCAGGACCACCGTGTCCGACGCGTGGCGCACGAACCGGCTCCCGGCGCACGGAGGGTGGTGTCATGCCCGACGGGTCGCGCGCGATACTGTGCGATCGCGTCTGTCAGGGTGGCGCGGTGTACCGGCAATGGTTACGAGAAGCGGGGGGTGGTGCTGCGATGAGCAGCGAGCCTCCAAGTCCGTACGCCGCGTAGTGCAGCCATCCCGAGCGGGATATCGGTTGGTGCTGGTGCGGTTCGTGTCGATGTTCTGATCCACCGCTGTGCCTAAGGACCTGCCATGCCGCACTCGAACCTGCCCCAAGAGCCGAGCGCGGAGTCGGCCGAGCCGTTGCGGGACCTCGTGAAGGACCAGCGGCTGGGCGCCGCCCAGGAGTGGCTGGAGAGGAATCCGCCGCATGTGATCGCCGACGAGCTGGCGCGTATGGACGCGGTCGACGCCGGGCTGGCGTTCCGCCTGCTGTCCAAGGACCGGGCGCTGGAGGTCTTCGAGGAGCTGGAGCCGGTCGACCAGCAGCCGATCCTGGAAGGGCTGCGGGACCGTTCCTTCCTGGATCTCATCGAGGGCATGGAACCGGACGACCGGGCCAGGATGCTGGGAGAGGCCCCCGCGAAGGTCGTCAAGCGGGTGCTGGGCGGGCTGAGCCCCAACGAACGCAGGATGACCTCGGCCCTGCTCGGCTACCCGGAGGGCTCCGTCGGCCGCTACATGACTCCCCAGGTGATCGCGCTGCCGCAGGACCTGACCGTCGAGCAGGCGCTGCGGACCGTACGCGCGAAGGGCGCGGACGTGGAGACGGTGTACACGTTGCCCGTGGTGGACTCCGGGCGGCGGCTGACCGGCATCGTGGAACTGCGCGAGCTGGTGCTCGACGCGCCGGACACGATGATCTCCAGACTGGTCGTGACCGAACCGGCCTCCGCGTACGCCACGGACTCCGCCGAGTCCGCGGCCCGTCTGATGCGGGAGACCAACGACCTGAACCTGCCCGTCGTCGACAGCGAGGACCGGCTCGTCGGACTGTTCACCATCGACGACGCCGTGGAGGTCATCGAGGCCGCCGACACCGAGGACGTCGCCCGGCAGGCCGGTGCCGCCCCGTGGGCCGGTCACTACATGGCCGCCTCCGTGTGGCAGCTCGCCCGCTACCGGGCGCTGTGGCTGAGTCTGTTGCTGGTCGCGGCGACTCTCACGGTCGGCGTGACCCAGGCGTTCGAGGCCACCCTGGAGCAGGTCGCCGCCCTCGCCCTGTTCATCCCCATGCTCATCGGCGCGGGTGGCAACGCCGGCGCCCAGGCCGCCACCGCCTGCGTACGCGCTCTCGCGGTCGGCGAGGTCCGCAGCTCGGACCTGATGAAGGTGATCTGGCGTGAGTGCCGGGTGGGCCTGGTCCTGGGCTCGCTGCTCGCCCTGCTCGGCCTGGTGGTGGGCACCGTGTTCGTCAGCGCGAAGATCGCCCTGGTCGTCGGCATCACCCTGGTCATCATCTGCGGGTGGGCGGCAACGATCGGCGGCGCCATGCCGCTGCTGGCCAAGCGGCTGCGGATCGACCCGGCGGTCGTCTCCGCCCCCATGGTCACCACTCTCGTCGACGCCACCGGCCTGGTCATCTACTTCCTGACGGCGAAAGCCGTCCTGGGCGTCTGACCACGCCCACGACGGAGTCGGACACCGCGACGGCACGCCGACGCCGGTACGGACGGCCTGTTCTCGCTTGAGCGGATCGACGACCTGCTCGCCACCCGGGCACATACGCTGGTGGGCATGCCGATTCGAGCGGTTCTCTGGGACATCGACGACACGATTTTCGACTACTCGGGAGCCGACCGGGCCGGCATGCGCGAGCATCTGGAGCGCGAGGGCCTGCCGGAGGGGTACGACTCCGTCGAACACGCCCTCGGCGTATGGAAAGCCGTCACGGACGTGCAGTGGGCACGCTTCGCCGCCGGGGAGCTCGACTTCCAGGGGCAGCGGCGCGAGCGCGTACGCGCCTTTCTGGGACGGGTGCTGAGCGACGCCGAGGCCGACGAGTGGTTCGGCCGGCACGTCGCGCACTACGAGGCCGCGTGGGCGCTCTTCCCGGACGCCGTTCCGGCCCTGGACCGGCTGGCCGGGAGCTTCCGGCACGCGATCCTGTCGAACTCCACCATCCACCACCAGGACCGCAAGCTACGGACGCTCGGCGTGCGGGACCGCTTCGAGGCGGTGGTGTGCGCCGTCGAGATCGGGGTCGCCAAGCCCCACGCGGCGGCTTTCCACGCCGCCTGCGAGGCCCTGGCCCTCGACCCGCACGAGGTGGCGTACGTCGGCAACGAGCCCGATATCGACGCGGGCGGTGCGGTGGCCGCCGGGCTGACCGGGATCTGGCTGGACCGCGGCGACCGTGGCGGCCGCCCCGAACTCGTCAGGATCACGGCCCTGGACCAGCTTCCCGGCCTGCTGGCGGGCGATACCCGTTTTGGAGCGCCGGACACCTTCAGGTAATGTTCTTCCTGCGTCACCCGAGCGGGACAAAAAATCCGAGCGGGAGACGCAGTGAGAAATACAACCCTCAAGGGTTGCGTTTCATTGGGCTATGGTGTAATTGGCAACACTACGGTTTCTGGTACCGTCATTCTAGGTTCGAGTCCTGGTAGCCCAGCGCAAGACAGTAAGTAGCACGTAGTAAGTGCAAGCCCCCGTTGTGTAGCGGCCTAGCACGCTGCCCTCTCACGGCAGTAGCGCCGGTTCGAATCCGGTCGGGGGTACAGATCCTTCCCGCGAGAACATCTGGGTCGCACCCACGCTCTCGATGCAGGATCGCTAGGGCCCCCGTTGTGTAGCGGCCTAGCACGCTGCCCTCTCACGGCAGTAGCGCCGGTTCGAATCCGGTCGGGGGTACTTGTAACACCATGGGCTATGGTGTAATTGGCAACACTACGGTTTCTGGTACCGTCATTCTAGGTTCGAGTCCTGGTAGCCCAGCGCAAGACAGTAAGTAGCAAGTCGCAGTAATCAAGCCCCCGTTGTGTAGCGGCCTAGCACGCTGCCCTCTCACGGCAGTAGCGCCGGTTCGAATCCGGTCGGGGGTACAACAGAGCACCAGACAGCGGCCCTTCACTTCGGTGAGGGGCCTTCTGCTTGTGTCCGCAGGCCTGTTGGGGCCGGGGCGGCCTGTTGCGGTGGTTCCGCTCCGACCGGTTGGGGTCCGGTCGACTCCGGTGTGGCTCACGGGTGTTGAGGGGGCCGCCACAACGCTGGGGCGGCCTCTCGCGATACGCGGAGAAGGGGGCGGGATCAGCCGGTGCGGCGCAGGGCCTCGCTCAGCCGGGCGGCCGAGTCGATGATGGCCTGGGCGTGCATCCGGCCCGGGTGACGGGTCAGCCGCTCGATCGGCCCGGAGACCGAGACCGCCGCGACCACCCGGTTCGAGGGGCCGCGCACCGGTGCGGAGACCGAGGCGACGCCCGGTTCCCGCTCGCCGATCGACTGGGCCCAGCCCCGGCGCCGTACGCCCGAGAGTGCCGTCGCGGTGAAGCGGGCGCCCTGGAGGCCGCGGTGCAGGCGCTCCGGCTCCTCCCAGGCCATCAGGATCTGGGCGGACGATCCCGCCTTCATGGTGAGCGTGGAGCCGACCGGCACGGTGTCCCGCAGACCGGACAGCCGCTCCGCCGCCGCCACGCAGATCCGCATGTCGCCCTGCCGGCGGTAGAGCTGAGCGCTCTCGCCGGTGATGTCGCGAAGGTGGGTGAGCACCGGTCCCGCCGTGGCGAGCAGCCGGTCCTCGCCCGCCGCCGCCGCGAGTTCCGACAGCCGGGGGCCGAGGATGAAGCGGCCCTGCATGTCCCTCGCCACCATGCGGTGGTGTTCCAGTGCCACGGCCAGCCGGTGGGCCGTGGGTCGTGCGAGCCCGGTCGCCGCGACCAGCCCGGCGAGGGTGGCCGGACCGGACTCCAGGGCGCTCAATACCAGAGCTGCCTTGTCGAGAACGCCGACGCCGCTAGAGTTGTCCATACGACGATACTCGCGTCTCACTCTGTGAAACGCAAGTTCAATTTTCCAGGGAAGTTGCGAACCTGTACGGGCGGCCCCACAACGGCCCGTAGCCACCGCCCCGCACGGGGGTCCGGACGGGGGCGCACTGAATCTCTAGTTGGGCCGGCGACGACGCCGGCCGGAGGGAAAGCGATGGGTAGGACACTCGCGGAGAAGGTTTGGGACGACCACGTCATCCCCAAGGTCTCGGCTCCGCTCGACCAGGGGAGTCCCCACTGGCGCGCCGAAGGCGAGCCCGACCTCCTCTTCATCGATCTGCACCTGCTGCACGAGGTGACCAGCCCGCAGGCCTTCGACGGTCTGCGGCAGGCCGGACGCCCGGTGCGGCGCCTCGACCTCACCATCGCCACCGAGGACCACAACACCCCGACCCTCGACATCGACAAGCCGATCGCCGACCCGGTCTCCCGCGCGCAGCTGGAGACCCTGCGCAAGAACTGCGCGGACTTCGGCGTCCGGCTGCACCCGCTGGGCGACGTCGAGCAGGGCGTCGTGCACGTGGTCGGCCCGCAGCTGGGGCTGACCCAGCCCGGCACCACCGTCGTCTGCGGCGACTCCCACACCTCCACGCACGGCGCCTTCGGCGCGCTGGCGTTCGGCATCGGCACCAGCCAGGTCGAGCACGTGCTGGCCACCCAGACGCTGCCGCTGGCCCGCCCGAAGACGATGGCGATCACCATCGAGGGCGAACTGCCCGACAGCGTCACCGCCAAGGACCTGATCCTCGCGATCATCGCGCGGATCGGCACCGGCGGCGGTCAGGGCTACATCCTCGAATACCGCGGCTCCGCCATCGAGAAGCTCTCGATGGAAGCCCGGATGACCATCTGCAACATGTCGATCGAGGCCGGAGCGCGGGCGGGCATGATCGCCCCCGACCTGACCACCTTCGACTACCTTCAGGGCCGCGACCACGCCCCGCAGGGTGAGGACTGGGACGCCGCCGTGGCGTACTGGAAGACGCTGCGCACCGACGACGACGCGGTCTTCGACGCCGAGGTGGTCATCGAGGCAGCCGAACTGGCGCCGTTCGTCACCTGGGGCACCAACCCCGGCCAGGGCGCGCCGCTGTCGGCCAACGTCCCCGACCCCGCTTCGTACGAGGACGCCTCGGAGCGCAACGCCGCCGAAAAGGCCCTGGAGTACATGGGGTTGACCGCCGGGCAGTCGCTGCGCGAGATCAACGTGGACACCGTCTTCGTAGGTTCCTGCACCAACGGCCGGATCGAGGACCTGCGTAACGCGGCCGCGGTCATGGACGGCCGCAAAGTCGCCGACGGGGTGCGGATGCTGGTCGTCCCCGGCTCCGTGCGGGTCGCGCTGCAGGCCGTCGAGGAGGGCCTGGACAAGGTCTTCAAGGCCGCCGGCGCCGAATGGCGGCACGCGGGTTGCTCGATGTGTCTCGGTATGAACCCCGACCAGCTGGCCCCCGGCGAGCGCTCCGCCTCCACCTCGAACCGTAACTTCGAGGGCCGGCAGGGCAAGGGCGGCCGTACGCACCTGGTCTCCCCGCAGGTCGCCGCCGCCACCGCCGTGCTGGGCCATCTGGCCTCGCCGGCCGACCTGTCCGACGACCGCACGCCCGCCGGAGTCTGAGAACCATGGAAGCTTTCACCGCACACACCGGCCGGGCCGTCCCGCTGCGCCGCAGCAACGTCGACACCGACCAGATCATTCCCGCCCACTGGCTGAAGAAGGTCACCCGGGACGGCTTCGAGGACGGGCTCTTCGAGGCCTGGCGCAAGGACGGGAACTTCGTCCTCAACCGCCCGGAGCGCAAGGGCGCCTCGGTCCTGGTGGCCGGCTCCGACTTCGGCACCGGCTCCTCCCGCGAGCACGCCGTCTGGGCCCTGCAGAACTTCGGTTTCAAGACGGTCATCTCCTCCCGGTTCGCCGATATCTTCCGCGGCAACTCGCTGAAGAACGGGCTGTTGACCGTGGTCCTGGACCAGCAGGTCGTCGAGGCCCTGTGGGAGCTGACGGAGGCCGACCCGAAGGCCGAGATCACGGTCGACCTGGAGGCCCGGCAGGTCCGCGCCGAGGGCATCACCGCCGACTTCGAGCTCGACGAGAACGCCCGCTGGCGGCTGCTGAACGGGCTGGACGACATCAGCCTCACCCTGCAGAACGAACCGGACATCGCGGCCTACGAGGCGACCAGGCCGGCCCACAAGCCACGTACAATTAACGCCTGAGCAGCACCTTTCCCGTACTGCGCCCCCTGCCTTCTGGTAGGGGGCGCAGTCGCTTGTTGAGACCCCGTCGGGCGACAACTCGCCCCAGATGGCACAATCGGTGCATGGAACGCGACAGCCAACTCAAGCTTTACGGCCAAGTCGCCGACCAATTGAAGGAAGCGCACTCACGAGTGCGTGCACTGCAAGTCCCGGAGGGCGTACGGATGGCGCTGTCCCGGAAGCTGCTGGTCGTCACGGCCGCGGCGAAGCACGATCTCCCAGATGCAGCAAGGCGTCTGGACCGGTTGATGAAGGACCTCGATGAGGGCCGATTCCCCGAAGGTGACTGACTCTGCGGAACTGCGCAGCGGTCGACTTCGTTGCGGCACTAGGGTGATTAGCCCGTTTCGTGTTTGATTTGCGGTATATATCTGCCTAACGTGCGAAAAAGCTTGAACACTTTCGTTCTGGCTATGTCTCCGAAGGGGAAGACGTGAACAAGGCGCAGCTCGTAGAAGCGATTGCCGACAAGGTCGGCGGCCGTCAGCAGGCCGCGGACGCCGTCGATGCGGTACTCGACGCGATCGTTCGTGCGGTTGTCGCAGGTGACCGCGTTTCGGTCACCGGCTTCGGCTCGTTCGAGAAGGTCGACCGCCCCGCCCGCTACGCCCGCAACCCGCAGACGGGTGAGCGCGTACGGGTCAAGAAGACGTCCGTGCCCCGTTTCCGTGCGGGACAGGGCTTCAAGGACCTGGTGAGCGGCTCGAAGAAGCTCCCCAAGAACGATGTGGCCGTGAAGAAGGCTCCCAAGGGCAGCCTCTCGGGCGGTTCTTCCACCCGTACGACGGCCAAGGCGGCCGCCAAGAAGGCGACCGCGAAGAAGGCCGTGGCGAAGAAGGCCACCGCCAAGAAGACCGTGGCAGCGGCGAAGAAGACCACGGCCACCGCCAAGAAGACCACCGCGAAGAAGACGTCCGCGGCGGCGAAGAAGACCACGGCGGTCGCGAAGAAGGCGGCCCCCGCAGCGGCGAAGAAGACGACGACCGCGAAGAAGGCCGTCGCCAGCAAGACCGCGCCCGCCAAGAAGACCACGGCGAAGAAGGCGCCCGCGAAGAAGACCACGGCGCGCAAGACCACGGCCAAGAAGGCCACCGCACGGAAGAAGTGAGACCGAGCAGCACAGGGCTCCTCACACGCGCCGGGCCGGGCTCCCCTCGGGGAGCCCGGCCCGCGGGCTGTTCGGGGCAGGGTCACAGGGCTCAGCGGGCCGGCGCCGCCACAGGGCTCAGAAGGTCTGGAGCGTCACCAGGGTGATCCGCAGTCCGGCGCCCTCGCCGCTGCCCTCGATCCGCACCCGTTGGCCCGGCCGCAGCAGCCGCAGACCGCCGGCGTCGAAGGCCGGGGCGTCGAAATCCACCGGGGTGCCGTCGTCGAGCAGCACGCTGCCAGTGCGGGTCTCGGGGTCGTACGTGTACGAGGTCGCCTGCATGAACGGCAGCCTATCGGTCCATCGTGGGGGCCCCCGCGGCCCAGCGCCCCGCCGTGTAGGGGCCCACGCCCAGGGCGAGCGCCGCCCGCAGATCGTCGCCGGTGTCCACGTCCTGGCGGACCGAATCGATGCCGCGGAGCGTGATTTCCGCGGCGCCCGACGCGAGATGCCGGGCCCGGGACGGGCCGCCGAAAGCCGGGCACAATTCCACTCCCGGCCCAGCGGCCAGAAATGTTGTTCCGATTCCCGCCGCATCGGTCACGAATGCCCGGGAAAAAGAGGCCGATGAATCGAGCACCCGCGCCAATTCCGTGTGGCGCAGTGCGGGCAGATCCGCGTTGAGCGCGGCGACGGCCGCTCCGGGCCGGGCCGCCCGCACCGCACGCTCACCGTGCGCGAGGGCCGCGTTGAGCCCGGCGGCGGGGGAGTCGGCCACGATGCGGGCGCCGAGGGCCGCCAGCGCGGCGCCGGCCGTCGCGTCGTCCGTGACTACCACCACATCGGCGACGGCCCGGCAGGCAAGCGCGGCGTACACGGTGTCCTGGGCGAACGCCAGGGCCAGCCGGGGCCGCAACAGGGCGCCGGACGAGGGCACCAGCCTGCTCTTGGCCCGCGCCAGGGGTTTCAACGGGACGACCAGGGACCAGTGGCCGGTCGGGTCGGTGTTCGTGGCGGTCTCCCCCTCGATGCGCATGGCCGCCCATTCTCGCCTGCCGGTGCGACAACCCGGAGGATCGGTTCCGAAGGTGGGGCGTACGGTGTTCTCGACAGAGCAGGGGCCAGGGGCGAGACTTGACCGTCGGTAGTCAGGCAGCAAAGCTCCACAGTCAGGTCCATAGAGAAAGGTGTCCGGGTGTCCCGCCGTAGAATCGGCTTCTGGTACCGCTTGGCAGCGGTCATTGCAAAACCGCCGCTGGTGGTTCTGTTCAAGCGCGACTGGCGGGGGATGGAACACATTCCGGCCGACGGCGGATTTATAACTGCGGTCAATCACAACTCGTATCTGGACCCTCTTTCGTACGGGCACTTCCAGTACAACACCGGCCGGGTGCCGCGGCTCCTCGCCAAGGCGGGGCTCTTCAAGACCCCCTTTGTCGGAATGATGCTGCGTGGCACCGGCCAGATTCCCGTGTACCGCGAGACCACCAACGCGCTGGACGCCTTCAGGGCCGCCGTCGCCGCCATCGAGCGCGGTGAGTGCGTCGCCTTCTACCCGGAGGGCACCCTCACCCGCGACCCCGAGATGTGGCCCATGGGAGGCAAGACCGGCGCCGCCCGCGTCGCGTTGATGACCAGGGCCCCGGTCATCCCCGTCGCCCAGTGGGGCGCCAACCTGGCGATGCCGCCCTACGCCACGGACAAGAAGCTGCGGCTCTTCCCCCGTAAGACCCTCAAGGTCCAGGCCGGTCCGCCCGTCGACCTCTCCCGGTTCTACGACAAGGAGCCGACGCCCGAAGTCCTGCGCGAGGCGACCGAGGTCATCATGCTCGCGATCACCGAGCAGCTGGCGGTCGTACGCGGACAGCAGGCCCCCACCGAGCTCTACGACCACCGCAAGGCCCGCGCGGAACAGCGGCGCAAGTCCGAAGGAGAGGGACTCAAGTGACGCACCCCGTAAAAGCAGCCGTCTTCGGAACCGGCTCATGGGGTACGGCCTTCGGCATGGTCCTGGCCGACGCCGGCTGCGAGGTCACCCTCTGGGGCCGCCGTGCCGAGGTCGCCGAGGCCGTCAACACGACCCGTACCAACCCCGACTACCTGCCGGGCATCGAACTCCCTGCCTCGGTCCGGGCCACCACGGACGCCGCCGAGGCGCTGCGCGGCGCCGACTTCGCCGTGCTCGTCGTGCCCTCCCAGACGCTGCGCGCCAACCTCGCCGACTGGGCCCCGCACCTGGAGTCGAAGACGGTGCTGGTCTCCATGATGAAGGGCGTCGAGCTGGGCACCGCGAAGCGGATGAGCGAGGTCATCGCGGACGTCACCGGTGTCTCCGACGACCGCATCGCCGTCATCACCGGGCCCAACCTCGCCAAGGAGATCGCCGAACGCCGGCCCGCCGCGGCCGTCGTCGCCTGCCGGGACGAGTCGGTGGCGCGCCGCCTCCAGGCCGCCTGCCACACCCCGTACTTCCGCCCGTACACCAACACAGACGTGGTCGGCTGCGAGCTCGGCGGCGCCGTCAAGAACGTCATCGGGCTGGCCGTCGGCATCGCCGACGGCATGGGGCTCGGTGACAACGCCAAGGGCTCGCTCATCACCCGCGGCCTCGCCGAGACCACCCGGCTCGGCCACGCCATGGGCGCCGATCCGCTGACCTTCTCCGGACTCGCCGGGCTCGGGGACCTGGTGGCGACCTGCTCGTCGCCGCTCTCGCGCAACCACACCTTCGGTACCAACCTCGGCCGCGGCATGACCCTCCAGGAGACCATCGCCGTCACCAGGCAGACCGCGGAGGGCGTCAAGTCCTGCGAATCGGTGCTCGATCTGGCACGCCGGCACGGGGTGGAGATGCCCCTCACCGAAACGGTCGTCGGCATCGTCCACGAGGGCAAGCCCCCGATGGTCGCGCTCAAGGAGCTGATGTCGCGCAGCGCCAAGGCCGAGCGGCACTGAGAGCCGCCCGCTGCGAACGGGTTCACCCGCCGGACGGCACCGGCGGCGCTGACGCGACCCGTACCAGCAGGTACGCTCATCGCGATATGAGCAGCGAGAACCTCCCCCAGAGCACGGAGCAGCAGCTCCGCAAGCCGCGTGTGGCCGTCGTGTTCGGCGGCCGCAGCTCCGAACACGGTATTTCGGTGGTCACGGCCGGTGCCGTCCTGAACGCCATCGACCGGACGAAGTACGACGTCCTGCCGATCGGCATCACGACGGACGGCCGCTGGGCGCTCACCGCCGACGAACCCGAACGCATGGCCATCACGGACCGGAAGATGCCGGACGTGGCCCAGCTGGCCGAGTCGGACGAGGGCGGCGTGGTGCTCTCCGTCGATCCCGGCAGCCGTGAAGTGGTCTACAGCGAACCCGGCGCGGTCCCCAAGGCGCTCGGCGAGGTCGACGTCGTCTTCCCCGTTCTGCACGGTCCCTACGGTGAGGACGGCACGCTCCAGGGCCTCCTGGAGCTCTCCGGAGTGCCGTACGTCGGCGCCGGAGTCCTCGCCTCGGCGGTCGGCCAGGACAAGGAGTACATGAAGCGCGTCTTCACCTCCTTCGGGCTGCCCGTCGGGCCGTACGTCGTCGTACGCCCCCGCGAGTGGGACCAGGACCCCCAGGCCGTGCGCAAGCGCATCGTGGAGTTCGCCGGCGACCACGGCTGGCCGCTCTTCGTGAAGCCCGCACGGGCCGGCTCGTCGATCGGCATCACCAAGGTCGACGACCTCTCCGGCCTCGACGGGGCGATCGAGGAGGCCCGCCGCCACGACCCCAAGTTCCTCGTCGAGTCGCTGCTGCGGGGCCGCGAGATCGAGTGCGGGGTGCTGGAGTTCGAGGACGGGCCGCGCGCCAGCGTGCCGGCCGAGATCCCGCCGGTCACCTCGCACGACTTCTACGACTTCGAGGCCAAGTACATCGACGCGGCGTCCGGCATCGTGCCGGCCCCGCTCACCGAGGACCAGACCGCCGAGGTCCAGCGGCTCGCCGTCGAGGCCTACGAGTCGGTGTCCTGCGAGGGCCTGGTGCGTGCCGACTTCTTCCTCACCGAGGACGGCGGCTTCGTCATCAACGAGATCAACACCCTGCCGGGGTTCACCCCGATCTCCATGTACCCGCGCATGTGGCAGGAGAGCGGCGTCGACTACCCGCAGCTGGTGGACCGGCTCATCCAGGCGGCCCTGAACCGGCCGACCGGACTGCGCTGACTTGACGCAGGGCGTGTGCTCCGCACCGGAGCACACGCCCTACAGGCTGGGAACCGTCTTCCTGACCGCCGGGGCGAAGGCCGCCAGCGGGCTCGCGTCATGCGCGTACGCCGCCGACAACGTCACCTCGACGTACGCCTTGCGCAAGGTGGTCGTGAAACGCGGCCCGCCGTCCTCCTGCTGTTCCAGCATCCAGTTGACGCCGTTCGCCTCGACCGCCTTCGCCTGGGCGTCGCCCATCGCCGCGGGGCGCGGGACACCGCAGCGCAGTACGATCTCCCCGTCCCCCCACCCGGCGGTCAGGTCCGAGCCGGAGCCGGGATCACTGCGCTCCTGACCGGCGACGGTACTCGGCAGCTCCTTGTGCAACGCACGGCAGTAGGCTGCGGCTTCCGACGACGGGGTGGGAACCGTGACCGATGCCGAGGCGTCGCTGGATGAGCAGCCCGCCGCGGCCATGAGCACCAGGGCAGCGGACGGACCGAGGAACACGGGGCGGGAGAGCCGGCGGCGGGAAGACGTCACCGGCCCAGCCTAGACGGGGGTTACAGGTGCACGACCGGGCAGGTCAGGGTTCTGGTGATGCCGTCCACTTGCTGGACCTTGGCAACCACGATGCGTCCGAGTTCATCGACCGTGTCGGCCTGGGCGCGCACGATCACGTCGTAGGGGCCGGTGACGTCCTCTGCCTGGATCACTCCCGGGATTTTCGCGATGGTCACGGCGACTGTCGACGCCTTGCCCACCTCGGTCTGAATAAGGATGTACGCCTGTACCACGGAACCTCCAGGGCGGCCACGAGGATCATGTGGGGGAAAGGGACGCCACGGTATCGCGTTGCCGCGGGCCGCGGGGAGACCTGCGGGCCGGATGACACCCACAGCGTGGCGTACAGAACACACAAGTTGACGTATCTCTTGACAGTACCGACAGCAGTGACGGCCCGCGACCGCAAGCTCAGCGGTGCGGACGGGGGACGCGCATGCCCGTGACCACCAGGACGGACCGCCCCCGGGGGCCGGTTCACGGTCCGGGCACCGGCAGGCCGCTGAAACAGGCCGGACGCCCGTCCGGCGCGACAGATGAGGGGTGAGACTCGGTGAAGGGAACCGTGGGCGAGTTGGGGGAGTTCGGGCTCATCAGAGAGCTGACGTCCCGGCTCACCACCACTCCGGCGGTACGGCTCGGCCCCGGCGACGACGCCGCGGTCGTGACCGCCCCCGACCGCAGGGTCGTGGCCAGTACCGACATCCTGCTGGAGGGGCGGCACTTCCGGCGTGACTGGTCGACGGCGTACGACGTCGGCCGCAAGGCCGCCGCACAGAACCTCGCCGACATCGCCGCCATGGGAGCCGTGCCCACCGCGCTGCTCCTCGGTCTTGTCGTCCCCGCCGAACTCCCGGTGACCTGGGCCGGGGAGCTGATGGACGGCATCCGCGACGAGTGCCAGGTCGCCGGAGCGGCCGTGGTCGGCGGCGATGTGGTGCGCGGCGACACCATCACCGTCGCGATCACCGCGCTCGGTGATCTGCGCAACCACGAACCCGTCACCAGGTCGGGCGCCCAGCCCGGCGACGTCGTCGCCGTCACGGGGTGGCTCGGCTGGTCCGCCGCCGGATACGCCGTGCTCTCCCGGGGCTTCCGCTCGCCGCGCGCCTTCGTCGAGGCCCACCGGCGGCCCGAACCGCCGTACCACGCCGGTCCCGCGGCCGCCGGGCTCGGCGCCACCGCGATGACCGACGTCAGCGACGGACTCGTCGCCGACCTCGGGCACATCGCCGAGGCGAGCAAGGTCCGGATCGACCTGCGCTCCGGGCGCATCGACATCCCGTCCCAGATGTCCGACATCGGGCAGGCCGTCGGCGTGGACCCCCTCCAGTGGGTGCTGACCGGGGGAGAGGACCACGCGATCGTCGCGACGTTCCCGCCGGACGTGAAGCTGCCGGCCCGCTGGAAGGTGATCGGTGAGGTCCTCAACCCCTCGGCGCTGCCCCAGGTGACGGTCGACGGGGCGCCCTGGACCAGCAAGAGCGGCTGGGACCACTTCGGGGACATCGAGGACGCCCAGTAGATTGCGGCGTATGCCCATAGCCTCCGCCGTACCTCCCCGTGTGCTCACCGTCGCCGGATCCGACTCCGGCGGCGGTGCCGGCATCCAGGCAGACCTGAAGACGATGCTGGCGCTCGGCGTGCACGGCATGAGCGTGCTGACCGCCGTCACCGCCCAGAACTCCCTGGGTGTGCAGGGCGCCTGGGAACTGCCTGCGGAGGCCGTACGCGCCCAGTACCGCAGCGTGGTGGACGACATCGGCGTGAGCGCCGTCAAGACCGGCATGCTCTCCTCCGCCGCCCTAGTCGAGACCGTCGCCGCACTCATCGCCGGGACGGATGCCCCGGCCGTCGTGGACCCGGTGGGCGTCTCCAAGCACGGCGATCCGCTGCTCGCCGCCGAGGCGCTCGACTCGGTACGCACGAAGCTGCTGCCCGTCGCGACCGTGGTGACCCCGAATCTCGACGAAGTGGCGCAGCTCACGGGCATGAAGGTCACCGACGAGGCCGGGATGCGGCGGGCCGCGGCGGAGCTGCTCGGCCACGGGCCCCGCTGGGTGGTCATCAAGGGCGGACATCTGCCCGGCGACCCCGTCGACCTGCTCACGGACGGCTCCGATGAGCACTGGCTGCGCGCCCCCCGCCACGACAACCGCCACACGCACGGCACGGGCTGCACCCTCGCCTCCGCGATCGCCTGCGGACTGGCCCGGGGCCAGGACGTGCCCACGGCGGTACGGGCCGCGAAGTCCTATGTCACCGGGGCCATCGCGGCGGGCTTCGCGCTGGGCGCCGGGATCGGCCCGGTCGACCACGGGTGGCAGCTGCGGAACGCCCGCTGAGGGGCCTGAGTACAGCAAAAAGCCGGTCCACCGAGGTGGACCGGCTTTTTGGGCAACCGGTAAGGCTGCGCTACGACGGGAACGTCAGCGCGCGACCTTGCCGGCCTTGATGCACGAGGTGCAGACGTTGAGCCGCTTCGGCGTCCGCCCGACCACGGCACGCACGCGCTGGATGTTGGGATTCCAGCGACGGGACGTACGGCGGTGCGAGTGCGAAATGCTGTTGCCGAAGCTCGGCCCCTTGCCGCAAACGTCGCAGTTGGCAGCCACGGGTCACTCCAAAACTTCAGATGCACTTACAGTGAATTCCGGCACGCCGGATTCATTGACTGAAGTGGCGGTACCGGGGGAATGTCCCGACTCTCGTCGGGCAACCGAAGCAGCATACAACGCCTGCGTCGGAGATACGAAACTACCATGGCTTCCACAGCTGCCCGCCCCGCCCCTGACCCCGTCCGGCCCGCCGGCCGGGGCTACCCTGCGGTGCAGCCCGCCGCCCCCAGGCCCCGTTCCGAGGAGGACCATCAGGTGCCGCAGACCGCCGACGACCTGGACGCCGTCGCGGTGCGTACCTGGTGCTCACTGGCGCTGGACGCACTCGGCCGGGAGCGCGAGGCGATCGATGCGATCAACGTGTACCCCGTCGCCGACGGGGACACCGGCACCAACCTCTATCTGACCGCGGAATCCGCGGCGGCGGCCGTCGAGGCGGTGTTCGCCGCCCACGAGACCGGCACCTCGGTACCCTCCACCGCCGACGCGGTACGGGCCATGGCGCACGGGGCGCTGATCGGCGCCCGCGGCAACTCCGGCACGATCCTGGCGCAGTTGCTGCGCGGCATGGCCGGGGTGCTGGCCGATGAGTCCGGTGAGCGGTCCGGTCCGGACCGGCTTCGCCTCGCACTGACCCGGGCCGCGGTCTCGGCGCGCGAGGCCGTCGCCCACCCCGTCGAGGGCACGGTCCTGACGGTGGCCACCGCGGCGGCCGAAGCCGCGGGGCGCGCGCCGGGCGGTGCCGGTGCGGGCGTGGTGGCGCAGGCGGCGTACGAGGGGGCGCGCACCGCCCTGGAGGCGACGCCCGGACAACTCGCCGTACTCGGCAGGGCAGGCGTCGTGGACGCCGGCGGGCGGGGGCTGGTGGCGGTCCTCGGGGCGCTCGTCGAGGCGGTCTCCGGACGGGCGCCGGAGCGGCCGTACGAGGCGCCGGCCGCTCCCGCCCCGTTCGCCGCCGCCGGGGAGTGCCCCGCGGCGGACGATCCGCCGGGCGGACCGGCTTTCGAGGTCATCTACCTGCTGGAGGCCGGGGACGGGGCCGTTCAGCGGCTGCGGACCCGGCTCGACGCCCTGGGCGACTCCCTCGTGGTGGTGGGGGGCGACGGGCTCTGGAACGTCCATGTGCACGTCGACGACGCGGGTGCGGCGGTGGAGGCCGGGGTCGAGGCCGGGCGGCCCTACCGCATCCGGATCACCCACTTCGCCGCGGACCGGGTGCACACCCGCCCCGAACCCGCCCAGCGCGCGGTCGTCGTGGTCGTCCCGGGCGACGGGCTCGGCGGCCTGTGCGCGGAGGCCGGGGCGACGACGGTGCTCGCCCGCCCCGGAGAACCGCCCGCCAGCGGCGAACTGGTCGACGCGATCCGCCGCGCCCACGCCCGCGAGGTGGTGCTCCTGCCCAACGACGGGGACCTGCGCCACACGGCCGCGGCCGCCGCCGAGCAGGCCCGCGCCGAGGGCATCCGGGTCGCCCTCATCCCGACCAGGGCCGCGGTCCAGGGCATCGCGGCCCTGGCCGTCCACGAACCGGACCGCAGCTTCGACGAGGACGTGGTCGCGATGACCGCGGCGGCCGGCGCCACCCGGTACGCCGAACTGGCCGTCGCCGAACGGCAGTCCTGGACCATGGCGGGCATCTGCCAGGCCGGTGACATCCTGGGCCTGATCGACGGAGACGTGGCCGTCATCGGTGAGAACGTCCCGGAGACGGCCCGCAGCGTGCTGGACCGGATGCTGGCGGCCGGCGGCGAACTGGTCACGCTGGTCCTGGGCGAGGACGTCCCGGACGCGCTGGCGGACACGCTGGAGGAACACGTCCGGGAGGGCTACCTGGCGGTGGACACGGTGGTCTACCGCGGCGGCCACCAGTGCGCCCCGCTGCTGATCGGCGTGGAGTAGCCCGGCCGCGCGACCGGAACGGGGGCGGCACCATCAGGCCGTCCGGCGCCCGGCCGCGCGACCGGGACGGGGGCGGCACCGTCAAGCCGTCCGGCGCCCGGCCGCGCGACCGGGACGGGGGCGGCACCATCAGGCCCGTCCGGCGCTTGAGGACGAGACGGTGCGCCGGACGGCCCCGGCGCCCTACGCCCCCGCCCCCTGAGCCACGTACGCCCGCACCGACGCCGCCTCCGCCCGTCGCGCGTCCGCCGTCTCGTCCGTGCCCGCCGGCACCTCCTCGTAGGCCGCGACGACCTCCGCCGCCCGGGACAGTGCCGCGTCCGCGCGGCCCAGGTCCGCTTCCAGCCAGGCGGCCATCAGCCAGCAGGCCGTGCGCGCGGCGAGGTGGCCGGGGCCGGCCCCGGCGAAGGCCGCCGACGCCCGCTCGACGTACCCCAGCGCCTCCTCGTACGCCCTGCGCGCCGGATCGTCCGCCTCCTCGCCCGGCTCGCCCTCGCACGCGTTGGCGATCAGCTCGGCGGTCTGGCGGAAGGTGTCCGCGAGCTCCGGCAGCAGCTCCGGACCCGCCGCCTCGCACTCCCGCTCCGCCGCGGCCATGAACGCCCGCGCCGCCCCGAGGCCGGGCTGCCCCTCCCGGAGCGCGATCCAGGCCCGCACCCGCAGCGTCCGTACCAGCGAGGGAACGTCGTCCAGGGCCCGCCACAGCTCCCCGGCCCGCTCGTACGCCCGCTCCGCCTCGGGGTTCAGCTCGGCCCGGTACAGGGCCTGCGCCGCGAGGTTGGCGAGCATCGCGTGGTCGTGCCGCTCGGGCCAGCCGCGCGCGATGTCCGCCGCCCGCAGCCAGTGCTCCGCCGCGGCCCGCGGTTCACCGAGCGTCGACAGCGCGTCGCCCAGCCACCACAGCGTCTGGACGACCATGCCCTCCCCGTGGTCCTCGGACGTGATGTCGGGCAGTACGGCCTCCAGTACCGCCGCCGCCTCGGCCGCCCGCTCCAGCCGGAGCAGCAGGCCGCCGAGCTGGTGCCTGGCATGGACGCCCAGCGTGCCGCTCTCGTCCGACTCGTCAGCCCAGTGGGCCGCGTCGAGCGTGTGCTCCACCGCCTCGGCGAACTGCCCGGTGGCGCCGAGCGCTTCGGCGAGCAGCAGATGCAGCCGGGCCCGCCCCGGCCCGGACAGCGACGTGCCGCCGTGCTCCAGCGCCGCGCGCGCGGCCCGCTCCGCCGTCGCGTGGTCGTCGAGCCGCGCGGCGATCTGTGCCGTCCTGGCCTCGTACTCGGTGGCGTACCAGGGCAGTTCCGCCTCGTTGACCACGGAGGCCGCTCGCGCGTACAGCTCCGCGGCCGCCGGACCGTCGCCGCGGTACGCCGCGACGTCCGCGAGGAAGCCCAGCGCCTCGGAGATCCGGGTGGCCACCTTCTCGTCCGCACGCAGGGGTTCGGCGAACGCGAGCACCTCGCGGGCCGCCTCTTCGAGGGCGTCGACCGCCGCGTCCGTGGACTCCTCGTCCGCCGCCCGGAACATCCGCTGCTGGACGATCCGGGCCCGGCACACCAGCACCCCGCCCGTCTGCCGCCCCGTGGCCGCGCCCTGCGCGTACAGGGCGAGGGCCAGATCCACGAGAGGCGCGATCTCCGCCGCCGCCGCGTCGGCGCCGCCGTCCGCCATCGAGCGGAGGAAGGCGCGTCTGGCGCTCGCCGCGACGGCCTCGCCCCGGTCGCCGGCCTCCTCGTACAGCGAGGCGGCCGTCCGGAACGCCTCCGCCGCCTCGGCGGGCGGCAGCGAAGGATCCATCGCGCGGTGGTCCGCCACGTTCGCCCGGTCGTGGGCGGTCAGTACGTCCGCGTCCCCGGCCCGCTCGGCGACGGCCCGCCAGGCGTCCCCGGCGTCCGGGTGCTGGGCGTCGGACAGCCGCCGCGCCTCGGCCAGCAGAGCGGCCAGGTCCCGCACCGGCTCCGCGGCGCAGGACGGCACGGCGGCCGGTGCCACCGGCGGCGCGGCGAGCCGCACGGCCCGCACCCCGAGCGGCAGCCGGTCCAGCAGCGGCCGGCGCGCCAGCCGCTCCCGTACCTGCTCACCCACGTACGTGTTGCCGTTGCGCCCGTCGAAGCGGTCCGCGAGCGCCAGGGCCCGGCTACGGGCGTGCACGGCCAGCGACGCGGCCGTCCAGTCCGCCCCCGCCGGGCCCGGCACGGACTGCCCGCCGTGCCCCAGCGCGGTCAGCCGGTCCATCAGCACGGCGGTGACGGCCATGAAGTCCATCAGGCTGGAGGGGTTCCCGCTGTCCGTGAAGTACGCCGGCCGCTCCGCGAGGATCTCCAGCCCACGGGCCTCGTTGCCCGTCAGGGCACAGAACTCGGTGTGCAGTGCGACGGAGTACCGCATGCTCTCCATCGGCCGGACCATCCGGTACCCGCGCAGATGGTGCGCGCGGGCCTGCTCCGGGCGCCCCGTCCGCAACAGCGGGAGGAGCGAGGCGGCCAGCACCGCATGCGGTTCGTGCGCGCAGACGTGCTCCCCCTCCAGCACCGGCGTCCAGCTGTTCAGCGCCTCCTCGTCCTGACCGCGCTGAACCTGCCAGCCGCCCTGTTCGTGGAGTTCGCAGGCGTGGCAGTTGGCCATCCGGTCCCGGTCCGCCGCCTGCCAGGCGGTGTACGCCCGCCCGGCCCGCTCCACGTCGCCCAGATGCCGCGCGATCTCCAGCTCGCCCTGCCGCACCGCCCGTTCGGAGTGGCCGGCCAGCCGGTAGCGGTGCGCCATCTCGCCCTGCCACTTCTCGATGGAGGCGAGCGGGATGTGCGGCTGGCCGACCATGGAGCTGGAGACCCACTTGAACATCCAGAACAGATGGTGGGTCATGACCGGGTCGAAATCACCCGGCCGTTCGTCCCACACCCGCAGCAGCCGGGCGAACGGGACGAACATCTTGTCCTTCTCGGAGCTGTAGTTGTAGACCTGCAGCTGATGGACGAGCGCCTCGACCAGCAGCGCCGCGTCCCCGCTCTGCTCGGCCTCGGCCAGCAACCGCTCCGCACGGGCGTTGCGCGCGGGCCCCTCCGGCTCCTCCTGGTTGTCCCGCAGGGCCTGTCGGACCTTCGCGGCATCGGCGCTCATCGGCCGTCCTCCTGGGGGTTCGCGGGGGAGTGCCCCGGTGCGGCGGGATGCGTGGCCCACTCCAGCAGGCCGAGGAACGCCCGGTTCAGCAGCGCCGAGTCGGCCGGCCGCAGCGGCCGCTGCGCCATCAGCAGCGCCTGCCCGTACAGGGCCTCCGTCGCGGTCACCGCCAGCTCCGGGGTGTCCAGCGAACTGATCCGGCGGATCAGCGGATTGAGATGGTTCAGTACGAGCCGGGCCCGCGGCGCACTCCCGCGCAGAGACCCCAGGATGCCCGCCCACAGGTCGTCCGCCTGCTCCTCGGCCTCGGCACGTGCCTGCTCGTGGCGGGCTGACCGGTCGTCCAGATGCAGCGCGGGCACGGTCAGCGGGTGGAAGGCGCGCAGCACCACATCGCACCCCAGCGGGTCCAGCCCGGCGCGGGCCGCCGCGAGGAACGGGCCGAGCGCCAGTTCCTCCTGGGGGTCCACGGAGTCCAGATGCGCGGTGACCGTGTCGGCGTCCAGCTCCGCGACCACCGTTCCGGGCCGTGCCACGGGCAGCCGCTCGACCAGCTCGGTGTCGTACGTGTAGCCGCCGTTGACCACCCCGATCCCCTGCGCGGAGGCGATCGGCGCGACCTGCCGGAACTCCTCGACGGTCCGGGTGAAGTGCACCACCGGATGGCGCCCGGCGAACTCCTCCAGCGAGAGCCGGCCGTCCGTCGTCTCGAACGGCAGCCACGGCAGCATCGTGCGCAGCATGGCGTCGTCGTGCCGGGCCAGCGACTTCACCCCCAGGTGGTGCACCGAGAGGAACTGGGCCAGCCGCTCCGGATCACCCGCGGCGAGGCCGGTCAGCCAGTCCCTGATCCGCTCGCCGAGCGCGTCCCGTACCGCGGCCAGGGTCTCGTCCGCGTACAGCGCCTCGCGCGAGGCGGTCGGCCGCAGGCTGTCCGTGTCGATGACGCACCGCACGAAGAACGCCCAGTCGGGCAGCAGCTCGTCCGCCCGGTCCGTCAGCAGCATGCCCTTCAGATGCACCCGGTGGCCCGCGCGCTGCGCCGGACTGACCGCCGACGGCAGCACATGGGCGACCCCGCGGATCCCGGCGAGCGGCAGATCGAGGTCGATCGTGTCGAGCGGTGAGAAGCCGAACTGCTCGTGGCAGTGGCGGGCGAGCGCCACCCGACGCCCCGCGGGACTCGGGTACGCGCGGTCCCACGGCGCCGGCAGATCGGTGACGGCCGCGTCCCCGACCCGTACGTCGTAGGGCAGCAGCGAGCCGAAATCGCGGGCGAGCGCGAGCACCCGCTCCTCGGTCAGCCACTCCGCGCTGCCGGGGCGGGCGGTCAGATGCACGGTGGTGCCGGGCTCCGGCCGGGCACTGTCGGGGAGCGTCCGCACGGTGTACGAACCGTCGTCACGGGCGCGCCACTCCACCGGCGGCGCGCCGGGCGTGCGCGCGGAGCGGCTCACCACCCGGATCTCGGCAGCGACGACGAAGCAGGCCAGCAGCCCGATGCCGAACTGGCCGAGGAAGTCGGCCCGCGCCGAGGCGAGCCCCTGCGCACCGTCCCGTTTGGAACTGCGGCCGATCGTCGCGAGCAGGCTGTGCACATCGGCCTCGGTCAGACCGATGCCGCTGTCCTCGATCCGCAGCCGGCCGTCCTCGGCGTACAGCCGTACCCGCGTGGGCGCGTCCGGCTGCTCGGCGCGGCGGGCGGTGATGGCGTCCACCGCGTTCTGCAGCAGTTCACGCAGGTAGACGCGGGGAGAGGAGTAGAGGTGATGGGAGAGGAGGTCGACCAGCCCGCGCAGATCCACCTGGAAGGTGTGCGGTGATTGGGTGGTGGACTCGGGGGAAGCGGAATTCGCTGAGGTCTCAGATGTCATCGTCGCAGCGCAGGTGGGGGGACCCGTGCCTCACCGGACGAGGCACTTGCGACAGCGCGGGTCGGGCGATCCCTTGGCAGGTGATCGCGAACGAGAAGCGTGGGAGGCGATCCTAGGGTTGCGGGCACGATTCTGACCAGGGCTTATCGCGTCCCGGTGCGGTGATCGCGACCAGTACGTGGCGCGGCCCGGCGGACAACTGTCAGTGGTGTGGTGTGCAATGGATCGCGTGTCTGCGTTCGACGAACCCCTGAAGAAGCTGCTCGGTGGCGCCACCGCGAAGGTGATGGCCGAGCACCTCGACCTGCACACGGTCGGCGATCTGCTGCATCACTACCCGCGGCGGTACGAGGAGCGCGGCCGGCTCACCGCGCTGACCGACCTCCCGCTGGACGAGCATGTGACGGTCGTCGCCCAGGTCGCCGACGCCCGCGTCATGGCGTTCAACAACGGCCGGGGCAAGCGCCTCGAAGTGACCGTCACCGACGGCCACGGCCGGCTCCAGCTGGTCTTCTTCGGCCACGGCGTCCACAAGCCGCACAAGGAGCTGCTGCCGGGCCGGCGCGCCATGTTCGCCGGCAAGGTCTCCGTCTTCAACCGGAAGATGCAGCTCGCCCACCCCACGTACCAACTGCTCGACGCGGAGTCCACCGACGAGGCCGGGGCGACCGAGGCCGTGGACGCCTTCGCCGGCAAGCTGCTGCCGATCTACCCGGCCTGCAAACAGCTCGACTCCTGGCGGATCGCCAAGGCGGTCGACGCGGTGCTGCCGAGCGCCCAGGAGGCCGTCGACCCACTGCCGCCCGCGCTGCGCGAGGGCCGCGGGTTCACCGCACTGCCCGAGGCGCTGCTGAAGATCCACCGGCCGCAGACCAAGGCCGACGTCGCGGCGGCCAGGGACCGGCTCAAGTGGGACGAGGCCTTCGTCCTCCAGGTCGCGCTGGCCCGCCGCAGGTACGCGGACACCCAGCTGCCCGCCGTCGCCCGCCGGCCCGTCCCCGGCGGGCTGCTCGACGCCTTCGACGCCAAACTGCCCTTCACCCTCACCGACGGCCAGCTCAAGGTCTCCAAGGAGATCTTCGACGATCTGGCGGCCGAGCACCCGATGCACCGGCTGCTCCAGGGCGAGGTCGGTTCCGGCAAGACCATGGTCGCGCTGCGCGCCATGCTCACCACCGTCGACGCCGGCGGGCAGGCCGCGATGCTCGCGCCCACCGAGGTGCTCGCCCAGCAGCACCACCGCTCCATCACCGAGATGATGGGGGAGCTGGCCGAGGGCGGCATGCTGGGCGGGTCCGAGCGCGGCACCAAGGTGGTCCTGCTCACCGGCTCCATGGGCATGGCCGCCCGCCGGCAGGCACTGCTCGACCTGGTCACCGGCGAGGCCGGGATCGTGATCGGCACCCATGCGCTGATCGAGGACAAGGTGAAGTTCCACGAGCTGGGTCTTGTCGTCGTCGACGAGCAGCACCGCTTCGGGGTCGAGCAGCGCGACGCCCTTCGATCCAAGGCGCACTCCCAGGGGGAAAGGAGGTCGCCGCATCTGCTCGTCATGACCGCCACCCCCATCCCCCGTACGGTCGCCATGACCGTCTTCGGTGACCTGGAGACCTCCGTCCTGGACCAGCTGCCGGCCGGCCGCTCGCCGATCGCCAGCCATGTCGTCCCCGCCAAGGACAAACCGCACTTTCTCAGCCGCGCCTGGGAACGGGTCCGCGAGGAGGTGGAGAACGGGCACCAGGCCTACGTGGTCTGCCCCCGCATCGGTGACGACGAGGACGAGGCGGCCAAGAAGAAGGGGAAGAAGGACGCCGGGGAGGAGGCGGACAAGCGCCCGCCGCTCGCCGTCCTGGACATCGCCGAACAGCTCGCCAAGGGGCCGCTGAGCGGTCTGCGCGTCGAGGTGCTGCACGGCAGGATGCACCCCGACGACAAGGACGACGTGATGCGCCGCTTCGCCGCCGGCCAGGCCGACGTCCTGGTCGCCACCACGGTCATCGAGGTCGGGGTCAACGTCCCCAACGCCACCGCGATGGTGATCATGGACGCCGACCGGTTCGGCGTCTCCCAGCTGCACCAGCTGCGCGGCCGGGTCGGCCGCGGCTCGGCCCCCGGACTCTGCCTACTGGTCAGCGAGGCCCACGAGGCGAGCCCCTCCCGCGCCCGGCTCTCCGCCGTCGCCTCCACCCTCGACGGGTTCGAGCTGTCCCGGATCGACCTGGAGGAGCGCCGCGAGGGCGACGTCCTCGGCCAGGCCCAGTCCGGGGTCCGCTCCTCGCTGCGGGTGCTCAGCGTCATCGACGACGAGGAGGTCATCGCCGCCGCCCGCGAGGAGGCCGTCACCGTCGTCGCCGCCGACCCGGACCTGGAGCATCTGCCCGAGCTGCGCCTCGTACTGGACGCGCTGCTCGACAAGGAGCGCGAGGAGTACCTCGACAAGGGGTGACGCCCGGGGCGCGGGTACTGCGGGCGCCCCGGTCCCCGCGACGCCATATCGTGGGTGGCACGGCGCCCGCAGCACCCTGCGCGCCGCCCCGACCCGAGGATCAGACACCCATGACCCGCGTGATCGCCGGCTCGGCCGGCGGACGCCGCCTGGCCGTCCCGCCCGGTACCGGCACCCGCCCCACTTCCGACCGCGCGCGCGAGGGCCTGTTCTCCACCTGGCAGGCGCTCCTCGGCACCCTCGACGGCATCCGGATCGCCGATCTGTACGCGGGCTCCGGCGCCGTCGGCCTCGAAGCGCTCTCCCGGGGGGCGGTCCACGCCCTGCTCGTCGAGGCCGACGCCAAGGCCGTCCGCACCGTCCGGGACAACGCCCGCACCCTGGGCCTGCCCGGCGCCGAGGTCCGGGCAGGCAAAGCCGAACAGATCGTGACAGGACCGGCGCCCTCGGAGCCGTACGACGTGGTGTTCCTGGACCCGCCGTACGCCGTCACCGACGACGATCTTGGCGAGATCCTGCTCACACTCCGTGCCCAGGGGTGGCTCTCGGCCGATGCGCTCGTCACCGTGGAGCGCAGCACCAGAGGCGGAGAATTCAGCTGGCCCAAGGGTTTCGAGCCATTGCGGGCCCGTCGCTACGGCGAGGGAACGCTTTGGTACGGTCGCGCCGCCGCTACGTGCGAAGACGCACGATGACCGGACCGGAGAGCGAGGGAATCAAGTTGCGCCGCGCCGTCTGCCCGGGGTCGTTCGACCCCATCACCAATGGACATCTCGACATCATCGGCCGCGCCTCGAAGCTGTACGACGTCGTACACGTCGCGGTGATGATCAACCAGTCCAAGAAGGGTCTGTTCACGATCGACGAGCGGATCGAGATGATCCGCCAGGTCACCGCGGACTTCGGCAACGTCCAGGTCGAGGCCTTCCACGGGCTGCTGGTCGACTTCTGCAAGCAGCGCGACATCCCGGCGATCGTGAAGGGCCTGCGGGCCGTCAGCGACTTCGACTACGAACTCCAGATGGCCCAGATGAACAACGGGCTCTCGGGTGTCGAAACGCTCTTCGTGCCGACCAATCCGACCTACAGTTTCCTGTCGTCCTCCCTGGTCAAGGAGGTGGCGACCTGGGGCGGCGACGTCTCGCACCTGCTGCCGCCACTGGTCCAGGAGGCCCTGACGGAGCGCCTCGCCCAGAGTTGAGGCACTGACGTCCCGTCACCAGGTGTCGGGCGGGCGCCGACTGGCCGTACAGTCGTCCCGTCCGTCTCCAATCGGCAGTAGAGAGTGGCGAGCACACGGTGGACGTGCAGAAGAAGCTCGACGAGATCGTCGAAGCGGTCGGGAGCGCCCGGTCGATGCCCATGTCGGCGTCCTGCGTGGTCAACCGCGCCCAACTGCTCGCGATGCTCGAAGAGGTGCGCGAGGCCCTGCCCGGCTCCCTCGCGCACGCGCAGGAGCTCATCGGCGGCCGGGAACAGCTCGTCGAGCAGGCCCGTCAGGAGGCAGGGCGGATCATCGAGACCGCCCACGCCGAGCGGGGCTCGCTGATCTCCGGCACCGAGATCGCCCGGCGCTCCCAGACCGAGGCGGACCGGATCCTCGGTGAGGCCCGCAAGGACGCCGAGGAGATCCGCGGCGAGGCCGACGAGTACGTCGACAGCAAGCTCGCCAACTTCGAGGTCGTCCTCACCAAGACCATCGGCTCCGTCGACCGGGGCCGCGAGAAGCTCCTCGGCCGCGGTCAGGGCTTCGACGAGCAGGGCTACGAGGACCCCGACTTCACCGAGGCCCCCGAGCGCAGCGCCGACCCGGCCACGCTCCAGCGCCGGGCCGACGAGTACGTGGACACCAAGCTCGGCGCCTTCGAAGCGGTGCTCGCCAAGACCCTGGAGGCGGTGGGCCGGGGCCGGCAGAAGCTGCACGGCCGGGTCGCCACCGACGACCTCGGCGCGCACATGGCCGCCCAGGACGCCGCGGGCAGCCAGGGCCACACCAGCGACGAGGACCACTGGGCGGGACTGGCCGAGACGGCCGCCCCGCAACCCCAGCAGATGCCCCAGCAGCCGCTTCCGCAGGCCGATCCGCACTTCCCCGCGCAGGCCGAGCCGCAGTACGCGCAGACGTACGAGTACCAGGACCAGCCGCAGCAGGACGTGTACGGCTACCAGCAGCAGCCGGACCCCTACGCGGGCTACCAGCAGCAGGGCTACGACCAGAACCAGGTCCCGCCGCCCGCGCAGGGCTACGACGCCTGGCAGCAGCAGCCCGTCCAGCCGCAGCAGCCCCTCCAGCAGCACGGCGAGGGCGCCCTGGACGAGACCAGTCTGTTCGACACCAGCATGATCGACCTGGACCAGCTCCGCAGGTACGAACAGGAGCACTGACCGGCCGGGGGCCGGCCGGGGCGCTGCTCAGGGGGCGGATCAGGACCGGATTGGGAGCTGGGCGGCGCGTCAAGTATCCTGGCTCTTCGGTCGCGCGTATGTCCGCGATCCAAGCTGCCCGCTTCGGTTCCGGAGCCGGTCGGCCCCCACCACGCGTGATGCGCATGATTCGAAAGCAGGAAAAGCCCTGAACGGCCATCTCGACCACCGAAACCCTCTCGTGTTCGATACGCACGAGCTGGGTCGGCGTCCAGGTGCCATGAAGCGGCTGACCCGCTCGGTGGACGCCCCCAAGGACTTCGGTATCGACGGAGTCGTCGGTGTGCCGGAAGGCGCACCCGTGGAGCTGGACGTCCGCCTCGAATCGGTCATGGAAGGTGTGCTCGTCACAGGCACCGCCCGTGCATCGGCCGAGGGGGAGTGCGTAAGGTGTCTGGAGCCGCTGAGCCTTGAGGTCGAGGCGGACTTCCAGGAGATGTTCTCGTACCCTGACGCCGATGACCGGAACCGCAGCAAGACGGCGGACCCGGTCGACGACGCCGAGGACGACGAGGACAGGTTCTTCCTTGAGGACGGCTTGTTCGACCTCGAGTCTGTGCTGCGTGATGCGGTGGTGCTCGCACTGCCGATGCAGCCGGTGTGCCGGGAGACCTGCGCCGGTCTGTGCTCCGAATGCGGAGTCAGGCTGGACGAGAACCCCGGTCACCACCACGAAGCCCTCGACATCCGTTGGGCGGCATTGCAAGGACTCGCCGAGACCGTTCAGGACGGCGAGAAGGACAACATGGGCGGCGCCGAACCTGGCGTCGACGAGAAGCAGGAGAAGTAGCCGTGGCTGTTCCGAAGCGGAAGATGTCGCGCAGCAACACGCGCCACCGCCGGTCGCAGTGGAAGGCTGCGGTCCCCACCCTGGTTTCGTGCGAGCGTTGCCAGGAGCCGAAGCTGCAGCACATCGCGTGCCCCAGCTGCGGCACGTACAACAAGCGCCAGGTCCTCGAGGTCTGAGCGGCTGGTGAGAGGCCCGATGTCTGAGTTGTCCCAAGCCAAGAAGCAGGCAGACAACGTCAACACAGCCTCGTCCCACACGCTTCTGGAAGGGCGGCTCGGGTACCACCTCGAGTCCGCCCTTCTGGTGCGTGCGCTGACCCATCGTTCGTACGCGTACGAGAACGGCGGTCTGCCCACCAACGAGCGGCTCGAATTCCTCGGGGATTCGGTGCTCGGCCTGGTGGTCACGGACACGCTGTACCGCACTCACCCCGACCTGCCTGAAGGCCAGCTGGCCAAATTGCGGGCCGCGGTAGTCAACTCGCGTGCGCTTGCGGAAGTGGGCCGCGGCCTCGAACTCGGCTCCTTCATCCGGCTCGGCCGCGGTGAAGAGGGCACGGGTGGCCGGGACAAGGCGTCCATCCTCGCCGACACCCTGGAAGCGGTGCTCGGCGCGGTCTATCTCGATCAGGGCCTCGGCGCGGCCTCGGAGCTGGTCCACCGGCTCTTCGACCCGCTGATCGACAGGTCCTCCAACCTCGGTGCCGGCCTGGACTGGAAGACCAGTCTCCAGGAGCTCACCGCGAGCGAGAGCCTCGGAGTTCCCGAGTACCTCGTCACGGAGACCGGCCCGGACCACGAGAAGACCTTTACTGCTGCTGCTCGCGTCGGTGGTGTCTCGTACGGCACCGGCACCGGCCGTAGCAAGAAGGAAGCGGAGCAACAGGCGGCAGAATCCGCCTGGCGCGAGATCAGTGCCGCCGCGGAGGCGCGGGCGGCTGTGGCTGAGGAGGCCACAGCCGACGGAGGGGCCGCCGACACCCCTGCCGACCCGCCGCCGTCCACGGACGTCGCTCCGGCCTGACCCGAGAACCCCTCGGTGCCCTGTGCACCGGGGGGTTTTCCCTGCCCAGAACCAGAACCAGAACCCGAACCCGATTCCGATTCCGATACAGGAGCGACACCGTGCCCGAGCTGCCCGAGGTCGAAGTCGTACGACGCGGTCTCCAGCGCTGGGTGACCGGGCGCACGGTCGACGAGGTCGAGGTCCTGCATCCGAGGGCGGTCCGGCGCCATCTCGCGGGGGGCGTGGACTTCGCGGCCCGGCTCGCCGGTATCCGTTTCGGGCCGGCGATGCGCCGCGGCAAGTACCTCTGGGTGCCGCTGGACGACACGTCCAGCTCGCTCCTGGGCCACCTCGGCATGAGCGGTCAGCTGCTCGTGCAGCCGCAGGACGCCGCCGACGAGAAGCATCTGCGGGTCAGGATCCGGTTCGACGACTCCGTCGGCACCGAACTGCGCTTCGTCGACCAGCGCACCTTCGGCGGCCTCTCGCTCCACGACAACACCCCCGACGGAGTGCCCGACACCATCGCGCACATCGCCCGCGATCCGCTGGACCCGGAATTCGACGACGCCGCGTTCTTCACCGCACTGCGACTGCGCCGCACCACGGTCAAGCGCGCGCTGCTCGATCAGTCGCTGATCAGCGGTGTCGGCAACATCTACGCGGACGAGGCGCTGTGGCGCGCCAAGCTGCACTACGACCGGCCGACCGCGACCCTGACCCGCCCCAAGTCGGCCGAGCTGCTCGGCCATGTCCGCGATGTGATGAACGCGGCGCTGGAGCAGGGCGGCACGAGTTTCGACAGCCTCTACGTCAATGTGAACGGCGAGTCGGGCTACTTCGACCGGTCGCTGGACGCCTACGGGCGCGAGGACGAGCCCTGTCACCGCTGCGGTACGCCGATGCGGCGCCGCGCCTGGATGAACCGGTCCAGCTACTTCTGCCCGCGCTGCCAGCGCCCGCCGCGCGACGCCGGCTGAGACCTCTCAGCCACGGTCTGGCTCTCCCGGTGCCGTGTGGGCCGCGTCGTAGCGTTCACGAGCGGCCATGACCTCGGTCATCCGGCCCTCGACGAGCTGGATCAGCCCGAGCAGCTGCTCGGCGACCTGCCGCCCCAGGGGTGTGAGCTCGTAGTCGACGCGGGGCGGGTTGACCGGCTGTGCCTCGCGGTGCACCAGCCCGTCACGTTCCAGCGCGTGCAGTGTCTGGGAGAGCATCTTCTCGCTCACCCCGTCGACCCGGCGGCGCAGCGCGTTGAAGCGGAGGGTGCCCTCGTACAGGGCGCCGAGCGTCAGGCTTCCCCAGCGGCCGGTGACATGTTCCAGGGTGCCGCGCGAGGGGCACCGCTTGGAGAACACGTCGAAGAGCCACTCGTCGCCCGGACAGTCGTCCGTCCCACTGCCGCCGTTCTCGTCCATGAAAACCAGCGTACGCCCGCACAGCGCTCTCCAAGGGGTTGCGCAATCCGTGGGTGAGCGGGTGGGGCGTACGAGGTCGCAGGGGGTGGTGGTGCGGGGCGGGCAGGGCTCAGAAGCCGAAGTCCTGGGTCCACCAGGGGCCGCCGGAACCGAAGTGGACACCGACGCCGAGCGTCTTGTAGTCGCAGTTGAGAATGTTCGCGCGGTGGCCTTCGCTGTTCATCCAGGCGTCCATCACCGCCTGCGCGTCGGCTTGGCCGCGGGCGATGTTCTCGCCGCCGAGTCCGTCCACGCCGGCCTTCGCGGCGCGGTCCCAGGGGGTGTTGCCGTCGGGGTCGGTGTGGTCGAAGAAGCCGCGGGCGGCCATGTCGTCGCTGAAGTTCTGGGCGAGCGAGGCCAGCGAGCTGCTCGCGGTGACCGGGCTGCAGCCGACCTTGGCGCGCTCCTGGTTGACCAGGGAGAGCACGGCGGCCTGGGCCGAGGTGTCGGCGGGCGGCGTCGTGGCCCGGCGGGGAGCCGGGGCCGAGGTCGAGGGGGCCGGTGCCGCCGGCGCCGAGCTCGCGGCTGCGACCGCGCTCTTCGTTGCCCTGGCCGCGGGAGTCTTCGAGGCGGAAGCCGTCCTGGACGGCTCCTTCTTCTCGGCCTCCTTCGTCGGCCCGGACGTCCTGGAGGGGGAGGAGGAGGGCTTGCCGTCGGCGGAGGGGTTCGACTTCGTGGGCCCGTCGGTGCGGCCGGTGCCCCGACTGGCCGTGTCGGACGCGGTGGTGCGGTCGGCCGGCGGGGTCGTGGAGCCGCCCTGCGTCAGCAGGTCCGGGGCGCCCTGGGAGCGCACCTGGTCGGCGGCCGAACCGCCGCCCGGGTAGTTGTCGCCGCCGGGCAGCAGGCCGGAGGCCACGGCGACGGCCCCGACGGCCATGGCCGCGGAGACACCGAGCAGTCCCGTACGCACCGGCGTCCCGGACCGCTTCCCGCGGCGGGCTCCCCGGCTCTGGCCCGTGTCCCATTCCGCGGTCTCTTCAGCGGCGGGAGCTGCGGCGGAGCGTCGGTGGCGTCCCATCTGCTGTGCCCTTCTGACGACCTGGACGCCGTTTTCGGCGTCACCATGGCTCACCCGATCGAGTGAAGCATTTGCGAGGGGACTGTACGCCATGGCCTTTCGGCGAGAAGTGCTCCGGGAGCAATTGGCCGGTTAGCGTTCGGGCATGAACGAAGATGTACGGCTCACCGCCTGGGTACGCGGCCGAGTACAGCAAGTAGGGTTCCGCTGGTTCACCAGGGCAAACGCTTTGGAGATCGGCGGCCTCACCGGATTCGCCCTCAATCTCGACGACGGCAGGGTTCAGGTGGTCGCCGAGGGGCGGCGTGAGAATTGCCACCGTCTGCTGGATTGGCTGCGCTCGGACGACACACCCGGCCGCGTTGACGGAGTCACTGAGATCTGGGACACCCCGCGGGGCGGATACGAGGGGTTCGCGATCCGCTGATCCGGTGCCCGTACAGGGTCGGGAGAAGTCTCGTGTTCGGGCTGTGTTCGAGACGCGGCGTGGGGTGACGACGAGGGGCGCCATTGTGCGTACACATGAAATGACCTGCGGAATGATCCGGTGGTTGCCAAGATTCGGTTGCCGTGCGAGGCTGCGGCGAGAGGGATGATCTCCGTACCACTGAGGGCCCCGCAGGAGAGTCGCGCCGCATGATCGTCAAGCCGCGCGCCCCCGGGACGCCCGTCTCTACAGTGTGTGATCGTGTTGACCGTCAAACTTTTTGGTGAGACGCTGAAAACCCCGCGCACCTTAGCTGTTCGGCAGAGCTGTTTGGCAGCAGAACAGCAGTGAACACAGAGCACTGCCGAGCACCGCGGGTGCGATTCCCTCACGACCCACACCGCATCGGTCGGTCACTCAGTGTGGAGGACCATCCTCATGGCAAAGGCGCTTCTCGGTTACGTCGGCGGTTCCGACCCGCGACTCCTCGCCGAGATGCGACGGCTTCAGCAGCGCGTCCAGGATCTTGAATCCGAGATCGTACGGATTCAGGACGAGAACGACGCGCTCAACGCCGCCGCTCAGCACCAAGAGTCGCTGCTCGACAGCATCGACATCGACGTACCTCAGGCGGAGCCGGCGCTGACCTGACCGATGGCCCCAGGGCCGGTCGGGCTGCACGCGTCAGCCGCACGGAATCATCATCGTCGGATCGCCACCGGATCATTGAAGATCGATTGCGCTTGATCACCGACTGCGTGTGATCCGCGTCTTCATCTGCCTGTCATTGATCCGGGGCGCGCGCCTCCACGGAGGCGTCGCATCCGTTGGCACGGCAATGCGTGAGACAGTAATGCACAAGATTTGTAGGGGACGCTTCGGCGTCCCTTCTTTCTTTTCCCCTCCGAACCGCGCCCGTCCCGCCCCGGACGTACACCCCTTCCCTTACCGTCTGATGTGCCCTGCACCTTCATCAGCGAAACCGAGAGCGAAAGGTAGAGTCCGGCGGCGTGCACCTCAAGTCCCTGACCCTGCGTGGTTTCAAATCGTTCGCCTCCGCCACGACCCTGCGGTTCGAACCCGGGATCACCTGTGTGGTCGGCCCCAATGGATCGGGCAAGTCCAATGTCGTGGACGCGCTCTCCTGGGTCATGGGGGAGCAGGGTGCCAAATCCCTGCGCGGCGGCAAGATGGAGGACGTGATCTTCGCCGGTACCACCGGGCGGCCTCCGCTCGGGAGGGCGGAGGTGTCACTGACCATCGACAATTCCGACGGCGTACTGCCCATCGAGTACGCCGAAGTGACGATCACTCGGATCATGTTCCGCAATGGCGGCAGCGAATACCAGATCAATGGCGACACCTGCCGGCTGCTCGACATCCAGGAACTCCTCTCGGACTCCGGAATCGGCCGGGAGATGCATGTCATCGTCGGCCAGGGCCAGCTGGACTCCGTGCTCCACGCCGACCCGATGGGGCGCCGCGCGTTCATCGAGGAGGCCGCCGGCGTACTGAAGCACCGCAAGCGCAAGGAGAAGGCGCTGCGGAAGCTGGACGCGATGGGCGCGAACCTGGCCAGGGTCCAGGACCTCACCGACGAACTGCGGCGACAGCTGAAGCCGCTCGGCCGGCAGGCCGCGGTCGCGCGCCGGGCCGCCGTCATCCAGGCCGATCTGCGCGACGCCAGGCTGCGGCTGCTCGCCGACGACCTGGGCCGGCTGCACACCGCGCTGCGCGGTGAGATCGCCGACGAGGCGGCGCTGAAGCAGCGCCGGGAGACGGCCGAGGCGGAGCTCAAGGCGGCGCTGGGGCGCGAGGCGGAACTGGAGGACGAGGTGCGGCGGCTGACGCCGCGGCTCCAGCGCGCCCAGCAGACCTGGTACGAGCTGTCGCAGCTGGCCGAACGGGTGCGCGGCACCATCTCGCTGGCCGACGCCCGGGTGAAGAGCGCCACCGCCCCGCCGGATGAGGAGCGGCGCGGCCGCGACCCGGAAGACATGGAGCGCGAGGCCGGCCGGATCCGCGAGCAGGAGGCGGAGCTGACCGCGGCGCTGGAAGCGGCCGAACACGCCCTGGAGGACACCGCGTCCCACCGCTCCGAGCTGGAAAGGGAGTTGGCGGCCGAGGAGCGCAGGCTGAAGGACGCGGCCCGCGCCCTCGCGGACCGGCGCGAAGGGCTCGCCCGGCTGAGCGGCCAGGTCAACGCGGCCCGCAGCCGTGCCGGTTCGGCGCAGTCGGAGATCGACCGGCTGGCCGCATCGCGCGACGAGGCGCGGGAGCGGGCGGTCGCCGCACAGGAGGAGTACGAGGAGCTCAAGGCCGAGGTCGACGGCCTGGACGCCGGTGACGCCGAGCTCGGCGAGCGGCACGAGGCCGCCAGGAGCGAGCTGAGGGAGGCGGAGGCCGCGCTCTCCGCCGCCCGCGAGGCCGCCACCGCCGCCGAACGCGAGCGCGCCGCGGTCGCGGCCCGCCATGACGCCCTGGCCCTCGGGCTGCGCCGCAAGGACGGCACCGGGGTGCTGCTCGGTGCCCGGGACCGGCTGGCCGGACTGCTCGGGCCGGCCGCGGAACTGCTCACGGTGGCCCCGGGACACGAGGTCGCGGTGGCCGCCGCACTGGGTGCGGCGGCGGACGCGGTGGCGGTGACGGACCCGGCCACCGCGGCGGAGGCGATCCGGCTGCTGCGGAAACTGGACGCGGGCCGGGCCGCGTTGCTGCTCGGAGGCGGACCAGGCGCCCTCCCCGGTGCGCTGGACGCGGTGGGGCAGGTGCCCGGTCAGGGTGCGGAGGCGGACATCGCGCCCCGCGGCGGGGTCGCCCATGTCCCCGCGCAGGAGGGCTCGGCCCTGCCGGTGCCGCAGGGGCCCGCCGGGACCGGGGCGGCAGCCGCCGACAGGCCGGTGGCCGTGGCTCTCGACGGCCGGGAAACCCCCGCCGTCGCCGATCTCGTCAGCGGTCCCGTCGAACTGATGGCCGCGGTGCGCGGGCTGGTGCGGGACATGGTGGTCGTAGGGACGCTGGAGGACGCCGAGGATCTGGTGGCCGCCCGCCCGGAGCTGACGGCGGTGACCGGCGAGGGCGATGTGCTCTCGGTGCACTTCGCGCACGGTGGTTCCGCCGGGGCGCCCAGTCTCCTCGAAGTCCAGGCGTCCGTGGACGAGGCGGCCGCCGAGCTGGCCGAACTGGCGGTGCGGTGCACGGAGCTGGCCGAGGCGCAGCGGCTCGCGGCGCAGCGGCGCGGCACCGGGGCGGCGCTCGTCGAGGAGCTGGGGGAGCGGCGGCGGGCCGCCGAGCGGGAGAAGTCCGGGGTGGCCCAGCAGCTCGGGCGGCTGGCCGGCCAGGCGCGGGGCGCGGCCGGTGAGGCGGACCGGATGGCCGCCTCCGCGGCCCGCGCCCAGGAGGCGCTGGAGCGCGCGACCCAGGACGCGGAGGAGCTCGCCGAACGGCTGCTCGTCGCCGAGGAGGCTTCGCAGGACGGCGCGGACGAGGAACCGGACACCGCCGTGCGCGACCGGCTCGCCGCCGACGGTGCCAACGCCCGCCAGACCGAGATGGAGGCCCGCCTCCAGGTCCGTACCCACGAGGAACGCGTCAAGGCGCTGGCCGGCCGCGCCGACTCCCTCGACCGCGGCGCCCGCGCCGAACGGGAGGCCAGGGCCCGCGTCGAGCAGCGCAGGGCCCGGCTGCGTCACGAGGCCGCGGTGGCCTCAGCCGTGGCGTCCGGCGCCCGTCAGCTGCTGGCCCACGTCGAGGTGTCCGTCGTACGGGCGGAGCGGGAACGGGCCGCCGCTGAGGCCTCGAAGGCCGAACGGGAACAGGAGCTGGCGGCCGAGCGCCTCCAGGGCCGCGAGCTCAAGGGCGAGCTCGACAAGCTGACGGACTCGGTCCACCGGGGAGAGGTGCTCGGCGCCGAGAAACGGCTGCGGATAGAGCAGCTGGAGGCGAAGGCGCTGGAGGAGCTGGGCGTGGAACCGGCCGGTCTGGCCGCCGAGTACGGGCCCGATCAGCTCGTGCCGCCGTCCCCGGCCGCGGAGGGCGAGGAGCTGCCGGAGGATCCGGAGCATCCGCGCAACCAGCCGAAGCCGTTCGTCAGGGCCGAGCAGGAGAAGCGGCTGAAGTCGGCCGAACGGGCGTACCAGCAACTCGGGAAGGTGAATCCGCTCGCTCTCGAAGAGTTCTCCGCGCTGGAGGAGCGGCACAAGTTCCTCTCCGAGCAGCTTGAGGACCTGAAGAAGACCCGGGCCGATCTGATGCAGGTCATCAAGGAGGTCGACGAGCGCGTCGAGCAGGTCTTCACCGAGGCGTACCGGGACACCGCCCGTGAGTTCGAGGGCGTCTTCTCGCGCCTCTTCCCGGGTGGTGAGGGGCGGCTCGTCCTGACCGACCCGGACAACATGCTCACGACCGGTGTGGACGTCGAGGCCCGCCCGCCGGGCAAGAAGGTGAAGCGGCTGTCCTTGCTGTCCGGCGGTGAACGGTCGCTGACAGCAGTGGCGTTGCTCGTCGCGATCTTCAAGGCCAGGCCGAGCCCGTTCTATGTGATGGACGAGGTCGAGGCGGCGCTCGACGACACCAACCTCCAGCGGCTGATCCGGATCATGGCGGAACTCCAGGAGAGCTCCCAGCTCATCGTGATCACGCACCAGAAGCGGACGATGGAGGTCGCCGACGCGCTCTACGGCGTCTCGATGCAGGGCGACGGGGTCTCCAAGGTCATCAGCCAGCGGCTGCGCTGAGCCCATTCCGGCCCAGCCCGACATTCAGGACTTCAACGAGTCCGCTCGATGCTCCTGGGGTGAATGCCCGCAAGAAGTGCGATATCGGCTTCGGGAATCAAAGACATAACCCCCGTTGTCGCCGCTTTCGTCTTCAAGTGGTGGCAGTGGTGAACCTATGCGCCACTGGGAACAGCTCGCCCCCCACGCCTGCGCTCGCGGCCAGGTACCAGGAGTTCATGTGACCAGCACATCGCAGGGACCGGAGTCCGGAGCCAGAGCGGCCCACCCGGACCACCTCGGCCATGTCATCTTCATCACGGCAGCCGCTGCGATGGGCGGCTTCCTCTTCGGTTACGACAGCTCCGTCATCAACGGCGCCGTCGAGGCGATCCGCAGCCGGTACGACATCGGCTCCGGCACGCTCGCCCAGGTCATCGCCATCGCCCTGATCGGCTGTGCGATCGGCGCGGCCACCGCGGGCCGTATCGCCGACCGCATCGGCCGCATCCGCTGCATGCAGATCGCCTCGGTCCTCTTCACCATCAGCGCCGTCGGTTCCGCGCTCCCCTTCGCGCTCTGGGACCTGGCGATCTGGCGCGTCATCGGCGGCTTCGCCATCGGCATGGCCTCGGTGATCGGCCCCGCGTACATCGCCGAGGTCTCGCCGCCCGCCTACCGCGGCCGTCTCGGCTCCTTCCAGCAGGCGGCGATCGTCATCGGCATCGCCATCTCCCAGCTGGTCAACTACGGCATCCTGCAGATCGCCGACGGCGACCAGCGCGGCAAGATCGCCGGCCTCGAAGCCTGGCAGTGGATGCTCGGCGTGATGGTCGTGCCCGCTGTCCTGTACGGGCTGCTGTCCTTCGCGATCCCCGAGTCGCCGCGGTTCCTGATCTCGGTCGGCAAGAAGGACCGGGCCCGTCAGATCCTGTCGGAGGTCGAGGGCAACGGGGTCGACCTCGACGCCCGGGTGACCGAGATCGAGACCGCGATGCACCGCGAGCACAAGTCGACCTTCAAGGATCTGCTGGGCAGCCGCTTCGGCTTCCTGCCCATCGTCTGGGTCGGTATCGGCCTGTCGGTCTTCCAGCAGCTCGTCGGCATCAACGTGGCGTTCTACTACTCGGCGACGCTGTGGCAGTCCGTCGGCATCGACCCGACCGACTCGTTCTTCTACTCGTTCACCACCTCGATCATCAACATCATCGGCACCGTGATCGCGATGGTCCTGGTGGACCGGGTGGGACGCCGCCCGCTGGCCCTCGTCGGCTCCTGCGGTATGGCCGTCGCCCTCGCCTTCGAGGCATGGGCCTTCTCCGCCAACCTGGTCGACGGCAAACTCCCCAACACCCAGGGCGTGGTCGCGCTCGTCGCGGCCCATGTGTTCGTGCTCTTCTTCGCCCTGTCGTGGGGTGTCATCGTCTGGGTCTTCCTCGGCGAGATGTTCCCGAACCGGATCCGCGCCGCGGCGCTCGGCGTCGCCGCGTCCGCACAGTGGATCGCCAACTGGGCCATCACCGCGAGCTTCCCGAGCCTCGCCGACTGGAACCTGTCGGGCACGTACATCATCTACGCCTGCTTCGCCACGCTCTCGATCCCCTTCGTCATCAAGTTCGTCAAGGAGACCAAGGGCAAGGCGCTGGAGGAGATGGGCTGATCCGCACCCCCGTTCCCGGCTCCATTCAGCCGCCGGTCGCCTCGCAGAACAGCCGCAGGCTGCGCCACCCCTCCTCGACCGGCATCCCGCCGCACAGCGGATGCAGCACCAGGCTGTCCAGCTCCCGGCCCAGCTCCGCGCACGCCTGAGGGGTGACGATCCGGTAGACGCCCTCGGCGCGCAGCTCCGCCACCGTCGTCGCCACCGAACGGACGGCCGAGCGGATGTCCTTGGACTGCCAGGAGGCGTACGTACGCGCCTCGTGCAGGAAGTGCTCCCCGTACTCGGCCCACGTCCGGTCCGGGTCCTCGGACACATGGAGCAACGGCGTCTCGGCCGCGGGCATCATGCAGAAGCCCTCCGTGCCGTGCTCCGCGCGCTGCTCGTGGTAGTACGCCTCCAGCTCGGGCAGATGCGCGCTCGGGAACAGCGGCAGCCCCAGCCTGGCCGCCCGCCGCGCCGCCGCCCGCGAGCTGCCGCCCACCAGCAGCAGCGGGTGCGGCCGGGTGAAAGGACGCGGGGTGACCGTGACCGTGCGGCCGCGGAACTCGAACGGCTCCCCGGTCCACGCCAGCAGCAGCGTCTCCAGCAGCTCGTCCTGGAGCCGTCCGCGCCTGCCCCATTCGACGCCCGCCCGCTCGTACTCCTCGGGCCGGTAGCCGATCCCCGCGACCGTGACGAGCCGGCCCGCGCTCAGCAGGTCGAGCACCGCGATGTCCTCCGCCAGCCGCAGCGGGTCGTGCAGCGGCCCGATGACCGCGGAGACCGTGACCGCGATCCGGCCGGTGGCGCCGAACACGGCACCGGCGAGGACGAAGGGGGAGGGCAGCCAGGAGTTGGCGGCCCCGTGGTGCTCCTCGGCCTGCACGGTGTCGACGCTGTGCTCGTCGGCGTACGCGGCCATGTCCAGGGCCGCGCGGTAGCGGGCCGAGAGCGAGGCGGGCGTGGCGGCTGGATCGACGAGGTTGAACCGGACGACTGTGAAGGCCATGACACTCTCCCCTTCGCCGGGCGGGCTGGGCGAGGCCGGACAGTAGCTGACGCAGCGTCAGAAGTGTAGGGGTGTGCCGCGCTGCCGTACGCCGGGGCGCGGCAGCGCCGCGTACGGACCGCCGGAGACGGCGATGGTGACGGCCCAGCCCAGTCCGTCGCGCCCGGCCCATGTGGTGGCGGGCGGACCGCTGAACCATTCCACGCGGGTGAGGAGCAGCCCGGCCACGCGAAGCCGCCCGTGTGCCAGTAGGCGCTGGTGGCGGTGGTGTCCATGAGCGCCGCCGGATCGTATGCGCGCCCCCGCAGCTGGTCCACGCCGAAGACCCCGATCCAGGCCGAGAACGTCACCGCGAGCAGGTTCAGAAAGGAGACGAACGAATCGATGAAACTGTTCGCCGCCATCATCAGCAGCGCACCCAGGAACAGGCTGATCGCGGCATTCACCGCGACCGCTCAGGTGCGCGGGACGCGGAATCCCAGCGTCTGCGCGGTGAAACCCGCCGAATACATCGACATGGCATTGATCAGCACCATGCCGAGCACGGCGACGAGCGGATACGGCACCGAGATCCAGTCCGGCAGTAACGCGCCGATGAAGGAGACCGGCTCCCGGGTGACGGCCAGTTCCGGCGTGCCGACCGCCATCACCGCTCCCATCAGCACCAACGGCAGAAACACGATTCCCGCGCCGCCCACGGTCACCGCGACCATCGCCCGGCCGGACGCGGTGCGCGGCGGATAGCGGGTGAAGTCGGGACCCGTGGGGGCCCAGCTGATGCCGTCGGCGGCCGGTGCCGATGCCCGCGACCATCATCGGCGTCGGCCCGGCCGGCTGGTCCAGGACGGCCCGCCACGGCGTCGTACCGGCCAGATGGACCAGCACGAGGACGCTGAACCCGCCGAAGAGGCACGCGGACCAGGTGGAGCACACCCGCAGCGCCCGCGCCCCCAGCCCCGAGAGCAGGAAGCCGGCCGCCATGAAGGCCGTCAGGGTCACCATGGTCAGGGCCGGGGTGCTCCGGACCCCGAAGAGCGGATCGAGCACGGCCGGCACGGCGTACGCGCCGGTGACCGTGTTCACCGTCTCCCAGCCCCAGCGTGCGACCCGGATCAGCGCGCCGGGCGCCAGGTTGCCGCGCTGCCCGAAGACGGCCCGGGAGAGCGCCATGCCGGGTGCGCCGCCGCGCTTCCCCGCGACGGAGACCAGTCCGGCCATCCCGTACGAGAGGACGGGGGCCGCCGCCGCGACGATCAGCACCTGCCAGAGGCTCAGCGCGTCGAAGACGATGAGGCCCGCGCCCAGGGTGAGCAGCAGCACGGTCATATTGGCCGCGACCCAGGTAGGGAAGAGGGCTCCGGACCCGGCCGGTGCGCTCGCCGTCCGGCACGGGTTCCAGGCCACGGGTCTCCACGCGCGGAATCGCACCTTTCCCGGCATACGGCTCATATCGCTCAGGTGAATTCGGAGGCGCCGCCCGTCCGCCGCCCGGCGGGACGGCCATTCCTCGTTTGTCGCCGCAGACTGACGACGTCGGATATTGAGACGTCGCGAGTTCCCGCCCGGAGGGCAAGGGGTGCAAGGTGTCAGAAGCTCGAAGAAGGCGGTGGCGCAGGCAAGTAGGGCACGTAGCCGGGAACGGTTCGGCCGAACCGGTCACAGGGCTTCGCCAGCCTGGGGCTGGGCCGTCAGCGTTTGACGCGGTTGCGGATAGCGAGGACGGCCAGGCCGAGAAGGACGGGTTCGGTCAGGCGGGAGGTCATCTCGATGTAGGTGCCGGCGGTGGTCAGCTCCTGTCCGGAGGTGCGGAACACCACCGAGTTGAGGGTGACGTTCAGGGCGTTCTCGAAGCGCTCGCCGGTGAACCGATTGACGGTGGGGTTCTGCGGATCGTCCTTGTCGATCTCGAAGGTGACCTTGCCCCCGCCGGCCGGGACGGTGCCGGTCGCGGTCTGCTTCGGGGTGTCCTGGGCGAGGCCGACAGCCATCAGTAAGACGATGGTGAGGAGCATGGCGGCGCCGAGCCAGGCCAGGGCCCGGGAGGCGCGCAAGCCGTAGCCGGACAACGCCCAGTACGCGGTCAACAGCCCTCGTTCACTGCGGGGGATGTCGTCGGCGTGGCGGCGCATCTCCATCTCCCCGTAGTAGAAGTCCGCGGCCCCCGGCTCGTGCTTGCCGTCCTCGAAAGCCTTGCGCAGAGCCCGGTACACCGGGGCCAGCTGCAACGGCCCGGCGCGTCCAGCGCCGAGGACTGCCACGTTCCAGCCCTGCACTGCTCCCGGCTGGCTGGCACGCCAGTGGTGTTCCTCGGCCAGGACGCGGCGCTCGGTGAACCGCACGGGCGGCCAGCGCCACCACGCGGCGGGCGGGGCGGTGTCGAAAGTGCAGGCCCCCTCCAGACGGAGTTGGTCCAGGTGCACGGTGCCGACGAACAGGCACCCCGAAAGATCGAGGTCTAAGAGGACCAGATGGGCGGCGTCCACCCCACGCAGCGACGCCACCCGCACCCTGGGGTCGCAGGGGATCGGCAGGATCGGAAAGGGATCTTCGGCGAGCTGTCGGCCGTTGGTGAGCACGAACGGATCCGGCTCGGCGGCGATCGTGAGGGGGTACTCGAACACCGCATGAGCGAAGTCCACCGTGGCGTAACGCAGGCGGATCTCCGCTGTCGATGACCAGCGAGTACGAAGGCACTCCAAACGGCGCGCAGCGAACGAGAGGGTCACCGGGCCACCGAACGCCGCACCGGACAGCACAACCCGTCCAGCACACGCCAAAGGTCCGAACTGGTCAGCTGCTACGAAGGTCGTCGACTCGAACCCGGCGTCGCCCTCGAAGGTCGCTGAATCGAACCAGGTTTTGCCCTTGAAGGTCGCATCCATGAACAGGGCGTCGCCCTGGAAGGTGGCCGAGATGAACCTGGCGATGTCCTTGAAGATTGCCATGAGGAACCCGGCGTCGCCCTTGAAGGTCGCCGAATCGAACTGGGCGATGACCTCGAAGGTCGTCAGGCCGAACTCGGCGCGGCTCTCGAAGGTCGCCGCCTCGAAGGTTGCCGAGCCGAACCCCGCGCTCCCCATCTCGAAGGTCGCCTGGCTGAACCCGGCTTGGCCCTTGAAAGCCGCCGATGCGAAGTTGGCGCTGCCCTTGAATGTCGCCGACTCGAACAAGGCGTCGCACTCGAAGATCGCCGACTCGAACAAGGCGGTGCCCTCGAAGGTGGCCAATTCGAACTTGGCATGGCCGAACCGGGGATGCCCGGTTTCGGGGTCGCGGAGGCCGTTGAGGAGGGCGTTGAGAAGAGGTTCGGTGAAGTTGGTGCCCCGGTGGTCGATGCTGGTGCCGGGAGTCAGGACGGCCAGGTAGGCGTCGCGTTCGTCGTCGGCGAGGTGGGCGAGGCATACGGTGTGGCCGGGGAGGTGGATGCCGCGGCAACCAACGGGGTCGGCAGCAGGATCTGCACCGTGTGCGCAGTGCGACCAAGGCGGCGGTTCGGATGTGCTCATGGTGCGGCGGCTCCACGGTGTCAGGGTGCCCATATGGACGCCCTGCGGACGGGAACGGTTCAGGCTCGACGCTGACAAGCAGCGTCGGGGGAGGCTCCCACGCCGCGAAGATGCCGTACTTGCCTGAAGAACCCGTAGATATCCGTCAGGCACGGAGCATTGAGGCACACATGCCTCACATGCCTGTTGCCTGTCGCCCGCTCGACACCCGAGATAACGGTAGGGATTCACGGGTTCACGGCAGAAGTTCGCACGAACACGGCAGAAAGTTACGGAGAGTAGCGGTATGGGTATGATTTGCGTGCGGTGTGTGCCGTACGTCGAGCCTGTCGGTTCCGACTCCAGTGCCCAGCTGGAGAGCCGATGGTCCGGCCCGAAACGAGGACACGGTGAGTAGAGGCGAAGGGTATTGATCAACAGGAGTCGAAGGGGAGAATGGGAGCTGAGACGAATTCGGATCCAACTCCGGCGCAACGAGCAAGAAATCAACTGTTGGCGCAGCCTATTTTTGGTCGCAATAGTGGACGCGTGGCAACCTGCCAGAATTAGCGTCGTACGTGTTCCGATGTCACCAGTGATACATGGTCAGACGATTGGTGGTGGGGGCCGTTCTCAGGGTTTCACTGGACATCGTTTCGCTTTGGCGATCTTCAATTAATGCTGTGCGGTACTTCAAGGAGACGCATCGTGAGCGAGTCGACTTACCAAAACATTACCGCAACAGTGCGGCCGCCTCGGTGCGCCATTTTCATTAACAAAAATCTTGAATATTGGAGGAAAGTGGCCAATGTTGCCATCACCCAAGCATCTCAAGTGTGGGGCGGCCGCTATTTTCTGATCGTGCCCACAGATGGGGAAGTGATTGAAGACAAGTTTTGGGAGTTGCTTGAGGCCTACAGTCCGGATTATCTCGCAGTCTGCAATCTAACATTCACTGACTTCGAAGAAGCCAGCCCAGAAAAATATGCGGAGATCAAGCATTTTCATAAAAATGGCCAACAAACTAGGGATTGGACCGACGCAGAGTTCGAGGATTGGTTTACGAGTAGCGCTGCGCAGTCGCAAGTGGATGAGCTGATCATCAGTGAAAGCCTAAGTAAGGAGCTCATCTACCGACTGAGTCCGTTTCATCACAGTGATGCGGTCGACCAGTATCTGACCAGTACGTCAGGCTTCGGGTACCCTTTCACGAAGATCGCAAAGATTATCTCGGCGACAACCAGACACATTGGATTCGTGAGGCTCCCGCCGGTAATTAGTGACCCAACTTTTCAGCTACTCGTCCATTCTGAGACGGGAGTGGGGAGTAGCGAGTATGTCGACGATATTAGCGAAGCTGGGTTCACCGCGAGGCGAGTGCCAGACACGTATAAACTGACAAACGTTTTGACTCATGTGCAAGGACCGCAACGTCCTTTCCTGGGTGAGCATGAAGAACCGCACCTAGATGAAGAGTTTATGTCAAACACTCCATTCGGTCTAAGTATGTTGCACCTGGGGCAATATTACAGGGCCGGCAATCACCGGTCAGATAAAGAACCAGTGGTGGTAGTGCTTGGCGACACTGTAGAGGACTTTTGCTTCTATTACTCGTTGTCCCGTATGCATGACGGAATTCGGTGGATTCCACAGGCCTGGCTGCGTTCTTCTACTAAGGCGCGGAATGCGGCCAGGAAACGTCATGAGCAGGGACTGGAAGTAGAAAAATTCACGCTAGAGCAGCAAGGCGCACGCGAGCTTGTCGCTGTTGTTTCCTCCCTAATTCGTTACGGTCATAGCGCCAAGCATGTGCAGTTGTGCAGCATGAGTCTTAGTCAGCGGCAACTCGTTGCCTATCGCACCCAGATTGGAAGGCTCGCGTACTTTGAGCCTGACAAGTTTGTGTCCAAGATTGATTGTGTGCCCATTGACAGCATATCTACCTCTTGCGTGCTTCGAGTCTACGAGATCGACAACTACGTCAACCATCGCAGTATGGTGTTCGTTGATGGGAAGAGCGTCAGTCCCTTTGATACACCGAAGCCCAAGAGTTTTAGCTCAATCAGGCTCCCCGACCACTATTGGCTGACATCTCTTCAAATCGAAGGATACCAAGCGCCGTCGCTACCGACGCTGGGGCCGAAGCTTGCTAATCTTCACAACTCGACCACTGAGTCGCGAGTGGCTAACGACGGAATCGCTTACCTGTGTCCGAACTCTATGATTTTCGGCACTGACCTTGATGCCATCATGGTTCGGCCGAAGATTGAGATGCCAGACGCGTTGAGTCTCATCAACTTCTATTTCGCGAATGTTGGCATCACGGCAAGGTACTCGGATAAGGGCAAGTACTTCAATGACGCGATCTGTCGTTTCGGTGGCCTCAATGCGTTGGGTGAGTTCATCAAGGCCAAGATGACCCGATCCATTCTAGATAAGTTTATGCAGACCAATAAGAATGCCGAGAGCGGTGTCTTTTACGTCCGAACCGACCAGCGCTCTTATCTAGACCTTGATGCGTTTTCGGAATGCATGGGCAGCCCGCAGGCGGCAGCGGATCTCATAGATGACATGCTTACCAAGGAGATTATTTACCGGGGATACATCCTCAAGTGTGAGAGGTGCAGCCTTTCCTCTTGGTACAGCATGGACGCCCTATCTTCTACCTTCACGTGTAATCGTTGTTCTTTCCAGCAAAAGTTTACGCAGAAGCATTGGAAGAACGGCATGGTGGAGCCTCGGTGGTGCTACAAGCTCGCTGAGACCGTCTACCAGTTCTATGAGAAGAACTCGCACCTTACAGCTCAGGTGCTCTATAAACTTAAGTCGCAGTCAAATGCGGCGTTTCACTATGCTCCCGAGATTGATCTGATCGATTTCTCCGGTCCGGGTGAGAGTCGCGAGATGGACGTTGCTTGTATTCTCGACGGTCAAATCATCTTTGGGGAGTGCAAGACGGAGACGCTAAAGCTGAGGGACGTTGTAAAGTTCGATCAGATTGCGCAGATGCCGATCAAAAATCCCGCTAGGGTCATTTTCGCGACGACGAAGCCTGTCTCGGAAGAATTCAAAAATCGGATGAGCCAAGTGCCCAACGCGGAGCTAATGGTTCGCGGCGATCTGTATGATGACTAACTGCAAGTTGTAGTGAGCCTTATCCAACTGGCGGTGCTGACCGCGAGCTGGACCGATGAAGCTCCTGGCAGACGGGTTCTCGACCAAGTCCACCCGCACACTGGCAGGAGCTTCGCCCGCTCTTCTATCTGTCCTCAATTGATCTGGCCAACCGCACCTTGCGAGTTCCTGACTGGACAACACCCTGTTGCCGATCAACCGAGTCGACACCCCCTACTCCGGGAAGCATAGGCCCGCACGGCATGAACGTGCAGATTCTCATCGATCCGTTCGGACGGTTGCTCTGGGCCTTGCCGACTCTGCCCGGCTCGGCTCACGACCTGACTGCCGCGCGGCAGCACGGGATCATCGGTCCTTTACCGAAGCAGGACCTAAATGTTGGGCGGACAAGGCGTTTCAAGGCGCCGGCGGACCCGTCCGGGTACCGTTTCGGGGCTGGCGCCTCAAGCGGCGGAAACGCCGCCCCAACACCATCCACGCAAAGACCCGCTGTCTCGGTGAGCAGGCCACGTCTGCCCTGAAGGATTGCGCCTTCTGCGGGAACTCCGCTGCAGCACCAATCGAATCACCGACGCTGTGAAGGCCGTCCTCGTCCTTCACGACGCATCAACATGAGGTTGGGGAAAGCTCAGTGCCCTCAGAAGATCTGGAGCTGCTTGCCGTGGTAGCGCCGGATGGATGCGTAACCCGCCCATGGGCGTCCTGCTCGTGCGGCGTGTAGTTCGGTGGCTAGGGGGCTGTAGCCGAGGGCCTTGGCTACCAGTGCCGGCGGCATCTCCAGGACAAGATCGCGCAGGGCTGAGTTCCGCCCGCGACGGATGGGGATACCGCCGTCCCACAGGCCTTTGTGGAGGGTTGCGATTGCCAAGGGCTGCCCTGGGACCGCGCCAGGGAAGAGCCAGCGGGTGCGGTTGTTGCGGGCAGTTGTCGTGTGGCGTCGTTGCGGCAGGTAGTCGCGAAAGAGCTGGTCAAAGGGGTGGGGAACAGGGACGGGTTCCCCACCGGTGAGGTGAACGATGACCTCCTCGTCGGTGATCTCGATGTCGTCGATGCTCATGCGTGAGATCCGTGTCACTGGCTGAGCGAAGAGAAGGACGAGTAGCCCGAGTACTCGGGTTTCGAGACGGATAGAGCTGTCTTCGGCGATGCGTCGGAGGAAGTGCAGTCGCTCGATCTGGCCGATGGAATCGAGCTTGGCCGAGCGGATCCAGGGGAAGTCGACCGGGGCCATGACGCGGGTGCGAACGGCCCAGTGCACGAAGGTTGCCGCGCTGCGGCGGGTACCTGTGCCGGTGGCGAGCCATTCGTCCACGTGCCCTTGTGTACAGGTCATAGGGGTGCGGCCGCGCTCCCGCAGCCAGGCCAGGAAGTCCGCTCCGGCACGGACGTCGGCGCGGGCCCGGGCCACGGTCGTCGGTGCGACAGCCCCGCGGGCATCGAGCTCACGCAGACGCCGTAGATGGTGCCAGGTGGCGAAGCGGCGAACTAGCTGCTGATCCTCGGGGTTGGCGATTTGCGGCGTCTTCCACTCCAGCCAGCGTAAAAATTCCACCTCGGCCCGGTTACGTTCTGCCAGGATCCCGGTAGTGACGAGAAGTTCGCGTGTGTGCTCTGCGGCCTGCCGTGGGGTGAAGTTGTCAAAGGTCTCGTGGTCGAGGGGCAGACTGCCGTCTGCGAGTCCGCGCAGGAGCGTCTTGACGTGTGGGAATCGGGCCCACAGCCGGGCGCTGACCGGTCGATCCTGGGTGACCAAAGCATCGACGAGCGGACGCAGCGGCGGCGCGATCTGGCCTGTGCCGTCATCGAGAAGGGTTGCCAGGTCGTCCTGGAGGCAGCAGCGATGGCAGAGGCCTCGACGGCCGCGGTCGGCTTCTTCCCCACAACGTGTGCAGTGGAAGTCACGGGGGATGCCCGCGCAATCGCGGCAGATGGGGACACGGTCTGCGTCGAGGCCGGGCAGGAGCCGTTCGACGCCGCAGGCTGGGCAGGCGCCGCGGCACTGCATGGCACGGTAGTAGCAGCGGCCACAGACGAATCCCTCGGGCCATTTGGCGACGCCGTAGCGGCCGTTGACGACGCCGCAGCGTGCGCAGGGCTTCTTGCAGCGGGGCATATCAATCAGTCCGTCGTACTCGTGCCCGTCGCGGGCGGATGGTGCTGTTCAGGTCGATGACCGTGGGCCCGCCGGAGGCCGCTCGACGGGGCTGCTGAGTGGTCTGTACTTCGAATCGGCAGAGGTCCTCGACGCTGCACTCCAGCGCGTCACAGAGGGCGCCGAGCAAGGCCAGTGACAGGCGTTCCGGACGTTGGCCAACCAAGCGGTAGATCTGTGAGGCTGACAGGTCGATGCTCCGATCCTTGAGAAGCGGAATCAAGTCGGAGATGTTGTTGAGGCCGCGTGCTGCCATGATCTCCCGCAAACGCCAGGAGTACGTCACCGAACGGTTCATGGAGCGACCTCCCCCACAGTCACTCGGTGCCCGATGCGATCCAGGGCAGCCCGCACGGTGCGGGCCCGGTAATCGGGGGAAACATGCGTGTAGATCGTGGTGGTCGACGCATGTTCGTGGCCGACCTGCTGCTGCACGAACAGAGAGTCGTAGCCGGCCTCGATGAGGTGGGAAACGTACGACCTCCGCAGCGAGTGGAAGTCCAGTCCTTCCGCTAGCCCCAGCTCGTGCCGGCAGCGCGTGAACAGGGACGTCACGGAGGAGAGACACAGGAGCGATCCTCGCTCCGAGGGCCAAAGAACGGGGGAGTCGGCCTCTGCGAGCAACGGGCGGACCTCCTCGACCCACTGCCCAAGGGCGTCCGTTGCCCAGTCGAACAATGGGACCGTGAGCACGGCCCGCCGTTTGGGCGGTGAACCGCGCATGGCCTTCCCGAAGCGGACGTGGACGATGCCGTAGCTGCCGAACTCCGGAGCCTTGGGATTGCTGCCCAGATCGCACAGTTCGAGGCGTCGGACCTCGTTGCGGCGCAGGCCCCAGCTGTATGCGACCTTCAGCAACGTGGCATCGCGGAAGGCGGTGAGCCACCCCTTGCGGCCGGAGGACTGCGCGGCCACGGCGCGCTCGTCGGCGTGGTCGAACAGCGCCTGCAGTTCGTTGTGAGTGAGGGCTCGCTTGCCGGGCCCTGCCTGGGCTTCCTGGGTGTGGCGGGCAGTGTTCCACTCATGGCAGACCTGCACGGGATGGGTGCCGAACCGTGTCTCACACTCGGTCGACCAGCCGTAGGCAGGATCGGTGAGATAGCCCATGAAGAGCCTGATCCCAGTCTGATAGCCGAGCACCGTCGAGCGGCTGTTCCGCCGGACTCCTCGCGCCTCGGTGGTGAACTCGTCCACGTGCGCGGCCGTCCATAGCCACGGGTCGGCGTCGGTGAAGGCTCGGAAGCGCCGGATGAGCGCTTCTCGTTGCTCGACCGTACCGAAGCTGAGATTGCGGGCCAGCTGCTGGTTGCGCCAGCCGTCCAGCATTGCCTGGAAGACCTGGTCCTCCGGGCGCAGTAGGGGCACACCGGCCGCCAGATACAGGTGAGCCGATCCGTCAATGGGCGCCATGGGCCGCCTCGCATGGATCGCGAAAAATTCGCATGTTCTGCGAACGACGCTGGTCAGAGCAAGGACACGCGCGGTCATCACATTGTGTGGGTGGAGACCGAAGGAGCGGCTGTAGCCCTGTGCTGACATGTATAAACACTCTCGACTGCACCAGACACGCAGCTCAGAGGTGTTCTGCTGGACGGACTCCGGTGGGCCGTGATTGCTCGTACGCGCACCGTCACGGGTTCGCACCTTCTGCGATTCCCCACCTTTCGTGACTGATACTGGGTGGGTTATGGAATTCGTCATCCTTGCTGTAGTCATCGCCCTGGTCGCGGTCGGCGTGATCAGCGGGCTCGTGGTCAGCAGCCGCAAGAAGAAGCAGCTGCCCCCGGCACCGTCGAGCACGCCGACCATCACTCCTCCCGCCGAGCCCCATGTCGGCGAGGAGGCCGAGACGCCGCGCGACGAATCGCGCCGCACCATCGAGGAGGTCGGGCTCCCGCCCGCCGAGACCGCCGACGAGCAGGCTCCGGAGGTCGTCGCGGCCCCCGCGCTCGACGTTCCCGAGCCCACGGCCGGCCGTCTCGTACGGCTGCGGGCCCGCCTCGCCCGCTCGCAGAACTCCCTCGGCAAGGGGCTGCTCACGCTCCTGTCCCGGGACAACCTCGATGAGGACACCTGGGAGGAGATCGAGGACACCCTCCTCACCGCCGACGTCGGCGTCGCCCCCACCCAGGAGCTCGTGGAACGGCTCCGGGAGCGCGTCCGGATCCTCGGCACACGTACCCCCGAGGGGCTGCGCTCGCTCCTGCGCGAGGAGCTCCTCACCCTGCTCGGCACCGACTTCGACCGTGCGGTCAGGACGGAGGGCGGCGTCGACACCCCGGGCGTCGTGATGGTCGTCGGTGTCAACGGCACCGGCAAGACCACCACCACCGGAAAGCTCGCCCGGGTGCTCGTGGCCGACGGCCGCAGCGTCGTGCTCGGCGCGGCCGACACCTTCCGGGCGGCCGCCGCCGATCAGCTCCAGACCTGGGGCGAGCGCGTCGGTGCCCGCACCGTGCGCGGGCCCGAGGGCGGCGACCCGGCGTCGATCGCCTTCGACGCGGTGAAGGAAGGCATCGCCGAGGGCGCCGACGTCGTACTGATCGACACGGCGGGCCGGCTGCACACCAAGACCGGCCTGATGGACGAGCTCGGCAAGGTCAAGCGGGTGGTCGAGAAGCACGGACCGCTCGACGAGATCCTGCTCGTCCTGGACGCCACCACCGGGCAGAACGGCCTGGTGCAGGCCCGCGTCTTCGCCGAGGTCGTCGACATCACCGGCATCGTCCTCACCAAGCTCGACGGCACCGCGAAGGGCGGCATCGTCATCGCCGTCCAGCGCGAGCTGGGCGTACCGGTGAAGCTGATCGGGCTCGGCGAGGGGCCGGACGACCTGGCCCCGTTCGACCCGGAGGCGTTCGTGGACGCCCTGATCGGGGACTGAGACCCGCAGGCGGAAAGAAGCCCGGCCGCATGACCCGTGCGGCCGGGCTCTCGCTGAGCTGGGACGGACCGCCCCCTGGGCGGCTCAGTCGCAGGCCTGTGGCTCAGCCGCAGGCCGCCCAGCGGTGGCAGATGTACGCCAGCGTGCCCAGCAGCAGCCGTGCCTCCGGCGGCGCCGCCGCGGTGTCCAGGGCCGGTGACCGCAGCCAGCGGACCGGTCCGAGGCCGCCCTGGTCCGACGGCGGTGCGGTGATGTGGGAGCCGAGGCCCAGCGCCCGCAGATCCAGCCCCGCGTCGTCCCAGCCCATCCGGTACAGCAGCTGGGGGAGTCCGGCCGCGGCGCCCGGAGCCACGAAGAACTGCGCCCGGCCGTCCGGCGTCACCGTCACCGGGCCCAGCGGCAGCCCCATCCGCTCCATCCGTACCAGCGCCCGGCGCCCGGACTGTTCGGCGACATCGAGGACGTCGAAGCCGCGGCCCACCGGCAGCAGCATCGAGGCGCCCGGCACCTCGGCCCAGGCGCGCGCCGCCGTCTCCAGCGTCGCCCCGGCGGGGACCTCCCGCGCGAAGTCCAGCGGATGCGCGCCGGGGGAGGGGCAATCGGCTTCCCCGCAGGAGCAGTTGCCGTCCGCGGCCCGCGCACCCGGTGTGACGGCCCAGCCCCACAGCCCCGTGTACTCGGCCACCGCGGTGCCCTCGGCCGCACGGCCGCGGCGCCGTGAGCCGGATCGCAGTTCGCGGATGCCGCCGATCGTGAAGCCCATGCCCCCTCCAACGGGTCCAACTCGCCGGTGGTTACGGACCGGAGCTCTCTTGTGACACTCCGCCGTTCCTGTTGTTTCTGCCGATCCGGCTGGACGTGGGGCGCGCACCGGAGTGTCCGAGTCGGTCCGCACGCCCCTGAATGCGCCTTTGCGCCCACCGCTGATCGCTCTCTGTCAAGTGAATCGCGCCCGGCCGTAGTGGCGTTCATCCGAAGGGGTGGCGAATGGTGGCGTTTCCGCAATCACCCTCGCTGAGGGGGTGATCGTAGGATTACCGTCGGTACACGAACCATGGAAGTATGTGCTCCCATGGGTATGCCGGAGGCAACCCGATTTTCTGTTCGATGGTGTGCAACCTCCGTACGGACAGCATCGGTTCACGGCATTCTGACAGTGGTTCGCGGCGGACAGTATTCGGCGGGATGGGGGCGTTCCAGTGAGTGGCAGCGGCGCAGGCGATTCGAATGCCGGTAAGCGTCCGAACGGGCAATTGGGATCATGGTTCGTGCGCAGCGGCTGGTCGAAGGGCGAGCTGGCCCGGCAGGTGAACCGCAGGGCACGCCAGATGGGTGCCCACCACATCAGCACCGACACCTCCCGGGTGCGGCGCTGGCTCGACGGCGAGCAGCCGCGCGAACCGATCCCGCGCATCCTGTCCGAGCTGTTCTCGGAACGCTTCGGTGCAGTCGTCGCCGTCGAGGACCTGGGGTTACGCGCCGCGCATCAGGCCCCGTCGGTGGCCGGCGTCGATCTGCCCTGGGCCGGACCGCAGACCGTCGCCCTGCTCAGCGAGTTCTCCCGCAGCGACCTGATGCTCGCCCGCCGGGGCTTCCTCGGCAGCTCCCTCGCCCTCGCCGCCGGCCCCGCCCTCATCGAACCCATGCAGCGCTGGCTGGTGCCCGTCGCCTCCGCCGCGGTCGCGGAGCCGGACCCGGCCGCCGCCGCCCGCCGCCCCTCCCGGCTCTCCGGCCCCGAGCTCGACCTGCTGGAATCCACCACCGCGATGTTCCGCCAGTGGGACGCGCAGTGCGGCGGCGGACTGCGCCGCAAGGCCGTCGTCGGCCAGCTCCACGAGGTCACCGACCTGCTCCAGGAGCCGCAGCCGGCCGCCACCGCCAAACGCCTGTTCCGCTGCGCCGCCGAACTGTCCGAGCTCGCGGGCTGGATGAGCTACGACGTGGGCCTCCAGCCCACCGCCCAGAAGTACTTCGTCCTCGCCCTGCACGCCTCCAAGGAGGCCGGCGACAAGCCGCTCGGCTCGTACGTGCTCTCCAGCATGAGCCGCCAGATGATCCACCTCGGCCGGCCCGACGACGCCCTCGAACTGATCCACCTCGCGCAGTACGGCAGCCGCGACTGCGCCACCGCGCGGACCCAGGCCATGCTGTACGCGATGGAGGCCCGCGCCTACGCCAACATGGGCCAGCCCAGCAAGTGCAAACGGGCCGTCCGGATGGCCGAGGACACCTTCCTCGACGCGGGCATCGACGGCGAGCCCGAACCCGACTGGATCCGGTTCTTCTCCGACGCCGAGCTCAGCGGCGAGAACTCCCACTCCTACCGCGACCTGGCCTATGTGGCCGGCCGCAGCCCCACGTACGCCTCGCTCGCCGAACCCGTCATGCGCAAGGCGGTCCAGCTCTTCGGCGAGGACGACGAGCACCAGCGGTCGTACGCACTCAACCTGATCGGTCTCGCCACGGTCCATCTCCTCAAGCGCGAGCCCGAGGAGTCCACCGTGCTGGCCGAGAAGGCGCTGCGCGTCGCCAAGAAGGTCCGCTCCGAGCGCGTCAACACCCGGCTGCGCAAGACGGTCGACACCGCGGCCAGGGACTTCGGGGACATTCCCGAGGTCGCCCGGCTCACCGATCTCCTCACCGAACAACTGCCCGAGACCGCCGAAGCGGTCTGACGGCACCCCTGCCCCGGCCACGACGACCACCCCGCACAGACCGACTTCGGCTCCCCCGATTGCCAGGTCAGTGGGTGGTCGCCGTGGCCGGTTCGTGTGGTCGTTCCCGTACCGGAGCGTCGTAACCGCACCGTATGCGGCCACGGCCGCAGAGTAGGCCCGAGCGCGGATGCGGCACGGGCGGTTCATGGGGACGTAACACGTCGGTCTTCTTCGTCACTGCGGCGAAACACCGTGCGGCATCGGCGGAAACGGCGCTGGGCGAATCTCATGGCGCATAAGGACCGACCGGCACCTTTTCCCCAGTGGTCCCGCACGTGGTTGTGCCCCCACCGCCCGCACGCGGCCGCACCGACGACGAGGAGACGCCGATGCCCCCAGGCATCACGACGTTCGCAGCAGACGCCCCGACGCTGTCTGCCGCCAATACCGGATTCATGCTCATCTGCTCGGCCCTCGTGATGGTCATGACTCCGGCCCTGGCCTTCTTCTACGGAGGCATGGTCCGCGTCAAGAGCACCCTCAACATGCTGATGATGAGCTTCATCAGCCTCGGGATCGTCACGATCCTGTGGGTGCTGTACGGATTCAGCCTCGCCTTCGGCACCGACATCGGGTCCTTCATCGGCTGGAGCTCGGACTTCGCCGGCCTCAGCGGGATCGGCGTCACCCAGCTCTGGGACGGCTACACCATCCCGGTGTATGTCTTCGCCGTCTTCCAGCTGATGTTCGCGGTCCTCACCCCGGCCCTGATAAGCGGTGCTCTCGCCGACCGGGTCAAGTTCACCTCCTGGGCGCTCTTCATCACCCTCTGGGTCACCGTCGTCTACTTCCCGGTCGCGCACTGGGTCTGGGGCGCGGGCGGCTGGCTGTACGAGCTCGGTGTCATCGACTTCGCCGGCGGTACCGCCGTCCACATCAACGCCGGTGCCGCGGCCCTCGGCGTGATCCTCGTCATCGGCAAGCGGGTCGGCTTCAAGAAGGACCCGATGCGGCCGCACAGCCTGCCGCTCGTCATGCTCGGCGCCGCACTGCTCTGGTTCGGCTGGTTCGGGTTCAACGCCGGCTCGTGGCTCGGCAACGACGACGGCGTCGGCGCGGTCATGTTCGTCAACACACAGGTCGCCACCGCCGCCGCGATGCTCGCCTGGCTCGGCTACGAGAAGCTCCGCCACGGCTCCTTCACCACCCTCGGCGCCGCCTCCGGCGCCGTCGCGGGCCTCGTCGCCATCACCCCTTCCGGTGGTGCCGTCAGCCCGCTCGGCGCCATCGCGGTCGGTGCCGTCGCCGGTGTCCTGTGCGCCATGGCCGTCGGCCTGAAGTACAGGTTCGGCTACGACGACTCCCTGGACGTCGTCGGGGTCCACCTCGTCGGCGGCATCGTCGGCTCCCTGCTCGTCGGCCTCTTCGCCACCGGCGGAGTCCAGTCCGACGCCAAGGGCCTCTTCTACGGAGGCGGACTCGAACAGCTCGGCAAGCAGGCCATCGGCGTCTTCGCGGTCCTCGCGTACTCTCTGGTCGTCTCCGCCGTCCTCGCCCTCGTCCTCGACCGGACGATCGGGATGCGGGTCGAGGAGGACGACGAGGTCTCCGGCATCGACCAGGTCGAGCACGCCGAGACCGCGTACGACTTCAGCGGCGCCGGCGGCGGTCTGTCCTCGCGCCCCACGCCTCCCGCCCCCGGCACCACGGCGGCCCCGAAGAACAAGAAGGTGGACGCATGAAGCTCATCACCGCGGTCGTGAAGCCCCACCGGCTCGATGAGATCAAGGAGGCCCTCCAGGCCTTCGGCGTCCAGGGCCTCACCGTCACGGAAGCCAGCGGCTACGGGCGTCAGCGCGGCCACACCGAGGTCTACCGGGGCGCCGAGTACACCGTCGACCTCGTCCCGAAGATCCGCGTCGAGGTCCTCGTCGAGGACGAGGACGCCGAACAGCTCATCGACGTCGTCGTCAAGGCCGCCCGGACCGGCAAGATCGGTGACGGCAAGGTCTGGAGCGTCCCGGTCGAGACCGCGGTCCGGGTCCGTACCGGCGAACGCGGCCCGGACGCACTCTGACCGACGTCCGCGCACACGGAAAGGCAACTGGGTGACGAGCACCGAAGTGACCACCGAATCCGAGGACTCGGGACCCAGCGGCTATGCGGCGGCCCGGCTGCGCCTCCTCCAGGAGAAGGCGCGGTCCGGGCCGCCGCGCCGTGCGGCCCTCGCCTCCCTCACCGACGACTGGCTGACCGCCCTCTTCGCCGCCGCGGCCGAACACGCCGGCGTCCGCGGCGCCGCCCTCGTGGCCGTCGGCGGCTACGGCCGCGGCGAACTCTCCCCGCGCAGCGATCTCGACCTGCTGCTCCTGCACGACGGCAGCGCCGACGCCGCAGCCGTCGCCGCCCTCGCTGACCGCATCTGGTACCCGGTCTGGGACCTCGGCCTCGCCCTCGACCACTCCGTGCGCACCCCCGCCGAAGCCCGCAGGACGGCGGGCGAGGACCTCAAGGTCCAGCTCGGCCTCCTCGACGCCCGGCCCGTCGCCGGGGACCTCGGCCTCGTCGCCTCGCTGCGCACCGCGATCCTCGCCGACTGGCGCAACCAGGCCCCCAAGCGGCTGCCCGCGCTCGACGAACTCTGCCGCGAACGGGCCGAACGGCAGGGCGAGCTCCAGTTCCTCCTGGAACCGGACCTCAAGGAGGCCCGCGGCGGACTGCGCGACGCCACCGCCCTGCGCGCCGTCGCCGCCTCCTGGGTCGCCGACGCACCCCGCGAGGGCCTCGCCGAGGCCCGCCGCGTCCTGCTGGACGCCCGCGACGCCCTGCACCTCACGACCGGCCGCGCCACCGACCGCCTCGCCCTCCAGGAACAGGACCAGGTAGCCGCCGCCCTCGGCCTCCTCGACGCCGACGCCCTGCTGCGCCAGGTGTACGAGGCCGCCCGCACCGTCTCCTACGCCACCGACGTCACCTGGCGCGAGGTCAACCGGGTGCTGCGCGCCCGCTCGGTCCGCCCCCGGCTGCGCGCCATGCTGGGCGGCGGCAGGGCCGCGGCCGTCGACCGCAGCCCGCTCGCCGACGGCGTCGTCGAGGCCGACGGCGAGGTCGTCCTGGCCCGCACCGCCCGCCCCGAACGCGACCCGGTGCTCGTCCTGCGCGCCGCCGCCGCGGCCGCCCAGTCCGAACTGCCGCTCTCCCGCCACGTCGTACGCCACCTCGCCACCGCCGCCGAGCCGCTGCCCGTGCCGTGGCCCGCCGAGGCCCGGGAGGAGCTCGTCACCCTGCTCGGCGCGGGCGAGGCGACCGTCCCCGTCTGGGACGCCCTCGAAGCGGAGGGACTGATCACCCGCCTCCTGCCCGACTGGGAACGGGTGCACTGCCGGCCCCAGCGCAACCCCGTCCACACCTGGACCGTCGACCGCCACCTCGTCGAAGCGGCCGTCCGCGCCTCCTCCCTCACCCGCCGCGTCGGCCGCCCCGACCTGCTGCTCGTCGCCGCGCTGCTGCACGACATCGGCAAGGGCTGGCCCGGCGACCACTCCGTCGCCGGTGAGGTCATCGCCCGTGACATGGCCGCCCGGATCGGCTTCGACCCGCACGACGTGGGCGTCATCGCCACCCTCGTACGCCACCATCTGCTGCTCATCGAGACCGCCACCCGCCGCGACCTCGACGACCCGGCGACCGTCCGCTCCGTCGCCACCGCCATCGGCACCGCCTCCACGCTGGAGCTCCTGCACGCGCTCACCGAGGCCGACGCGCTCGCGACCGGGCCCGCCGCCTGGTCCACCTGGCGCGCCTGTCTCGTCACCGACCTGGTCAAACGCGTCGCGGCCGTCCTCGCCGGCGAGGAACCCGAGGAGCCGGAGCCCGCCGCCCCCGGCGTCGAACAGGAACGCCTCGCCATCGAAGCCCTGCGCACCGGCGAGCCGGTCCTCGCCCTGCACGCCCAGACCGAGACCCCGCACGAGGACGGCGCCCCCGAACCCGTAGGCGTCGAACTCCTCATCGCGCTCCCGGACCGGCCCGGGGTCCTGCCGGCCGCCGCCGGGGTCCTGGCCCTGCACCGCCTCACCGTCCGCGCCGCGGACCTGCGGGCCGTCGAGCTCCCCACCGAACTGGGCGACTCCGCCGACGTACTGCTGCTCAGCTGGCGGGTCGCCGCCGAGTACGGGGCGCTGCCCCAGGCCACCCGGCTGCGCGCCGATCTCGTACGCGCCCTGGACGGATCGCTGGACATCCCGTCCCGGCTGGCCGAGCGCGAGGCGGCCTACCCGCGCCGCCGCGGGGTGAAGGCCCCGCCGCCGAGGGTGACCGTCGCGCCGGCCGGCTCGCAGCTGGCCACGGTGATCGAGGTGCGCGCCCAGGACGCTCCGGGGCTGCTGCACCGGATCGGCCGGGCGCTGGAACGAAGCGCGGTACGGGTGCGCAGCGCGCATGTGTCGACGCTGGGGGCCAACGCGGTGGACGCCTTCTACGTCACGGATCCCGACGGCCGGCCGCTGCCCGCCGCCCGCGCCGCGGAACTGGCCCAGGAGGTCGAGAAGGCGCTCCGCTGAGCCCCGGCACCACGTGAAGTCGCCCCCGCGCGTCACGAGAACCGGGCGAGGGCTATGCGTTCCCCGGCGTCCGGATACCCTGGGGAACGACTTACCCGACTCCGCCCCCGACCCTGAGGACCGACGAGCGCCGTGTTCGATACTCTCTCCGACCGCCTTGCCGCGACTTTCAAGAACCTCAGGGGCAAGGGCCGCTTGTCCGAGGCGGACATCGACGCCACGGCTCGCGAGATCCGTATCGCCCTGCTCGAGGCCGATGTCGCCCTGCCCGTCGTCCGGTCCTTCATCGCCAATGTCAAGGAGCGGGCGCGCGGCGTCGAGGTCTCCCAGGCGCTGAACCCCGCCCAGCAGATGATCAAGATCGTCAACGAGGAGCTCGTCTCCATCCTCGGTGGCGAGACCCGGCGCCTGCGCTTCGCCAAGACCGCGCCCACCGTGATCATGCTCGCGGGTCTCCAGGGTGCCGGTAAGACGACCCTCGCCGGAAAGCTCGGTCTCTGGCTCAAGGCCCAGGGCCACTCCCCGCTGCTCGTCGCCTGTGACCTCCAGCGCCCCAACGCCGTCAACCAGCTGAGCGTCGTCGCCGACCGGGCCGGTGTCGCGGTGTACGCCCCCGAGCCGGGCAACGGCGTCGGTGACCCGGTCCAGGTCGCCAAGGACTCGATCGAGTACGCCAGGTCAAAGCAGTACGACGTGGTCGTCGTGGACACCGCCGGCCGCCTCGGTATCGACCAGGAACTGATGCGGCAGGCCGCGGACATCCGCGACGCCGTCAGCCCCGACGAGATCCTCTTCGTCGTCGACGCGATGATCGGCCAGGACGCGGTCAACACCGCCGAGGCCTTCCGCGACGGCGTCGGCTTCGACGGTGTGGTGCTCTCCAAGCTCGACGGCGACGCCCGCGGTGGTGCGGCCCTGTCGATCGCCCACGTCACGGGCAAGCAGATCATCTTCGCGTCGAACGGCGAGAAGCTCGAGGACTTCGACGCCTTCCACCCGGACCGGATGGCCTCGCGCATTCTCGACATGGGTGACCTGCTCACCCTGATCGAGCAGGCGGAGAAGACCTTCAGCCAGGAAGAGGCCGCCAAAATGGCCTCCAAGCTGGCGTCCAGCAAGGGCAAGGACTTCACGCTCGACGACTTCCTCGCCCAGATGGAGCAGGTCCGGAAGATGGGCTCCATCTCCAAGCTGCTCGGGATGCTGCCCGGCATGGGGCAGATCAAGGACCAGATCAACAACATCGACGAGCGCGACGTGGACCGCATGGCCGCGATCATCAAGTCGATGACTCCGAAGGAGCGCGCCGAGCCGACGGTCATCAACGGCTCGCGCCGGGCCCGTATCGCCAAGGGCGCCGGTGTCGAGGTCAGTGCGGTGAAGGGCCTGGTCGAGCGGTTCTTCGACGCACGCAAGATGATGTCGAAGATGGCGCAGGGCGGCGGCATGCCGGGGATGCCCGGGATGCCGGGCATGGGCGGCGGCCCCGGCCGGCAGAAGAAGCAGGTCAAGCAGGCCAAGGGCAAGCGCAAGAGCGGTAACCCGATGAAGCGCAAGGCCGAGGAGCAGGCCGAGGCCGCCCGTCGCGAGCAGGCGGCGCAGGGCGGCGCGCTCGGTCTGCCGGCCGGCCAGGAGGACAAGAACTTCGAGCTGCCGGACGAGTTCAAGAAGTTCATGGGCTGAGCAGGCCCGTGTCACGTCCCCGAGGGGGCGCCCGCTTCACGGCGGGCGCCCCCTCGGGCGTGTGCGGGGGAGCCGGTTCCCTCCATGGGCCCAGCGGGGTGCCGCTCCGAGGGCTTCGTCCGCGTTTCTCCCTTAATGTCGGCTCAACGGCTGTCGGCAGAGGAGCGCGCGTGACCAGTCCGGTACCTCCCCGCGACCGCACCGACCAGCCCTGGCGCTCCGAGGGCGCGCCACCGCCCCCGCCGCCCCGCCGGAAGATGCCGGGGGGCTGGCGCGGACTGCTGCTGGGCGCGCTGGTCGTCTATCTGATCGCCAACCTGCTGCTCTCCTTCTTCAACGGCGAGGAAGAGCGGACGATCGCGTACACGGAGTTCAGCAAGCAGGTCACCGCGGGCAACGTCTCCAAGATCTACTCCAAGGGCGACGCCATCGAGGGGCAGCTCAAGAAGGAGGCGAAGGTCCCTGGCAAGGACGACAAGTACACCAAGTTCGTCACCCAGCGGCCCGCCTTCGCCGACGACAACCTCTGGGGCGAACTGGTCAAGGACGACGTCACGGTCACGGCCGAACCGGTCGTCAAGGAGCGCAGCTTCCTCGCCAACCTGCTGATCTCGCTGGCGCCGATGCTGCTGCTCGTCCTGCTCTGGGTGTTCATCGCCCGGCGGATGTCGCGTGGCGGCATGGGCGGCGGGATGGGCGGCCTCGGCCGCAAGGCCCCGCCCAAGCCGGTCGAGCTGGAGGGGAGCCGGCGCACCACCTTCGAGGACGTGGCCGGCATCGACGAGGTCGAGGGCGAGCTCAACGACGTCGTGGACTTCCTGAAGAACCCGGACGCCTACCGGAAGATGGGCGCCAGGATGCCCGGGGGCGTCCTGCTGGCCGGTCCTCCCGGCACCGGCAAGACGCTGCTGGCGCGGGCCGTCGCGGGGGAGGCGGGGGTGCCGTTCTTCTCGGCCTCGGCCTCCGAGTTCATCGAGATGATCGTCGGCGTCGGCGCCGGCCGGGTCCGGGAGCTCTTCGCCGAGGCGCGCAAGGTCGCCCCCGCCATCGTCTTCATCGACGAGATCGACACCATCGGACGGGTCCGCGGCGGCGGTTCGGGCATGGGCGGGCACGACGAGCGCGAGCAGACGCTCAACCAGATCCTCACCGAGATGGACGGCTTCTCCGGATCGGAGGGCGTGGTCGTGCTCGCCGCCACCAACCGCGCCGACGTCCTCGACCCGGCGCTCACCCGGCCCGGCCGCTTCGACCGGATCGTCCAGGTCAGCCCGCCGGACAAGAAGGGCCGGGAGGCGATCCTGGAGATCCACACCCGGCAGATCCCGATGGCCGACGACGTGGACCTGGGCCAGGTGGCCCGTACGACCCCCGGAATGACCGGCGCCGATCTGGCCAACCTCGCCAACGAGGCCGCGCTGCTCGCCGTCAAGCGGAGGCAGTCGGAGGTCAACGGGGCGGATCTCTCGGACGCCCTGGAGAAGGTCCAGCTCGGCGCGGAACGCTCGCTCGTCATGTCGGACGAGGAACGCCGCAGGACCGCGTACCACGAGAGCGGACACGCGCTGCTGGGGATGCTCCATCCCGGCGCCGACCCGGTCCGCAAGGTCACCATCGTGCCGCGCGGCCGGGCGCTCGGAGTCACGCTCTCGACGCCGGACGCCGACAAGTACGCGTACACCGAGGAGTATCTGCGCGGCCGGATCATCGGCGCGCTCGGCGGGATGGCGGCCGAGCAGGTGGTGTTCGGCGTCGTCACCACGGGCGCGGAGAGCGATCTGGAGCAGGTCACCGGACTGGCCCGCGGCATGGTGGGCCGCTGGGGCATGAGCCACAAGGTCGGCCGGCTGACGGCGATCCCGGCCGATACCCAGCAGGCGTACGGCCTCTCGGCCGCGCCCGCGACGCTGGACGCGGTGGACGGGGAGATGCGGCGCATCGTCGACGAGTGCTACGAGGAGGCGTGCCGGCTGCTGGGCAACAACCGGGACCGGCTGGACTCGCTGGCCGGCGCGCTGCTGGAGAACGAGACGCTGGACGAGGTGGCCGCGTACCGGGCCGCGGGGATCACCCGGCTGGCCAAGCCGTGACGGGGCCCGGTGGCCGGGGCCCGGCCACCTACGTCGTGCAGACGAGGTAGCGGAACACGTTGGGCATCCAGACGGTGCCGTCCCGGTGCCGGTGCGGGTCCAGGGCCTGAGCCACCTCCTTCTCCACCTGGGACCGGTCCGTCGCCCGTACCGCCGCGTCGAAGAGCCGTGTCGACAGCAGGCCCCGGACCGCGCTCTCCATGTCCGCGTAGCCGAACGGGCACGCCACCCGCCCGGAGCCGTCGGGCTTCAGCCCGGCCCGGAAGGCCACGTCCTCCAGATCGTCGCGCTGCGCGCCCGGCCGGCCGCCCGCTCCGGGGGAACGCGTCCCCTCCGCGAGCCGGGCCGCCACCCGCAGTACCGCCGCCGTGGCGCACCGCTCGGGCGGGCCCCAGCCGGTCAGTACGACCGTGCTGCCCCGCTCCGCCAGCGGCACCGCCGAACCGAGCGTGCCCACCAGCTCCTCCGCGTCGTCGGCCGTGCAGCCGATCGGCGTGAACGCGGTGATCAGGTCGTACGGCTCGTGGCCGGCCGCCGCGGCCGGGACGCCGTCCAGGAGCCGCGGCCCGGCGGCCAGGGCCCCGGCGTCGCCCCCGGGGTCCGACAGCAGCCGGGTCCGGGCGAGCGCGAGCCGTTCGGTGTCGGCGTCGACGCCGGTGACGCGTGCTCCGCGGCCGGCCGCGATCAGCACCGCGAGCCCGGAGCCGCAGCCGAGCGAGAGCATCCGGGTGGCGGCCCCCACTTCCAGCCGCCGGTAGACCGCCTCGTACAGCGGCGCGAGCATCCGCTCCTGGATCTCGGCCCAGTCACGGGCGCGGGATCCGGTGTCCACCGAGGCGGACGACTCCGTGTACGCATGGTGCCGGACGAGCGTTGGTGTCATGGAATGCGCCCCAATCCGCCGAGATGCCGGTGATGCCGGTCGGTCATGTCCGAGTGGACGGTTTCCCCGTGCCTGCGGCCGCGCTTCCCCCGTATGCCGGAGAACTGCGCATCCGCCGTCGCGTCCAGGGGTCTACGGGCCATGGTTGCCTTTGCTGCCGTTCGCCGGTCCAGTCTCACCCGGCACGCGGGACCGGGCATGTCGAGGGCTCGGGGCCGGCGGCGGCGGCGTCCGGGGAGGAGCGGACGGGGCGGGCGGTCTCCCGGTACTGTCGGTTCCCGGTGTCCGCGCCCGTTGATCTTCCGGGCGCCGGGGTGGTGCGGGCTCCAGGGGGCGTACGCGCGGTCCGCGCGCTCGGGCGTACACGTCGCTACGTACCACCTTGGTGTGAGCTGTGAGACTTCTCCGCAGATCAGCGCACCCGCCCTCGTCAGGACGCAACAAGGGCAACTGACTGGTACGTGCAAATTATTTGGGATGGCCCGGAATCGGAACACCGGGGCACCCGCGCTCGTTGTCACGACGTGAGCACGACACCACCTGTACTTGCCGCAGAGCTGGCACAGGCGTGGGCCGACATTCAGCGGTACCACCCCGAGCTGCCCGATCTTGCCGCGCCCGAGTCCCTGATCGGAGAGTCCTCGTCCGCCTGTGGCGCCGAGCTCTCCTTCGAACGGCTGCTCCATGAGGCAGTCCATGGCATCGCCGCCGCCCGAGGTGTCCGCGACACCTCTCGCGCCGGCCGATACCACAACCGTCGATTCCTCGCGATCGCCGAGGAGCTGGGCCTCGACCATGCCGAGGAGCCCCATCCCAGCAGTGGCTTCTCGCTGGTCACGCTCAACCCCGAGGCCAAGCGCCGGTACCGGCCGACGACCGAACGGCTGCAGCGCGCCCTCAAGGCGCACACCGTGGCCACCGCCGCCGACACCAAGCGCTCCTTCCGCGGCCCGGCCGCCCGGCACGGCTCCTCCGGAGGGGGCGTGCGGGTCAAGGCCGTCTGCGACTGCGGTCGCAACGTGCGCGTCGTCCCCTCGGTCCTCGCACAGGCCCCGATCGTCTGCGGCGGCTGCGGAAAGCCGTTCCGGATCCCGGAGGCAGTGGTCGCGGTGGGGTGAGCCGATGTGGTGTGGCACAATGGCTAGCTGTACTCGACAGTCGCATAGGACCCCTCTCTCCTCCGGCTGACGCGTCCATCGGGCACTCGAGTACCGCAACCCCACGTGGCATCTTCGTTGTGCCCAACCACGTCATAGACCAGGAGACACCACTTCCGTGGCAGTCAAGATCAAGCTGAAGCGTCTGGGCAAGATCCGTTCGCCTCACTACCGCATCGTCGTCGCCGACTCCCGTACCCGCCGTGATGGCCGGGCCATCGAGGAGATCGGCCTGTACCACCCGGTACGGAACCCCTCGCGCATCGAGGTCAACGCAGAGCGCGCGCAGTACTGGCTGTCCGTCGGCGCCCAGCCGACCGAGCCGGTTCTCGCGATCCTGAAGCTCACCGGTGACTGGCAGGCCCACAAGGGTCTCCCGGCCCCCCCGCCGCTTCTGCAGCCGGAGCCCAAGGCTGACAAGCGCGCACTGTTCGAGGCCCTGACCAAGGACACCGCCGAGGAGTCCAAGGGCGAGGCCATCACGCAGAAGGCGAAGAAGGCCGACAAGAAGGCGGACGAGGCTGCTGACGCAGCCGCGCCCGCCGAGTCGACCGAGGCCTGAGCATGCTCGAGGAGGCTCTCGAGCACCTCGTGAAAGGCATCGTCGACAACCCCGAGGACGTGCAGGTGGCCTCGCGCGACCTGCGTCGCGGCCGTGTGCTTGAGGTCCGGGTCCACCCCGATGACCTCGGCAAGGTGATCGGCCGCAACGGCCGCACCGCACGCGCGTTGCGTACCGTCGTCGGCGCCATCGGCGGCCGTGGTATCCGCGTCGACCTCGTCGATGTGGATCAGGTTCGCTGACAGAGTTGAACACCGGCACGGGCCGGGGAGGGCCAAGCGCCCGCCCCGGCCCGTCGTCGTACGACAGGAGAGACACAAGGTGCAGTTGGTAGTCGCGCGGATCGGTCGCGCCCACGGCATCAAGGGCGAGGTCACCGTCGAGGTGCGCACGGACGAGCCGGAGATCCGGCTCGGACCCGGTGCGGTACTGGCCACCGAGCCGGCCTCGACAGGACCGCTGACGATCGAGACCGGCCGGGTGCACAGCGGCCGGCTGCTGCTGCGTTTCGAGGGCGTACGGGACCGTACGGGCGCCGAGGCGCTGCGCAATACGCTGCTGATCGCCGACGTCGACCCGGAGGAGCTCCCGGAGGACCCCGAGGAGTTCTACGACCATCAGCTGATGGACCTGGACGTGGTTCTCGCCGACGGCACCGAGATCGGCCGGATCACCGAGATCACGCACCTGCCGTCCCAGGACCTCTTCATCGTGGAGCGTCCCGACGGCACCGAGGTGATGATCCCGTTCGTCGAGGAGATCGTCTCCGAGATCGACCTGGAGGAGCAGCGCGCGGTGATCACACCGCCGCCGGGCCTGATCGACGAGAACGAGGCCGTCGTGGTCTCCACGCGCGACGAGGAGTCCGCGGCCGCCGGTGCGGAGCCCGCCGCCCGGCCCGGTGCCGACGGGTCCGGAGCCGACGGGTCCGGTCCTGCTGAGCCCGGTTCCGCCCGGCCAGGGGAAGACGACTGATGCGCCTCGACGTCGTCACGATCTTCCCCGAGTACCTCGAACCGCTGAACGTCTCGCTCGTCGGCAAGGCCCGCGCCCGCGGACGCCTCGACGTGCACGTGCGCGATCTGCGGGAGTGGACGTACGACCGTCACAACACGGTCGACGACACCCCCTACGGCGGCGGTCCCGGCATGGTCATGAAGACCGAGCCGTGGGGCGACGCCCTGGACGAGACCCTGGCCGAAGGCTACGAGACCGGTGCCCACTCCCCGGTGCTCGTGGTGCCGACACCCAGCGGCCGGCCGTTCACCCAGGAACTCGCCGTCCAGCTCTCCGAGCGGCCCTGGCTGATCTTCGCTCCGGCCCGCTACGAGGGCATCGACCGGCGGGTGGCCGAGGAGTACGCAACCCGGATGCCGGTCGTCGAGGTGTCCATCGGCGACTACGTGCTGGCAGGCGGGGAGGCCGCGGTGCTGGTGATCACGGAGGCGGTGGCCCGGCTGCTGCCCGGAGTGCTCGGCAACGCCGAATCGCACCGGGACGACTCCTTCGCCCCCGGCGCGATGGCCGATCTGCTGGAGGGACCCGTCTACACCAAGCCGCCCGAGTGGCGCGGCCGGGGAATCCCGGACGTGCTGCTGAGCGGCCACCACGGCCGGATCGCGCGCTGGCGCCGGGACGAGGCCTTCCGCCGTACCGCGCTCAACAGGCCCGATCTGATCGAGCGTTGCGAGGCTGCGGGCTTCGACAAGAAGGACCGCGAGATGCTCTCGATCCTGGGCTGGTCACCCGATCCCGGTGGCCGATTTTGGCGTAGGCCCGACGCCGTGGAAGAATAGGCCGCTGCTGTACGTCCGACGTGCGCCCCTGCCACAGGGGGAAAGCGGCCGTTAGTGGTCCCCGCGCGAGTGGGGATGGTCCCGACGCCCGCCCGACGCGATCAGCACTCCGAACTCATCACTCTCCCGCCGATGACCTGTGGCATGGGCGAAGAAAGCAGACAACATGGCTTCCCTGCTCGATGGCGTCAATGCCGCCTCGCTGCGCACCGACGTCCCGGCGTTCCGCCCCGGTGACACCGTCAACGTTCACGTGCGCGTGATCGAGGGCAACCGCTCCCGTATCCAGCAGTTCAAGGGCATCGTCATCCGCCGCCAGGGCGCGGGCGTCGGCGAGACCTTCACGGTCCGCAAGGTCTCCTTCAGCGTCGGCGTCGAGCGCACCTTCCCGGTGCACAGCCCGATCTTCGAGAAGATCGAGCTCGTCACCCGCGGTGACGTCCGCCGCGCCAAGCTGTACTTCCTCCGTGAGCTGCGCGGCAAGGCCGCGAAGATCAAGGAGAAGCGCGACCGCTGAGCTGGCTCCCAGGTCCACAGCACGGCCGGATAAGCTCTGGCCCCGATGGACACGGAAGCAAGAACCACGGAGCGCGACCGCTCCTCCGCAGCCCCTACGGGGCCGGGGGAGAGGTCGCGCTTTTCGCGTATCCCGCACCGTTTCGCCGCCTCGATGTCATGGCGGCGCACCCTCGCGCTCGGTGCTGTCTGCTCGGTCTTCGTACTGCTCTTCAGCGCTTTCGTGGTGCAGCCCTTCCTGATCCCCAGCAGTTCGATGGAGTCCACGCTGCAGGTCGGGGACCGGGTGCTGGTCAACAAGCTGGCGTACCGTTTCGGCTCCGCACCGCGGCGCGGGGACGTGGTGGTCTTCGACGGCACCGGCTCCTTCGTGCAGGAGGCGCCGCGGCAGAACCCCGTCACCGGACTGCTGCACGGCGCGGCGGCTTCCCTGGGGCTCGCGGAGCCCGCCGAGACCGACTTCGTGAAGCGGGTGGTGGGTGTGGGAGGCGACCGGGTGGTCTGCTGCGACAAGCGGGGGAGGGCCGAGGTGAACGGCCGGCCGTTGGACGAGGACTACCTGTTCGCGGGTGACGCGGCGTCCCGCGCCCCGTTCGACATCGTCGTGCCGGACGGCACGCTCTGGATGATGGGCGATCACCGCAGCCGTTCCCGGGACTCCCGTGACCACCTGGGCGAACCGGGGGGCGGCATGGTGCCCGTCGACAGGGTGATCGGCAGGGTCGACTGGATCGGCTGGCCGCCGGCGCGGCTGGGCTCCCTTCCGGGGACCGCGGCCTTCGGCGGGGTAGCCGCCCCGGGCGCGACGCATGGGTAACCACGGGCGGGCGCACGACGCCGCCGGTCCCGGGGTGCCGGCGCCCACCGGCGGCGGGCCGAGGGCCGCCCGCTCACTGCCCACCCGCGCGGAGCGGCGCAGACTGGCCCGCAAGGTGAAGCGGAAGCGGCGCAGATCGGCCGTGAAGGAGATACCCCTCCTCATCACCGTCGCGCTGGTGATCGCGCTGGTCCTCAAGACGTTCCTGGTGCAGGCATTCGTGATCCCGTCCGGATCCATGGAGCAGACCATCCGGATCGGCGACCGGGTCCTCGTGGACAAACTGACGCCGTGGTTCGGGTCCCGGCCGCAGCGCGGCGACGTGGTCGTGTTCAAGAACCCCTCCGACTGGCCGCCGCCGAATCCGGTGACGGCCGAGGAGCCACCTGTCGTCATCAAACAGGTGAAGCAGGTGCTGACCTATATCGGCCTGCTGCCGTCCGACGACGAGCAGGACCTGATCAAGCGGGTGGTCGCCGTCGGTGGCGACACGGTGAAGTGCTGCGACAAGGGCGGCCGGCTCATGGTCAACGGCCAGGCGGTCGACGAGCCCTATCTCTTTCCCGGCAATCCCCCCTCCACGATCAAATTCGAGGTAAAGGTTCCAGCCGGACGAATCTTCGTGATGGGCGACCATCGCTCCAATTCCGCCGATTCACGTTTCCATCTGGACAAGACGGCCGACGGGACGGTTTCCGAGGATGCCGTAGTGGGACGGGCCGTGGTGATCGCCTGGCCCTTCGGGCACTGGGGGAAGCTGGAGCAGCGTTCGGTGTTCTCCTCGGTACCGGACGCGCGCGCCGGGACGGCGGCTGCCCCCGGACCGTCGAATAGTGTGTCCGAGGATCCCAACGGAATGATCCGGCTCCCGACCCCTGCGGAACTCCCGCTCGTTATGGGAGTGGTTGGCCTGCACCGGCTAGGGCGCAGGCGGTGGCACGGAATAAGGAGCAGATGTGGGGGATTTGGCGGTGGGCGCACGATCCGGACACGACGGACCCGAGGACCGGCCGGACACTCCGGAGAATACCGAGTCGGACGGGACGACGGCGGACCGGCCGGAGAGTGACGGCGACTCCCCGAGCGGCGGCGGTACGGCCCGGAAGAAGCCCCGCTCCTTCTGGAAGGAGCTGCCCCTCCTCATCGGTATCGCGCTGGTTCTGGCGCTGCTGATCAAGACGTTTCTCGTGCAGGCGTTCTCCATTCCGTCGGATTCGATGCAGAACACCCTTCAGCGGGGTGACCGGGTGCTGGTCGACAAGCTGACCCCGTGGTTCGGTTCGGAGCCGGAGCGCGGCGAGGTCGTCGTCTTCCACGATCCGGGCGGCTGGCTGGAGAACACCCCGGCGCCCGACCCGAACGCGGTGCAGAAGTTCCTGAGCTTCATCGGGCTGATGCCGTCGGCCGAGGAGAAGGACCTGATCAAGCGGGTCATCGCGATCGGCGGTGACACGGTGGAGTGCAAGACGAACGGCCCGGTCACGGTCAACGGCAAGGCGCTGGACGACAAGTCCTTCATCTTCAAGGGGAACACTGCCTGCAACGACGAGCCGTTCGGCCCGATCAAGGTGCCCAAGGGCCGTATCTGGGTGATGGGCGACCACCGTCAGAACTCCCTCGACTCCCGCTACCACCAGGAGCTGCGGGGCGGCGGCACCGTCTCCACGGACGAGGTGGTGGGCCGGGCCATCGTGGTCGCGTGGCCGATCAACCGCTGGGCCACCCTGCCCATCCCGAAGACCTTCGACCAGCCGGGTCTGAACGCCGCGGCCGCGATGGCGCCCGGTGCGATCGGCATCGCGGGTGCCGTGCCCATCGTGCTCTGGCGCAGGCGGCGCAAGGCCGTGCCGGCGCGGCAGGGGTAGGAGTACGGAGTCGCCCGCCCGGCTGCCCGTCCCCTCCGCCTCCACCGGCCGGGAGAGGGCAGTAGCCCGGGGGAACCCCCGCTCGTTGTACAGGGGGCGGGTTTGTGATCGGCAGGCCCGGTGGGCAGTCGTTGGCGCAGAGTGAGGAATGAATGTGAGCGACGTGGCAGGCGAAGCACGAGCTGGACACGGACAGTCCACGGAGAGGCTCTCGCAGCCCGCCGACTCCGCCTTCGACCCTGTGGGAGAGACAGGGGGTCCGCAGGAGCCGGAGAGCGCGCCCACCTCGGACCGGCGAGGAAAGCGGGTCAAGAAGCCCCGTCCTCTCTGGAAGGAACTGCCCCTCCTCATCGGTATCGCGCTGGTTCTGGCGCTGCTGATCAAGACGTTTCTGGTGCAGGCGTTCTCCATTCCGTCGGATTCGATGCAGAACACCCTTCAGCGGGGTGACCGGGTGCTGGTCGACAAGCTGACCCCGTGGTTCGGCTCGGAGCCGGAGCGCGGCGAGGTCGTCGTCTTCCACGATCCGAGTGGCTGGCTGGACGGGGAGCCGACCCCTGAGCCGAACGCGGTGCAGACGTTCCTCAGCTTCATCGGGCTGATGCCGTCCTCGCAGGAGAAGGACCTGATCAAGCGCACGATCGCGGTCGGCGGTGACACCGTGTCCTGCAAGAAGGGCGGCCCCGTCGAGGTCAACGGGAAGGCGCTCGACGAGCCGTACATCTTCCCCGGTGGGACACCGTGCGACGACATGCCCTTCGGGCCGTTCAAGGTGCCCGACGGCAAGATCTGGGTGATGGGCGACCACCGGCAGGACTCCTCGGACTCCCGCTATCACACCAGCGACGTGAACAAGGGCTTCGTGCCGGTGGACGACGTGGTGGGCCGGGCCGTGGTGGTGGCCTGGCCGCTCAACCGCTGGGCGGCCCTGTCCGTCCCGGACACCTTCGACCAGCCGGGCATGAGCGCCTCGGCCGCGCTGGCACCCGGCGCGCTCGGTATCGCCGGTGCCCTGCCGATCGTGATCCGGCGCAGGCGGAGGCTGACCGGCGAGCGTACCGCCGGGTAGGGTGCCGACTCGGATCAGCGATTGTCGATCTCCGATGGGGGACGCTGGGATGAGTGGAACAGGACGTACGGATGACGGCCGCGGCCGGCTCGGCAGCATGCTGTCGGGGCTGGCGGTGGCCGTCGGCTGTGTGCTCTTCCTCGGCGGGTTCGCCTGGGCAGCCGTGGAGTACCGGCCGTACACGGTGCCGACCGGGTCGATGACCCCGACGGTGAACGCGGGCGACCGGGTTCTCGCGCAACGGGTGGACGGCAGCGAGGTGCGCCGCGGCGATGTGGTGGTGTTCACCGATCCGGCGTGGGGCGATATGCCGATGGTGAAGCGGGTCGTCGGGATCGGCGGCGACAAGGTCGCCTGCTGCGAGAAGGACGGCCGGCTCACGGTCAACGGAATACCCGTTGAGGAACCGTATCTGCTGACGGCGGACCCCGCCTCGGGGAACGACTTCACGGCCGAGGTGCCCAAGGGCCAGCTCTTTCTCCTGGGCGACGACCGCCAGGTCTCGCTGGACTCCCGGGTCCATCTGGAGGACGGCGGACAGGGCTCGGTGCCCCGCAGCGCCGTGACGGCCCGGGTGGACGCCGTCGCCTGGCCGCTGGGCAGCATGATCGGACGGCCGCGGGCCTTCGCCGCGCTGCCGGGCGGGGTGTCGTCGGCGGGACCGCTCAAGCTTCAGCTCGGGGCCATGACCGGCGGCGTGGTACTGATCCTGGCCGGTGCCGTGTACGGCCCGGTCGCCGCCCGGTCGAAGCGGAACAAGCGGGGGAAGGCGGCTGCCGGTGTCCACTGAGAAGCGCAAGGTCTCCCGCCTGGTACTCCTCGATCCGGACGACCGCGTTCTGCTGATGCACGGGTTCGAACCGGAGGATCCGGCGAGCACCTGGTGGTTCACCCCCGGCGGAGGGCTGGAGGGTGACGAGACCCGGGAGCAGGCAGCGCTGCGCGAACTGGCCGAGGAGACCGGGATCCGGGACGTCGAGCTGGGCCCGCTCCTCTGGAAGCGGCTGTGCTCCTTCCCCTTCGACGGCCGGCGCTGGGAGCAGGACGAGTGGTACTTCCTCGCCCGTACGACGCAGACCCTGACGGACAGCAGCGGGCAGACCGGGCTGGAACGGCGCAGTGTCGCGGGTCTGAGGTGGTGGACCTCCGCCGAACTGTCGGCGACGCGTGAGACGGTGTACCCGACCAGACTCGCCGGGCTGCTGCGCACGCTGCTCGACGAGGGTCCCCCGCGTACGCCGTTGGTTCTTGCTCCCGAAATCGCCTGAGCGTCCGGGGCGCCGGGGCCTGGCGCACAATGGGGGAACGCACGGCTGAAGGGGAACATGTCAATGAGCGCCGAGGACCTCGAGAAGTACGAGACCGAGATGGAGCTGAAGCTCTACCGGGAGTACCGCGATGTCGTCGGTCTGTTCAAATATGTGATCGAGACCGAACGGCGCTTCTACCTCACCAACGACTACGAGATGCAGGTGCACTCGGTCCAGGGCGAGGTGTTTTTCGAGGTGTCCATGGCGGACGCCTGGGTCTGGGACATGTACCGGCCCGCACGGTTCGTCAAGCAGGTCCGGGTGCTGACGTTCAAGGACGTCAACATCGAGGAGCTCAACAAGAGCGATCTCGAACTTCCGGGTGGCTGAGTTGTCCACATCCGCCGGCTTGTCCACCAAGATCCACTAGCGGCGGGCGAACGCGTCAGAGTCGGTGCCGGAGGTGGTGCCGATATGAACGCACGGGGGGCACTCGGGCGGTACGGCGAGGATCTGGCGGCGCGGCTGCTGACCGATGCCGGCATGTCCGTACTGGAGCGGAACTGGCGCTGTCGCACCGGCGAGATCGACATCGTCGCGCTGGACGGCGACGCGCTCGTCATCTGTGAGGTGAAGACGCGCAGGGCGGGTGACTTCGAGCATCCGATGGCCGCGGTCACACCGGCCAAGGCGGACCGCCTGCGCCGGCTGGCCGAACTCTGGCTGGACCGGCACGGCGGCCCGCCGCCGGGCGGGGTGCGGATCGACCTGGTCGGCGTGGTGCTGCCCAGGCGCGGCGCGCCGCTGGCCGAGCATGCGCGGGGGGTGGCCTGATGGGGTTCGCGCGGGCCTGCTCGGTGGCCCTGGTCGGCGTCGAGGGCGTGGTGGTGGAGGTCCAGGCGGACCTGGAGGCGGGAGTGGCGGCCTTCACCCTGGTGGGGCTGCCGGACAAGAGCCTGGTGGAGAGCCGCGACCGGGTCAGGGCGGCCGTGGTCAACTCCGGCGCCCAGTGGCCGCAGAAGAAGCTCACGGTGGGTCTTTCCCCGGCCTCGGTCCCCAAGGGCGGTTCGGGTTTCGATCTCGCTGTGGCGTGTGCGGTGCTCGGCGCGGACGAGCGGATCGACCCCGCTTCGATCGCCGACGTCGTGATGATCGGGGAGCTGGGGCTCGACGGCCGGGTGCGGCCGGTGCGCGGGGTACTGCCCGCCGTGCTGGCCGCGGCGGAGGCCGGGTACCGGCAGGTGGTCGTCCCCGAACAGACGGCGGGCGAGGCGGCACTGGTACCCGGGGTCTCGGTGCTCGGGGTGCGGAGCCTGCGGCAGTTGATCGCCGTGCTCTGCGACGAACCGGTGCCCGAGGAACAGGAGCCCCACGACCAGGGCCGACCCGATACCATGCTGGCCGGTCTCATGGTGCCCGGCGCCGGTATGGGCACCGGTATCGCCAGGGGCTCGGCGCAGGGCGGGGGACACCGGCCGGACCTGGCGGACGTCGCGGGACAGGCGCGGCCGCGCAAGGCCCTGGAAGTCGCGGCGGCGGGCGGCCACCACCTCCTGCTGTCCGGACCGCCGGGCGCGGGCAAGACCATGCTCGCCGAACGGCTGCCCGCGATCCTGCCGCCCCTGACCAGGCAGGAATCCCTTGAGGTGACCGCGGTCCACTCGGTGGCGGGCATCCTGCCGCCGGGCGAACCCCTGGTCTCCCGGGCGCCGTACTGCGCACCGCACCACTCGGCGACCATGCAGTCGCTGGTCGGCGGGGGCAACGGGCTGCCGAGGCCCGGCGCGGTGTCGCTGGCCCATCGCGGCATCCTCTTCCTGGACGAGGCGCCGGAATTCTCCGTACGGGCACTGGACGCGCTGCGACAGCCGCTGGAGTCGGGGCACGTGGTGGTGGCCCGCAGCGCCGGGGTGGTGCGGCTGCCCGCCCGCTTCCTGATGGTGCTGGCCGCCAACCCGTGCCCGTGCGGGCGGCACACCCTGAGCGGGGCCGGCTGCGAATGCCCTCCCGCGTCGGTCCGGCGCTACCAGGCCCGGCTCTCCGGTCCGTTGCTCGACCGGGTGGATCTGCGGGTGGCCGTCGACCCCGTCAAGCGCGCGGACCTGATGGGGCAGGGCGGCCGGGGCGAGTCGACCGCGACGGTCGCCGCCCGCGTGCGGGAGGCGCGGGTGCGGGCGGCGGAGCGGCTGGCGGGTACCCCCTGGACCACCAACAGCGAGGTGCCCGGACACGAACTGAGGACCCGGCTGGTCGCGGCGCCTGGGGCGCTGGTGGCGGCCGAGCGGGACATGGAGCGGGGCCTGCTCACCGCGCGCGGCCTGGACCGGGTCCTGCGGGTGGCGTGGACCGTCGCGGATCTGCGGGGCGCCGGCCGGCCGGACGCCTCGGACATCGCGGTGGCGCTGGAGCTGCGGACCGGGATTCCGCGAGGGGCCCCGATGACGGCGGGTGCGGCATGACGGGGCAGGCGGCCGGGGGGAGCGGCCGGGAGCCGGGCGCCGGGTGCGGCCCGCCGGCCGAGGGGCCGACGTGGGTGCCGGAAACGGGCGACGGGGAGCGGCAGGGGCGGGCTTCCGGTGGCGTGGGCGAGGGTGAGCGGCTGGGGCTGGGGCTGGGCGAGGGTGAGCCGCCGGGGCGGGCCACCGGTGGGTTGGGCGAGGGTGAGCCGCCGGGGTGGGCCACCGGTGGGGTGAGTGACGGGGAGCGGCTGGCGCGGGTCGCGCTGACGCGGGTCCTGGAGCCGGGGGACGAACGGGGCGGCCGCTGGCTGCGGGAGTGCGGCGCCGGGGAACTGCTGCGGCGGATCACGGCTCGGGACGGATCGGCCGAGCAGCTGAGCGGCATGACGGCGAGGCGTCTGGCCGGCTATCGGCTGCGGGCGGAGGCGGCCGACCCCGGGCGGGACCTGGCGGCAGTGGCGGCGGTCGGCGGGCGCTTCGTCTGTCCGGGCGACCGCGAGTGGCCGAGCCAGCTGGACGACCTGGGCGACACCCGGCCGACCGGGCTCTGGGTGCGGGGGAGGCCCGATCTGCGGCTCTGGGCGCTGCGTTCGGTCGCGGTGGTCGGCGCCCGTGCCTGCACTCCGTACGGGGCGCACATGGCGACGACGCTCGGCGCCGGACTCGCGGAGCTGGGGTGGGTGGTCGTCTCGGGCGCGGCGTTCGGGGTGGACGGGGCCGCTCACCGGGGCGCCCTCGCCGCCGGTGGGGCGACGGCGGCGGTGCTGGCCTGCGGGGTGGACGTCGTGTACCCCCGCGGACATGCCGAACTGATCGGACGCGTGGCCGGGCAGGGGCTCGTCATCGGTGAACTGCCGCCGGCCGAACACCCCACCCGCAGCCGGTTCATCCTCCGGAACAGGGTGATCGCCGCGTTGACGCGGGGAACCGTCGTGGTCGAGGCGGAATACCGCAGCGGATCTCTGGTCACGGCGCGTTGCGCCCAGCGGCTCGGCCGCTTCACCATGGGCGTTCCGGGGCCCGCCACCAGCGGTCTGTCGGCAGGCGTCCACGAACTCCTGCGGGGAGAGGCGGCGCTGGTGACCGATGCGGCGGAAGTCGCCGAACTGGTGGGTGACATGGGGGAGCTCGCCCCGCCCCGGCGCGGTCCGGTGCTGCCACGGGACCTTCTGGACGCCGGCTGCACCCGGGTCCTGGACGCGCTGCCGGCCCGCCACGCCGCCGACGCGCGTGAGGTGGCCCGCACCGCCGGAACGGGCGCCGACGAGGCGCTCGCCAAGCTGTACGAACTGCACTCACTGGGGTTCGTCGAACGTCGTGGCGATGGATGGCAGTTGACGCGACGGCCGATTTGCAATGACGACGCGCGGCGAGGCGGTACTTGACCTGGGGCATTCGGGTGAAAAGGTGATGCCGATGACCTCGGTGGATCGTTCGGCAACGCCTCCGGGGCCGGCGCGCGACGCGTCGGCCCCGGAGGCCGGCCATGTCCTCGTCCGCATGCGCGGTCATGTCCGTCGCCGCGTCCGGTGTCGTGTCCGTTCTCCCGGAAGCGCCCAGCGCCGATCCCATATCCTGCGCGCACCGCGACACTTCAGTCACGCTACGCTCACAAGAATCCCGCGCCAGACGTAAATCTCCCAGCACTTCACAGCAGAACGGCTCAAGGCACCACATGCCCCAGCACACCTCCGGGTCTGACCGAGCGGCAGTACCACCGGCTGCGCGTGGCACTGTGCGCCCTCCCGCCCCCTCCTCGCTCGACGAGTTGTGGCGTTCGTACAAGACCACGGGCGACGAGCGGCTGCGGGAGCAGCTGATCCTGCACTACTCGCCCCTGGTGAAGTACGTCGCCGGCCGGGTGAGCGTCGGCCTGCCGTCCAACGTCGAGCAGGCGGACTTCGTCTCCTCGGGGGTCTTCGGGCTGATCGACGCGATCGAGAAGTTCGACATCGAGCGTGCGATCAAGTTCGAGACGTACGCGATCACCCGCATCCGGGGCGCGATGATCGACGAACTCCGGGCGCTGGACTGGATCCCCCGCTCCGTGCGCCAGAAGGCGCGGGCGGTGGAACGCGCCTACGCGACGCTGGAGGCGCGGCTGCGGCGTACCCCGTCGGAGGCGGAGGTCGCGGCGGAGATGGAGATCGCGCTGGAGGAACTGCACGCTGTTTTCAGCCAGTTGTCGCTGGCCAATGTGGTCGCCCTGGAGGAGTTGCTCCATGTGGGCGGCGAGGGCGGCGACCGGCTGAGCCTGATGGACACGCTTGAGGACACCGCCGCCGACAATCCGGTGGAAGTGGCCGAGGGCCGTGAGCTCAGGAGGCTGCTCGCCCGAGCGATCAACACCCTCCCGGACCGTGAGAAGACGGTCGTCACGCTCTACTACTACGAGGGGCTCACCCTCGCCGAGATCGGCAACGTCCTCGGGGTCACCGAGAGCCGGGTCAGCCAGATCCACACCAAGTCGGTGCTGCAGCTGCGCGTGAAACTGGCCGACGCCGGGCGCTGAGGAAACCACCGGGAACACCGCCGGAGAACACCTCCGGGGGCGCCCGGCGGGGTCTGCTCCGGCCACCGATCGGGGCCGCCCGCCCCCTCCAGGGCACCGGTCGCCGTAGAGTGGACGCGTGCCCAGGATTCGAGCGGCCTCTGTGGCCGAGCACCGGACCATGCAGCGCGGCGCCCTCCTGGACGCAGCGCGTTCCCTGCTGTCCGAGGGAGGCACGGAGGCATTGACCTTCCCCGCCCTCGCCGAGCGCACGGGCCTCGCCCGGTCCTCCGTCTACGAGTACTTCCGCTCCCGCGCGGCTGTCGTGGAGGAACTCTGCACCGTCGACTTCCCCGTCTGGGCGGCCGAGGTGGAGAACGCGATGGAGCGGGCGCAGACGCCGGAGGAGAAGATCGAGGCGTACGTGCGACGGCAGCTCGACCTCGTGGGGGACCGGCGCCACCGTGCCGTCGTCGCGATCTCCGCGAGCGAGCTGGACGCGGGCGCCCGGGAGAAGATCCGTGCCGCCCACGGCGGGCTGATCGCCATGATCGTCGAGGCGCTCGGCGACCTCGGCCACGAGCAGCCCCGGCTGGCGGCCATGCTGCTGCAGGGCTCCGTGGACGCCGCGGTGCGGCGTATCGAACTCAGCGTGGCGGAGGAGCCGGACGTGATCGCGGACACCGCCGTCGCCATGATCCTCTGCGGTGTCCGGGGCGCCCCCGGCGGGCAGGGCTGACACCGGCGCATCGATGCCGCGCCCGTCAGCGGTGCGGGGGCGGCCTGCCCGCTGTCCGTCGCCGCCACCGGGTCCCCGGCGGGCGTCGGCGCGGGTTCGGGCACGCCGGTCACCGGCAGCAGCCGGGACGGTCCGCGCCGCAGCAGCGAGGGCGGCAGCAGGGACAGCGGGTCCAGATACGCCGCCGCGCGGCGCAGCCCCCAGTGCAGACAGCCGGACGCGCAGTGCGACGGCCCCGGCGCGATGACCGCCACCACCTGCCCCGCGGTGACCTCGTCCCCCTTTGCGACCAAGGGGGACACCGGCTCGTACGTGGTCCGCAGCGGCGGATCGCCCGTCCCCGCGAGCTCGATCGCCAGCACCCCTCGTCCCGCGACGTTGCCCGCGAACGAGACCCGGCCCGAAGCGGCCGCGAGCACCTCCCTTCCCGGTCCGGCGCCGAGGTCCACCCCGCGGTGCCCCCTCCCGTAGTCCGTGGCGGGCGGCTCCCACCCCCGTACGACCGAGGGCCGCCCCGCCAGCGGCCAGACCCCTCCTCGGTCCGGCGGATCCACCGGGACCGGCGCCGTCACGGGCGCGGTCGGCTGTCCCGCGGCCGGCGCGGCCGTCCCGCAGCACCCCATCGCGAGAAGCGCTGCGGCTGCCGCCGACGCCGAGCGCACCAGACGCCCGGCCGCGCCGTCCGGTGCGCCGCGGCCCCCGGACCGGACCCGGGATCCGTCCCGGTCAGATGTGTTTCGCATGGCACAACCGTCCCCCGGCGGGCCGGTTCGCGGGGATCACGGACCGGATCTGTGGAGTACCGGCCGGTTGTGGACAGCGCCGTCACCCGGCACTCGACGGGTCCCGTACACTTCTTGTGGCGATCCGGGTCACCGGGTCGACTTCGCACGCCCCGCCATCTCCTTCTCAACGGAGATGGCCGCGCCCCTCGGTCCCTCGTGGCACGGCGCGTCGGGGCGTCAGGCGCGACAGCAAACCTGCGGTCGCGATAACCGAGCACCTCAAGGAGTACGGCCATGGCCGTCGTCACGATGCGGGAGCTGCTGGAAAGCGGCGTCCACTTCGGTCACCAGACCCGTCGTTGGAACCCGAAGATGAAGCGCTTCATCTTCACCGAGCGCAACGGCATTTACATCATCGACCTGCTCCAGTCGCTGTCGTACATCGACCGCGCCTACGAGTTCGTCAAGGAGACCGTCGCCCACGGCGGCTCCATCATGTTCGTGGGTACGAAGAAGCAGGCCCAGGAGGCCATCGCCGAGCAGGCGACGCGCGTCGGCATGCCGTACGTCAACCAGCGTTGGCTCGGTGGCATGCTCACCAACTTCTCCACCGTCTACAAGCGCCTTCAGCGTCTGAAGGAGCTTGAGGTCATCGACTTCGAGGACGTGGCCGCCTCCGGCCTCACCAAGAAGGAGCTCCTGGTTCTCTCCCGCGAGAAGGCCAAGCTGGAGAAGACCCTCGGTGGTATCCGCGAGATGCAGAAGGTGCCGAGCGCCGTCTGGATCGTCGACACCAAGAAGGAGCACATCGCCGTCGGTGAGGCGCGCAAGCTCCACATCCCGGTCGTCGCGATCCTGGACACCAACTGCGACCCCGACGAGGTCGACTACAAGATTCCGGGCAACGACGACGCGATCCGCTCCGTCACCCTGCTCACCCGCGTGATCGCCGACGCCGTCGCCGAGGGCCTCATCGCCCGCTCCGGCGCTGCGACCGGCGACTCGAAGCCGGGCGAGAAGGCCGCCGGCGAGCCCCTCGCCGAGTGGGAGCGCGACCTGCTCGAGGGCGACAAGAAGGCCGACGCCGAGGTCCAGACCTCCGCCGAGACCGAGAAGGTCGCGGACGCCGCCGAGACGCCGGCCGAGGCTGAGGCCGAGGTCGCCGCCGAGGCTCCCGCCGCCGAGGCGCCCGTCACCGAGACGCCGGCCGTCGAGGCCCCCGCCGCCGAGGCTCCGGCCGCGGACGGCGAGCAGGCCTGACACCCGTCACGGCTGAAGACGGCGGGGGCCGGTGCCACAGGCACCGCCCCCGCCGTTCACCCGTAGATCTTTCAGACTTCGAGAGAGAAATACAGACTCATGGCGAACTACACCGCCGCTGACGTCAAGAAGCTCCGTGAGCTCACCGGCGCCGGCATGATGGACTGCAAGAAGGCGCTCGACGAGGCCGATGGCAGCGTCGACGGCGCCGTCGAGGCCCTTCGTATCAAGGGCCAGAAGGGCGTCGCCAAGCGCGAGGGCCGTTCCGCCGAGAACGGCGCCGTCGTCTCCCTCATCTCCGAGGACAAGACCTCCGGCGTCCTGCTCGAGCTGAAGTGCGAGACGGACTTCGTCGCCAAGGGCGAGAAGTTCCAGGCCGTCGCCAACGCGCTGGCCGCGCACGTCGCCGCCACCTCCCCGGCCGACCTGGCCACGCTGCTCGCCTCCGAGATCGAGGCCGGCAAGACGGTTCAGGCGTACGTCGACGAGGCCAACGCCACCCTCGGCGAGAAGATCGTCCTGGACCGCTTCGCGCAGTTCACCGGCGGTTACGTGGCTGCGTACATGCACCGCACGATGCCCGACCTCCCGCCGCAGGTCGGCGTGCTCGTCGATCTCGACAAGGGGACCGCCTCGGACGAGGCAGCCGCAGTGGTTGCCAAGGACGTCGCGCAGCACATCGCTGCCTTCGCCCCGAAGTACCTCAGCCGCGACGAGGTCCCGGCCGAGACGGTCGAGAACGAGCGCCGCGTCGCCGAGGCCACCTCGCGTGAGGAGGGCAAGCCCGAGGCCGCCCTCCCGAAGATCGTCGAGGGTCGCGTCAACGGCTTCTTCAAGGACGTCGTCGTCGTCGAGCAGGCCTTCGCCAAGGACAGCAAGAAGTCCGTCCAGAAGGTCCTGGACGAGGCCGGTGTCAGCCTGAAGCGCTTCTCGCGCATCAAGGTCGGCATCTGAGTCCGTCCGCGAAAAACGGTGGACCCCGATAGGGTCTGGTGCAGTCGACGGCCGCACACCGCCGTACGACCGCAGATCTGACGAGGAGGCCATTGCCGCTGAGGGACATCGGACCCACCGGCAATGGCCTTCTTCGTATGTGCACGAGGAGAATCTCCATGAACAAGGGCGCGGACGCCGCTACAGGTGACCACAGGCGCGACGACGGCAAGGTGGCCGGACGCTTCATGCTGAAGCTGTCCGGAGAGGCGTTCGCCGGTGGCGGAGGTCTCGGCGTCGACCCCGACGTCGTGCATGCCATCGCACGCGAGATCGCGGCGGTCGTCCGGGACGGCGCGGAAATCGCGATCGTCATCGGCGGCGGCAACTTCTTCCGCGGCGCCGAGCTCCAGCAGCGCGGCATGGACCGGGCCCGGTCCGACTACATGGGCATGCTCGGCACCGTCATGAACTGCCTCGCGCTCCAGGACTTCCTGGAGAAGGAGGGCATCGACTCCCGCGTCCAGACCGCCATCACCATGGGCCAGGTCGCGGAGCCGTACATCCCGCTGCGCGCCGTACGGCACCTGGAGAAGGGCCGCGTCGTCATCTTCGGCGCCGGCATGGGCATGCCGTACTTCTCCACCGACACCACCGCGGCCCAGCGCGCCCTGGAGATCGACGCCGAGGCGCTGCTGATGGGCAAGAACGGTGTGGACGGGGTCTACGACTCCGATCCGAAGACCAACCCCGCAGCGGTGAAGTTCGACGCGCTGGAGTACAGCGAGGTGCTCGCCCGCGACCTCAAGGTCGCCGACGCCACCGCCATCACGCTCTGCCGCGACAACCAGCTGCCGATCCTCGTCTTCGAGCTGACGACGGCGGGCAATATCGCCCGCGCCGTCAAGGGTGAGAAGATCGGTTCGCTCGTGAGTGACCAGGGCACCCGGGCCTGAGAACCGGGGGACCGAACCGGGGAGACCCGGTGAGTTCCCGGGGCCCGCGGTAGGGGCCCGAAGGATGGACAACGGCCTGCCGGTCGGACACCGTGCAGGTGAGGACGCGACGCAGGACCCGCCGGGCCCGAGCACGCCGGGCCCACTCAAGACACGCAGGAGCACGTGGTGATCGAAGAAACCCTCCTCGAGGCCGAGGAGAAGATGGAGAAGGCCGTCGTGGTCGCGAAAGAGGACTTCGCCGCGATCCGCACCGGCCGTGCGCACCCGGCGATGTTCAACAAGATCGTCGCCGACTACTACGGCGCGCTGACCCCGATCAACCAGCTGGCCTCGTTCTCGGTGCCCGAGCCCCGTATGGCCGTCGTGACGCCGTTCGACAAGACGGCGCTGCGCAACATCGAGCAGGCCATCCGCGACTCCGACCTCGGCGTCAACCCGAGCAACGACGGCAATATCATCCGGGTGAACTTCCCCGACCTCACCGAAGAGCGCCGTCGCGACTACATCAAGGTCGCGAAGACCAAGGCCGAGGACTCCAAGATCTCGATCCGCGCGGTCCGCCGCAAGGCCAAGGAGATCCTCGACAAGCTGGTCAAGGACAAGGAGTCCGGCGAGGACGAGGTACGTCGCGCCGAGAAGGAGCTCGACGACACCACCGCGAAGTACGTCGCGCAGGTGGACGAGCTGCTGAAGCACAAGGAAGCCGAGCTGCTCGAAGTCTGATGAACGACTCTTCCCGGGGCGCCCCGCAGGGCGCCGGCCACGGGGCCGCTCCCGAGATGCGGGCCGCTCCGGCGGGTCCTGCATACGATGTGCATAACGCCCAGCACACTCGGCCCATGCCCATCGTGCCGGACGTTCCCGACGCAGGTAGAGACGCTGACGACCGTGATGACCGGGACCAGGGGGCCGCACGCCTGAGCGGCGGCCCCTTGTTCCGCGACGAGAAGCCGCAGGAGCCCATGTCCACCGCGCCGCCACCCCCGCAGAAGAAACGTGCGGGCCGTGATCTCGGAGCCGCCATAGGGGTCGGCGTGGGGCTGGGGGCCGTCGTCGCCGCCTCGCTCTTCATCGTCAAGGCCGTTTTCGTCGGTGTGGTCGTGGTCGCCGTCGTCGTGGGCCTCTGGGAGCTCACCTCCCGGCTGGAGGAGCGCAAGGGCATCAAGGCGCCGCTCGTTCCTCTCGCGGTCGGTGGCGCGGCCATGGTCGTGGCCGGTTACGCGCGAGGCGCCGAGGGAGCCTGGGCCGCCATGGCGCTGACCGCCCTCGCGGTGCTCGTCTGGCGGATGACCGAACCGCCGGAGGGCTACCTCAAGGACGTCACGGCCGGCGTTTTCGCCGCGTTCTACGTACCGTTCCTGGCCACCTTCGTCGCCATGCTCCTGACCGCGTCCGACGGGCCGCAGCGGGTGCTGACCTTCCTGCTGCTGACCGTGGTCAGCGATACCGGCGCGTACGCCGTCGGCTGGCGGTTCGGCAAGCACAAGCTCGCACCGCGGATCAGCCCCGGGAAGACCCGCGAGGGCCTCTTCGGAGCCGTGGCCTTCGCGATGGTGGCCGGTGCGCTGTGCATGGAGTTCCTGATCGACGGCGGCTCCTGGTGGCAGGGCCTGCTGCTCGGCCTCGCCGTCGCCGCCAGCGCCACCCTCGGTGACCTGGGCGAGTCCATGATCAAGCGGGATCTCGGGATCAAGGACATGGGCACGCTGCTCCCCGGACACGGCGGCATCATGGACCGGCTGGACTCCCTGCTGCCGACCGCGCCGGTGGTCTGGCTGCTGATGGTGATTTTCGTCGGCTCGGGCTGAGCCACTGCCAGCGCACCCCTTCTGACCTGCGTCTTCACGAGTGAGGGTCCGTTGTCCACAGGGCGGCGGGCCCTCACTGTTCTGTCTGCGACACTGGATGAACCATGCCTTGGGCTTGATCCGCTTTGACGGACATTGCTGAACTCAACATCCACCCATCCATGCGGCTGCGGATCCAGCACGCCCTGGACGAGTCACGCAATGAGCCCTACATCGGCTGAGTGTCGGCCGAGACCAGGGCCAACCGGCCTTCCACCCGCTCCGTGGCAGCGTGGATCTCCGGCGCCGCTCGCTGGATGAAGCGACCAACGATCGTGTCCGGCCCGTACCGTTGCACGATCTCTTCCAGTCGGGCCGCTGGCGTCGTGTGCCCGCCGTCCGGGGTAGTGGTCATGTCCGACACGATGAGCGCATCGACCAGCTCCGGCCGCTCCAGCTCAAACTCGGTCTCCAGATCATGCCGCAGTCCCCGCTCCTCAGCCTCCAGGAGCGCACAGGAGTGGTGCGCCACGAGCCGGACGACCCGCTCGTCGGCACCCTCCTGGTCTCGGAGGAACCGGGCCCCGTCGAGCGGGTGAAACCCGGTGGTGGCAATGGATGGGGAGTAGCCGACGTCGTGCAGAACGGCGGCAGCTTCCAGCAACTCGGCGTCGCGACCGAGGATCGGGCTGAGGGAACGCGCCCGCTTGGCTACCCCGAGGGAGTGCACCCAGCGACGCGGCAGTGGTTCGGCCAGCATTGATTCGGAGAGCGAGTATGCCCACTCAGTAAGCCCCATGGGAGGCGAGGCTATGACTCCTTCTGGGCCGCTGGAAGGGCGCGCACCGTCCGCCCTTGCCACGCACAGTGGCGAGCAGGCCGGTGCCGCCCATCTGCGCAAGAGCGTGGCGTACGGCGGTCCGTGACACTCCGAAGCGCTCGCAGAGACTCGCCTCTGACGGGTACCTGTCGCCGACTGCGAGCGAGTCCTCCGCGATGACGGCGACCAAACGCTCAACAAGAGGCGGGATGGGAGCCCTAGACACGCGCCAGCCGGCCCCCGGCACGGACGTGATCAGCCTCTCGGACTCCAGAGTCTTGAGCGCGCGACGGATGGCGTTGCGGGAAACATCGTGTTCCTTCATCAAGGCGGCCTCTGACGGCAGGGCGCTGCCCTCGAGCTCTCCCTGCTCGATCTCCCTCCGCAGCCCGTCAGCAATGAGCAGATAGGTTCCACGCGGACTGACCTCCGGCACGGCACCTCCTTCCACGAGCTTCGGTTGATGACAGGGTCGCACGCGACCGCGTGAGGCCGGACGCTGGATGAGCAGCCGAGAGGGCTACACACAGGCCCATGGACCATGCGTGGCCGTAGGTCGGACACGGCGGCCTGGCTGCGATAAGCGCGCGGTTGATTCCGGACATGAAAGCTGAATTTCGAACGGCCTTGAAAGCCGTCGCCTGTGCGAGGCGCATGCGTTCCCCAACCTCGGGCGGCCGTCGGCTCCGCAAGATTTTAGGTATCTTCCCTGGAAAGCCCTAGCTTACCCACTGTGAACACTAGGATTCGCGATACGATCGCCACCCCCTGATTCACTTCGTGTACCTCCGGCTCATCCGGTGACCGACCATGAACAACGTCGTTGCGCACCTTCCTTAGCTTCGACAAAAGATCGATGTCAGACTGGCTAACTGGGGCTCCGTCAAGAGATATACGTCGCCTGAACTTAACAAACAGTGGCGGATTATTTAGATCTCCAAGCAGCATCTCGAGGCGTCTGGATTTGTGCGGATCACTAAAATCCGGCAATGCCCTACGGATGGCCCTTTTGTCAGATTTCGAGAAGAGGTTAGGAACTGTCGTTTTCCCCACGTAAAATTCGATCGCTTCCCATAGTGCCGTTACTCTGGCAATACTGTCTTTCTCTCTGCCGGCTCTAGCGGTCGCGAAAAGCGCCTGCCTGATATTTAGCGGAATACTGCTACTCAATGACGGATGAGTCAGGTCAAGGTGCTTACTCGTGGGCTCAAGCTTGGTCAACTGGACCTCTTGCTCGGGAACGCGAAGCCATCTCCTCTTGGTGCGGAGCCCGCGAACGTACACCAACGGCCCTCGCCGTGGGGCAACGAACATGCTCGCCCGCTCCCAACCGCCTATCCTTCCACCCGGCAAAGGTGCGATCGAATAGCGAGACCGAACAGTCAGCCAGGCAAGGGATAGATCGATTTCCTGCAGTGCCAGGCTCTCTGCAGACAAAAGCAAGTTGCTTGTCGCGTACGCTACCGCATACGATTGGAAGTCTTTAAATTCAGTTGAGGAACTAGATTCCGGAAAGCCCTCAAGGTTCAAATATTCTCTATCTGTGATAGTCACCGCACCCACCCTCACGACCTTGTCAATCTGTACACCTTCGAGAGGGGCAATGATTTCGAATACTTCGAGCGGCAGAGATTCAATCCCCTGAATTTTGAGCTGTTCATCGTGAAGGCCACCCTCCTTCGCTAGCGTATAGAACATCTCTGCCCCAGGAACTTCGACGGTAGCCATGGGGGCAAGTCTCCGCTCTGAAAATTCGGGGATGGCAGTACACAATGCTTCGATCTGGGTACCTGCAACTTTCGCTTCCACTACGAATCCGGTAAACATGAGCCTAGAATAATCACCTATCACCTGCTCCACAGTGATCTGGCTCGCAAAGTCCAATCGACTAATCACGGATGATTTGCCATCAATAATTAGCCTGGCCTCCGAAATTGAGTTCAGCTTGGATTTGACAGTGATCGAAAGGACTGCAGAGCTGACATCCACGGTTCCGAATTTCGTGATTTCGTGCCGTGTCTCGCTACCCAGGGGAAACAGATTCTTGAATTCATCTCCGCCAATGGTAGTCATTCGTCCCCTTCGCTAGCATGTTGTTGCTGCGTGTGCACCCGCTGATCAATTACAGCCTGGCATAGTGTTCCGATTTCGTCTGCCCAGAAGTTCCCGAGATTGATAACGCGTTCCAGAGATGGAGGGCGACCATTTCCTATATCCCTAACGAGATCGAGCGTCACCTCTGTCGGAGCCTTCCATCGGATATCAACCCTCTCAACTGCCTCAACGACGCCTTCAGCGTCAGTAGTGGTACACCCTAGGGTGGCTGCAATGCCGCGCAGAGCCATGGCGGCATACACAACTGTCGCCTCTGGTAGCCCTTGATGGATTGAGGACCGGCACAACTGTGCAAATGTGAAGGCGCTCTCTTCTGATGCAGGTATCCCGATCTCGTCAGGTCTGTTGTTTACCGCGACTTTCGCTGCAACCAGAGCGTCCCTTCTGTGGACAATACGAATGGCCAAATCTGCAGCCTTGCGTACTTGCGAAAATGCCCCCGACTCCCACCATGTGACCTCCTCTCCAGTAATCAAATTGATCTCCCTAGTGGTGGGGCCCTGGAGACCACGCAAAACATTCAACAGATTTCGCACTGAATAGACTTCCGCGATGCTGGAATCGCCAAGTGCGTCTGACAATGTTGCAGGGATAGCATCGAAATACTGAGAAGATACAGGAAACATTGCCATTGCGTTTCCCTCGCTACCCTCCCCTGCCGTTTCATGCTGTTGGGCAATGTAATTCTTAATGGTTTCGATAAAAGAGAACCATTTGGCCAGCATGCTTCCATGGAATTCATGGCGCCCCCCATCTAGCGCCGAGGACCACGCCTTTTCTACTTCTGTGTTTAGCTTTCCGACATGATGAAGAAGGCTTCCGAGGTCCGATGCAATGGGTTCTGGAGTGGCAGACGAACCGCTTGAGGTGCCATCTGGGGGTGCAGGCGCCGGAACCTCGTTGACAGGGTTGTGCACTTGGCGTCGTGAATCCTGATTCTGACTCAGCACAGACGCAGCAGAATCGGCCGCTCGCAGGATTCCTTCTAGGTTGGGATTCTCGACAGGAGTGAATGAGAGATTTCTTCCGCCAGCCTCCAAATCACCCTTCGGAATGAGAGCGGGTTGGCCATAGAGAACTTCCCCATGCAGGCCCACGATTACTCTGCCGGCTTTCTCGATATCCTTTCTGTAGGAGGTCAAGATTGCGGCTGCGAGCAACTGTACCTGCGCAAGGCCCAAAGTGATTACTTCATCGACAATCCAATTGCCCGGGTTTTCAATGCCGACTGCCTCAAGGGCTTCCCTTTCGAAGTGGGCGACGTATCCTCCACCGGTTGCCGCTGGGGCCTGAGAAAGGGAAACCAAGGAATCGTTTGCGTGCAGGGAGATTTTTCGTAGTACAGAAACTACCTGATTAGGGTTCAGTGCATTCCTGGCCGCCTCAGCAATTCGCTCTCGACTTGTGCTGTCTGTGCCCAGATGGCGGCCTTGGGCACGCAAGATTTTCTCAGGCCATGACGAGATCGCTTCGGCAGACTCTCGTACGGTCCGGCTGAGGATTGTTCGGTCATTGTCACTGAAATTTCCGTTGGCCTTCTGGGTGCTTTCGGTGCAATCTGCGACCACTTCCCGAACGCGAGCAAGCGAGTTGGTCGCCCTGGTCCAATCCCAGTTAGCGGAAAAAGACCTCAGGAGGGCTATGGATTCGTCAATCAATAGCTTCTCTTCGGGCGTGATCTCTCGGATGTAATGGAATCCGTGAGTTTCACTCGTATCCGGTCTCTTTGCCACCGCTCGCATCAAGCACCATGCGGACAAGGAGCACCTCCCGTAGACATGCCAGTTTCCGCCCTTGGGTACCATGGGGCGGATGCTTAGGGATTATCCAGCATGCTGTATGGGTGTGCAGTGATATCTGGTGATCGTGACGTCTTTGGTGCGAAGAACGGTCCCTGACTCCAGTCCTCCCGACCTAGCGGCCCGGCTGCCTGCGAGCTGGCGCCGGGTGTGACCAGGCGTGGTGTGCTCCAGTGCTCCCTGCATACGCCTCCCTGCAACGAGAGCGGCCATGCAAGGCTGCCCACCGTCGGAAGCTGCCTGGCCTGTTGGTACCGGTAGGGGGTACGGAATGGCGTCTCAGTCCAGGCGCGGCGCGCGCACCAAGGCTGGCTCTGCGTGCCGGAACCTGGCCGTGGTCGGTACCTCCCGTTGCGCTAAGCATCAAGGCCCGTGGTCGGCCTACGGAGTCGCGCAGCGCAAGGAGAAGGAGGCTAAGGCGAAGAAGCGCAAGATCCGTAAGAGGCGGTAGGCGAAGACGCTTGGCGTAGGAACTCGACTACGTCGTCGCCGCGAGCGAGACCTGCCACCTCAGGCTGGGTGTGCACTCGTCAACCACCGGCCACGCGCGATGGACGACGATCGGTGGGTCCGGTCAGGGTCACCAGGCTCCGATGGGTAGTGGTTCAAAGCACTCCGAGTTCTCTGTCTGGCCGGCAATACGGGCAGGCCGTGATGCCGTCCTCCGTCAGCGCGCGCAGGGCCTGCTCTCGGGTCATCGCCTGTGTCCTCTTGCCGCTCATGCCGCAGTCGCCCGTACGAACTGCGTCGGCCTGGGCGCCACCGCTGGCGCGCAGTACGGAGAGCTTCCATCTAGGTGCTGGCGGTGGCAGCACGCGCGCAGCTCTGGCGGCCGCAGCATCGCGTTCTTCCAGCTCGGCGATGGTGCGATCGGTTCGCCCTAGCTGGAACGCCTGCCACTCGCGCACGATGCGCAGGCGTTCCAGACGAGAGAAGTTATCGGACACGCATTCGATTCTAGGCCGCTGTGGGCGGCCGCGAGCACCTCCTGTTCGTCGTGCGATCGGTCACGATCCCAACGGCGCTCTGGGCCGTCTGTGGGCCGTCAAAGGGCCGCCGACATCGACTGATGACGACTAACGACAACCGGGACCGCCACCCCCTCACTGCCTCTGAGCTGGCAGATGTCTCTATGACCACGGCCTGTCTGTAACACTGGAGGAACCATGCCTAAGCCCGGAGAACTCACTTTCGTCGCGCCCCGCGGAGCCAAGAGGCCGCCGCGGCACCTCGCCGACCTCACGCCCGCCGAGCGCAAGGAGGCCGTCGCCGCGACCGGCGAGAAGCCCTTCCGCGCCCAGCAGCTCTCGCAGCACTACTTCGCGCGGTACGCGCACGACCCGTCGGAGTGGAACAACATTCCGGCCGCGTCGCGGGAAAAGCTAGCCGAGGCGCTGTTCCCCGACCTGATGTCCGTGGTCCGGCACATCAGCTGCGACGACGACACCACCCGCAAGACGCTGTGGAAGCTGCACGACGGGACGCTGGTCGAGTCCGTCCTGATGCGCTACCCCGAGCGGGTCACCATGTGCATCTCCTCGCAGGCGGGATGCGGGATGAACTGCCCGTTCTGCGCCACCGGGCAAGCCGGTCTCGACCGCAACCTCTCCACGGCGGAGATCGTCCACCAGATCGTGGACGGCATGCGGGCCCTGCGCGACGGCGAGGTCCCGGGGGGCCCGGCGCGGCTCTCCAACATCGTCTTCATGGGCATGGGCGAGCCGCTCGCCAACTACAAGCGGGTGGTCGGGTCCATCCGCCGGCTGACCGACCCCGAGCCCGACGGGCTGGGACTGTCGCAGCGCGGGATCACCGTCTCGACCGTCGGCCTGGTGCCGGCGATGCTGCGCTTCGCCGACGAGGGCTTCAAGTGCCGTCTCGCCGTCTCGCTGCACGCCCCGGACGACGAGCTGCGCGACACCCTCGTACCGGTGAACACCCGGTGGAAGGTGCGCGAGGTGCTGGACGCGGCCTGGGAGTACGCGGAGAAGTCCGGTCGCCGTATCTCCATCGAGTACGCGCTGATCCGTGACATCAACGACCAGGCCTGGCGGGGCGACCGGCTGGGCCGGCTCCTCAAGGGTAAGCGGGTACACGTCAACCTGATCCCGCTGAACCCGACGCCCGGCTCGAAGTGGACCGCCTCGCGGCCCGAGGACGAGAAGGCGTTCGTCGAGGCCATCGCCGCCCACGGGGTACCGGTGACCGTCCGCGACACCCGGGGCCAGGAGATCGACGGCGCCTGCGGGCAGCTGGCGGCATCCGAGCGCTGAGGCGGCGTCCGCGAGGCCCCGCCGGCCGGACTCCGGGGCGGGCTCTGCGGCCGAAACCGGCCGTGTAGCCTGGGCGTGAATTCAACTTCATATTCCGACAGGGGAGCGCCACAGCGCTGAGAGTGCGGCAGCCAGAAACTGGTTGGCCGCAGACCCTCTGAACCTCGCCCGGGTCATTCCGGGTAGGAAGTTCGGACCTTACTCAAGCTGTTGCGCCCTGCCCGCTTCCGGTTCCCATCCGGCGCGGGCGGGGCCGCGTCTCTTCCTGGTCACCCCCAGGAGGAATCACATGAGCACCACCAAGAAGATCGCGGTGTCGGCCGTCGCCGCTGCGATCGGCGCCACCGCGCTCGCCGGCTGCGGCAGCTCCGACGACTCGTCGTCCGGCTCCGCCGGCACCAAGGGCACCGGCTCCAAGACCGTCACCCTCGTCAGCCACGACTCCTTCAACGCGTCCAAGGGCGTGCTGAAGGAGTTCACCCGGGAGTCCGGTTACACGGTCAAGGTGCTGAAGAGCGGGGACGCGGGCGCCGCCCTCAACCAGGAGATCCTGACCAAGGGATCGCCGCGCGGTGACGTGTTCTTCGGCGTCGACAACACCCTGCTGTCGCGGGCCCTCGACAACGGTCTCTTCACGCCGTACGCGGCCAAGGGCCTCGACCAGGTGGCGTCCGACGTCCAGCTGGACGCCGGAAAGCACCGGGTCACCCCGGTCGACACCGGCGACATCTGCGTCAACTACGACAAGAAGTACTTCGCCGACAAGAAGCTCGCGCCGCCGAAGTCCTTCGACGACCTGGCGAAGCCCGCGTACAAGAACCTCCTCGTCACCGAGAACGCCGCGACCTCATCGCCCGGCCTCGGCTTCCTCCTCGGCACCGTCGCCACCTACGGCGAGGACGGCTACCAGGACTACTGGAAGAAGCTGAAGAGCAACGGCGTCAAGGTCGTCGACGGCTGGGAGCAGGCGTACAACGAGGAGTTCTCCGGCTCCGCGGGCGGCAGGAAGGCCAAGGCCGACCGTCCGCTCGTCGTCAGTTACGCCTCCAGCCCGCCCGTCGAGGTCCTGTACGCGGACCCGCAGCCCAAGTCGGCCCCGACCGGGGTCGCCACCGGGACGTGCTTCCGGCAGATCGAGTTCGCCGGTCTGCTCGACGGCGCGAAGAACGAGGCGGGCGGCAAGGCCTTGCTGGACTTCCTGATCGGGAAGAAGTTCCAGGAGGACATGCCGCTCAACATGTTCGTCAGCCCGGTCACCAAGGGCGCGAAGGTGCCGGAACTCTTCACGAAGTTCGGGGCCACCTCGGACAAGCCGGCGACCGTCGCCCCCGACACCATCGCCAAGAACCGTGAGCAGTGGGTCCAGTCATGGTCCTCGCTCGTAGTGAAGTAGCGAGGACTCCCGTACGCGGACAGGGCGCGCGCGGGAAGGCCGCACGTACCCGGTCACGGCGCGGGAGCGCGGTGCGGCTCGGTCTGATGGCCGTGCCCGTCGCCTTCTTCGCGGTGTTCTTCGCCTACCCCGTCGCCGCGATCGTCGGGCGGGGGCTCAAGGCCGACGGTGTCTGGCAGTTCGGCCGGTTCGGCGAGGTGCTGAGCCGGCCCGACATCCTGGACGTCCTCTGGTTCACCCTCTGGCAGGCGCTCGCCTCGACCGCGCTGACCCTGCTGATCGCACTGCCGGGCGCCTATGTGTTCGCCCGGTTCGACTTCCCGGGCAAGCAACTGCTGCGGGCGATCGTCACGGTGCCCTTCGTCCTGCCGACCGTCGTCGTGGGCACCGCGTTCCTCGCGTTGCTGGGGCGCGGCGGCTTCCTCGACGGGCTGTGGGGCGTACGGCTCGACACCACCGTGTGGGCGATCCTGCTGGCCCATGTCTTCTTCAACTACGCGGTCGTCGTGCGCACCGTCGGCGGACTGTGGTCGCAGCTCGACCCGCGGCAGGAGGAGGCCGCCCGCGTCCTCGGCGCCGGACGGTTCGCCGCCTGGCGGCGGGTCACCCTTCCGGCGCTCGGCCCCGCCGTGGCCGCCGCGGCGCTGATGGTCTTCCTCTTCACCTTCACCTCCTTCGGCGTCGTCCAGATCCTCGGCGGCCCCGGATTCTCCACGCTGGAGGTGGAGATCTACCGCCAGACCGCGCAGCTGCTCGCCCTGCCCACGGCGGCCGTGCTGACGCTTGTGCAGTTCGCCGCGGTCGGCGCCATCCTCGCCCTGCACGCCTGGACCGTACGGCGCAGGGAGACCGCGCTGAAGCTCGTCGACCCGGCGCAGACCGCCCGCAGGCCGCGCGGCGCGGGCCAGTGGGCGCTGCTCGGGGGCGTCCTGCTGACCGTGCTGGTACTGATCCTGCTGCCGCTCGGCGTACTGGTGGAGCGCTCGCTCGACGTGTCCGGCGGCCACGGCCTCGACTACTACCGGGCGCTGGGATCGGCGGATGCGAACAGCGGTACGTTCCTGGTCGCCCCTATCGAAGCGATCGGGAACTCGCTGCGCTACGCGCTGGTCGCGACCGTCATCGCGCTGGTCGTCGGGGGACTGGCCGCGGCGGCTCTGACCAGACGGGCCGGCCGGCTGGTCAGGGGTTTCGACGCCCTTCTGATGCTGCCACTCGGGGTCTCCGCCGTCACCGTCGGCTTCGGATTCCTGATCACCCTGGACAAGCCGCCGCTCGATCTGCGGACCTCCTGGATCCTGGTGCCGCTCGCCCAGGCACTGGTCGGGGTGCCGTTCGTCGTACGGACCATGCTGCCGGTCCTGCGCGCGGTGGACGGGCGGCTGCGCGAGGCGGCCGCGGTGCTCGGCGCCTCGCCGCTGCGGGCCTGGCGCGAGGTGGATCTGCCGCTGGTGCGCCGGGCGCTGCTGGTCGCGGCGGGCTTCGCGTTCGCCGTTTCGCTCGGCGAGTTCGGCGCCACGGTGTTCATCGCGCGGCCCGACAACCCGACGCTCCCGGTCGCCGTGGCACGGCTGCTGGGGCGGTCCGGGGATCTCAACTACGGCCAGGCGATGGCCCTCAGCACCATTCTGATGCTCGTGTGCGCGGTGTCGCTGCTGCTGCTCGAACGTATCCGCACCGATCGATCCGGGGAGTTCTAGGGATGCTGACACTCGAATCGGCCACCGTGCGCTTCGGTGACCGGGCGGCGCTGGACGCGGTGGACCTGGAGGTCGCCGAGCACGAGATCGTCTGTGTGCTGGGGCCGAGCGGCAGCGGGAAGTCGACCTTGCTGCGGGTGGTCGCCGGACTCCAGCATCCGGACGGCGGGCGGGTACTGCTCGACGGGGCGGACCAGGCCGGGGTGCCCGTGCACCGGCGCGGGCTCGGCCTGATGTTCCAGGACCACCAGCTCTTCCCGCACCGCGACGTCGGTGCCAACGTCGCCTTCGGGCTGCGGATGCACGGCGTAAGCCGGAGCGAGCAGGACCGCAAGGTCGCCGAACTCCTCGATCTGGTGGGGCTGCCCGGCGCCGAACGGCGGGCCGTCGCCGCGCTCTCCGGCGGCGAGCAGCAGCGCGTCGCCCTCGCACGGGCGCTCGCCCCCCGGCCCAAGCTGCTGATGCTGGACGAACCCCTCGGTCAGCTGGACCGCAGCCTGCGCGAACGCCTCGTCGTCGAACTGCGCACGCTGTTCGGCCGGCTGGGCACGACCGTGCTCGCCGTCACCCACGACCAGGGTGAGGCCTTCGCACTGGCCGACCGCGTCGTCGTGATGCGCGACGGACGCATCGCCCAGGTGGGAACCCCCCTGGAGGTCTGGCAGCGTCCCGCATCGGCCTTCGTCGCCCGCTTCCTCGGCTTCGACAACGTGGTGGAGGCGACGGTCACCGGCGAGGCCGCCGATACGGACTGGGGCAAGGTGCCGGTGCCCGCGGGATCGCCGCAGGGGGCCTGCGATCTGCTGGTGCGCCCGGCCGGAGTCCTGATCGGCGCCCCGGAGGACGGCCTGCGCTGCACCGTCGGCGCCCGCACCTTCCGCGGCAACCACGTCGCCGTGACACTGAGGCCGGAGCACGGCCCGGCCCTGGACGCCGAGTGCGCCCTGCGCGCCACACCGGAGGAGGGCGCACGGGTCGGCGTCACCTTCGACGCGTCGGAGAGCGTCGTACTGCCCGCCGTGCGGTGAGGGGCTCCGCGGGTCGCCGGCTGCGCCGGGACGCCGGGGTGCGGCGGATCGTGGCCACCGCCCACGGGCGTACGAGCGGCCGGCGGTGCTGCCGGTCCGGCCGAGGCGGGCCGCGGCCGTGCAGGCGGCGCTGCCGCGGGCCGTCGCGTGGCCGCCCATCACGCCGACCACCCTGCTCTCGTCCGGGTTCTCCACGGCCTCATGCCACGGACCGGCGGGGCGGGCGCCCCGATGGCGGCCGCTCATCCGTTCAGCCGCTCAGGGGGTCAGCGGGAGAGCGGCCAGCTCGGCGATCGCCCAGGTCAGTGGGGCGAAGACGAGGAGCAGCACGGCCGCGCGCAGCGCCGTCGCGGCCCGCAGCGCCGAGGCCGGGGCGCCGAGCCGCAGCAGTGCACGCGCCGTTTCCGTGCGGGCCTGCTTCGCCTCCAGTGCCGAGGTCAGCAGCGTCGCCGTCGTGCAGCCGATGACGAGCACGGCGCCGAGCGCGGTGAGCGGTCCGAAGGGCCTGGGGCCCGTCCCGTACAGCGCGAACGCGGCGATGACGGCCGAGAGCACCGCGCAGACGACGCCCAGCGGCCGGCCGATCCGGCGTGCCTCGTCCATCAGCACCCGCCCCGCCAGCAGCCGTACGGCCCCGGGGCGCACCGCCTGGAGCAGCCGCCCGGCGAGATGGGTCAGCCCGGGGCCGGCCGTGGCGAGGCCGACCGCCGTCAGCGTCCACCCCACCAGGACCCAGACCGGAGTGGAGTCGAGCTTTCCGGGGAGCGGGAACGCGCTGCCCGACGAACCGCGGCTCGCGTACGCCTCGACCGCGAGACCGGCGGCCGTCAGGGCCACGCCCCACGGCAGCCCGGTCGGCGGGGCGGCCGGGGCCGGGACCTGCTCCTCGGGCAGCAGGTCCCGCGAACCGTCCTGCACGCCCGCCGCCCGCGCCGGCCTGGTGCGCAGCGCCAGCGCGCTCGCCGTCGCCGCCGCCGCGGGCACCAGGGTCAGCAGGACCAGGACGGCGGCCAGCGGCAGCGACGCCTCCGCGCCCAGCAGCCCGGCCGCCGCGCCGTCGAACGGCAGCCCCGACAGATCACCGCGCAGATGGAGGAAGAAGAGCAGCGCCACCACGGAGCCCAGGGTGCACGAGACCGCGGTGGAGACGGCGGCCAGCACACTGAGCCGGACCGGCCCGAGGCCCACGGCGGACAGCCCGGCGCGCGGGCGGGTGCTCGGGTCGGTCCGGGCGACCGCGACCGCGAACTGCACGGCGGCGGCCAGCGGTACGAAGCACCACAGCAGGCGCAGCACGGAACCGGCGGAGTGCGCCGGGTGCCCGGAGGCGTAGCCCAGGGTGCACAGCAGGAGGAAGCCGACCCCGGCGGAGGCGGCCGCGACCAGCAGCCGCCGCATCAGGACCAGCGGATGGGAACCGCGGGCTAGACGGAGAGCGAGCACGCCGCGCGGCCCTCCGTGTCGGTTGCGGCCGGCAGGGCGACCGTGGCGACCCGGCGCCCGTCCAGCAGCGGCACCGCACGGTCGGCGAGGGCGGCGATCTCCGCGTCGTGCGTGGCGAGGACCACCGTGATGCCGTGCGAGCGGGCCGCGCTCGTCAGGGTGCGCAGCACATGGGTGCGGTCGGTGCGGTGGAGGGTCGCGGTCGGCTCGTCGGCGAAGATCACCGCGGGGGCGGTGGCCAGCGCGCGGGCCACCGCGATCCGCTGCCGCTGGCTCTGCTGGAGGGTGTGCGGCCGCTTCCTGGCGCACATGCCGATGTCGAGGCGCTCCAGCCACTCCATGGCGGACTTCTTGGCCTCCCGGTGCGAGACGCCGCGCAGCAGCAGCGGGAGGGCGGTGTTCTCCCAGGTGGTCAGCTCCGGGACGAGCTGGGGCTCGGGGGCGATCCAGCCGAACTTGTCGCGGCGCAGCCGTTCGCGCAGCCGGGGTCCCATGGTGTGGACGGGGACGCTGTTGAACCACACCTCCCCCTGGGTGGGCACCAGTTGGCCGGACAGGCAGTGCAGCAGCGTGGTCTTGCCACTGCCGCGCGGGCCCGTCACGGCGAGGATCTCGCCGTCGCGGATCCCCAGGGACACCCCGCCGAGCGCGGGTGAGCCGTTGTGGGAGTGGTGCAGGGAGCGCGCCCAGATCACGTCGTTGTCCGGCGGGGCCACCATGGCGTACACCTCGGTTCAGATCAGATATCCCGTTCCCCCGTACGGGGGAACGAAGAGGGGGCCGATCGGTCACTCGGCACCGTAGGGATTCGGACCGCGGTGTGCGCACAGCACGCGGCCCGGGTGCGCCTCTTCCCACTCGATTGGGCGCATCCGGGCCGCGTGGACCGTATGAGATGACCGCTGGAGGACCGTCGGGGGACGGTCAAGCGGTGGTCAAGCCGAGCTCGGTCGATCAGCCGGCCGAGCCGTCGGTCAGAGCTTCGTCCAGGCCTCCGTCAGCACGGACCGCAGGATGGACTCGATCTCGTCGAACGTGGACTGGTCGGAGATCAGCGGCGGGGCGAGCTGGACGACCGGGTCGCCGCGGTCGTCGGCCCGGCAGTACAGGCCGTTGTCGTACAGCGCCTTGGAGAGGAAGCCGTACAGGACGCGCTCGGTCTCCTCGTCGGTGAACGTCTCCTTGGTGACCTTGTCCTTCACCAGCTCGATGCCGTAGAAGAAGCCGTTGCCGCGGACGTCGCCGACGATCGGCAGGTCGTGCAGCTTCTGCAGGGTGGTGAAGAACGCGTTCTCGTTGTCGAGGACGTGCTGGTTGAGGCCCTCGCGCTCGAAGATGTCGAGGTTGGCGAGGCCGACCGCCGCGGAGACCGGGTGGCCGCCGAAGGTGTAGCCGTGCAGGAAGGTGTTGTCACCCTCGTAGAACGGCTGGGCGAGCCTGTCCGAGATGATGCAGGCACCGATCGGCGAGTAGCCCGAGGTCATGCCCTTGGCGCAGGTGATCATGTCCGGCACGTAGTCGAACTTGTCGCAGGCGAACATCGTGCCGAGCCGGCCGAAGGCGCAGATGACCTCGTCGGAGACGAGCAGCACGTCGTACTTGTCGCAGATCTCGCGGACGCGCTGGAAGTAGCCGGGCGGGGGCGGGAAGCAGCCGCCCGCGTTCTGCACGGGCTCCAGGAAGACGGCGGCGACGGTGTCCGCGCCCTCGAAGAGGATCTCCTGCTCGATCTGGTCGGCGGCCCAGCGGCCGAAGGCCACCGGGTCGTCGCCGAAGAGCGGGGCGCGGTAGATGTTGGTGTTCGGCACCTTGTGCGCGCCGGGGACCAGCGGTTCGAAGGGGGCCTTGAGGGCCGGCAGACCGGTGATGGACAGGGCGCCCTGCGGGGTGCCGTGGTAGGCGACCGCACGCGAGATGACCTTGTACTTGGTCGGCTTGCCCGTGAGCTTGAAGTACTGCTTCGCCAGCTTCCACGCGGTCTCGACGGCCTCGCCGCCACCGGTGGTGAAGAAGACCTTGTTGAGGTCACCCGGGGCGTAGTCGGCGAGGCGCTCGGCCAGCTCGACGGCCTTCGGGTGGGCGTAGGACCACACCGGGAAGAAGGCCAGCTCCTGCGCCTGCTTGTACGCGGCCTCGGCGAGCTCGTGACGTCCGTGACCGGCGTTCACCACGAACAGGCCGGACAGGCCGTCGAGGTAGCGCTTGCCCTGGTCGTCGAAGATGTAGGTGCCCTCGCCACGCACGATGGTGGGAACGGGCGCGTTCTCGTAGTCCGACATGCGGGTGAAGTGCATCCACAGGTGGTCGTACGCGGTCCGGCTGAGGTCCTTGCTCACGGCTATCGGGTTCCCCACATATAGGTCTGCTTCTTGAGCTTGAGGTAGACGAAGCTCTCGGTGGAGCGCACACCGGGAATGGCCCGGATGCGTTTGCTGATCGTCTCCAGCAGGTGGTCGTCGTCCTCGCAGACGATCTCCACCATCAGGTCGAAGGAGCCCGCGGTCATCACCACGTACTCGCACTCGGTCATGGCCGACAGGGCCTCCGCGACGGGATCGAGGTCGCCCTCGACGTTGATCCCGACCATCGCCTGCCGTCTGAATCCCACGGTGAGCGGGTCGGTGACGGCGACGATCTGCATCACGCCCTGGTCGAGCAGCTTCTGGACGCGCTGGCGCACGGCCGCCTCGGAGAGGCCGACGGCCTTGCCGATCGCGGCGTACGGACGACGCCCGTCCTCCTGGAGCTGCTCGATGATCGCGAGGGACACGGCATCGACCGTTGAGGACGATCCGTTCCCGGTCCTGGAGTCTGCGCTGCGACTGGCCACGGAGTCACTGTGCACCGGGACTCGTCTGTCTCGCAACCCTCAATCGATGAAATTCGTTGTTGAGGGGCTTGAATATCACTGAATCCGAAGTTCGCGGCGGTTGGGTATGTCGAAAGCGTTACCCGAGCGACTACGCTGGGCGTCTCACCCATTGGACTTCAGAGCAGGAGGGCCGGCTGTGACCACCGAGGTGCGCCGTCTGCGCAACTACATCAACGGAGAGTTCCGTGACGCCGCCGACGGGCGGACCATCGACGTGGTCAACCCGGTGACGGAAGAGGTCTACGCGACCTCGCCGCTCTCCGGCGGTGCCGACGTCGATGCCGCCATGGAAGCCGCCGCCGCGGCCTTCCCCGCCTGGCGGGACGCCACCCCCGCCGAACGCCAGCGCGCCCTGCTGAAGATCGCGGACGCCTTCGAGGAGCGCGCCGAGGACCTCATCGCGGCCGAGTCCGAGAACACCGGCAAGCCGGTCGGGCTCACCCGTACCGAGGAAATCCCGCCGATGGTCGACCAGATCCGCTTCTTCGCGGGTGCCGCCCGGCTGCTGGAGGGCCGCTCGGCCGGGGAGTACATGGAGGGGCTCACCTCCATCGTCCGCCGCGAGCCGGTCGGTGTCTGCGCCCAGGTCGCGCCGTGGAACTACCCGATGATGATGGCCGTCTGGAAGTTCGCCCCGGCGCTCGCCGCGGGCAACACCGTCGTCATCAAGCCGTCCGACACCACCCCGGCGTCCACCGTGCTGATCGCCGAGATCATCGGGCAGATCGTGCCCAAGGGTGTCTTCAACGTCATCTGCGGCGACCGGGACACCGGCCGCGCGATGGTGGAGCACAAGACCCCGGCGATGGCCTCCATCACCGGTTCGGTACGGGCCGGCATGCAGGTCGCCGAGTCCGCCGCCAAGGACGTCAAGCGGGTCCACCTGGAGCTCGGCGGCAAGGCGCCGGTCGTCGTGTTCGAGGACACCGACATCGCCAAGGCCGTCGAGGACATCTCGGTCGCCGGCTACTTCAACGCCGGGCAGGACTGCACGGCTGCGACCCGCGTCCTGGTCCACGAGTCCATTCACGACGAGTTCGTCACCGCGCTGGCCAAGGCGGCGGCCGACACGAAGACCGGGCAGCCGGACGACGAGGACGTGCTCTACGGCCCGCTCAACAACGCCAACCAGCTCGCCCAGGTCAGCGGCTTCATCGAGCGGCTCCCCGCCCACGCCAAGGTCGAGGCGGGCGGCCACCGGGTCGGCGAGAAGGGCTACTTCTACGCCCCCACCGTCGTCTCCGGCCTCAAGCAGGACGACGAGATCATCCAGCACGAGGTCTTCGGCCCGGTCATCACCGTTCAGTCGTTCAGGGACGAGGCACAGGCGCTGGAGTGGGCGAACGGCGTCGAGTACGCCCTGGCCTCTTCGGTGTGGACCAAGGACCACGGCCGCGCCATGCGGATGTCCAAGAACCTCGACTTCGGCTGTGTGTGGATCAACACCCACATCCCGCTCGTCGCCGAGATGCCGCACGGCGGATTCAAGAAGTCCGGCTACGGCAAGGACCTCTCCGCCTACGGCTTCGAGGACTACACCCGGATCAAGCACGTGATGACCTCGCTCGACGGCTGACCGCCGCGGCGACCCGTACGGATGCGGCCCCGGGCTCCCGCCCGGGGCCGCATCCGTGCTCCCGGACCCTCCCGGCATCGACAGGGTGTGCGCGGTGGGCGGCCACCGCTGGACGGTTGGTCCATTGCCCGCGGCACCCGCCGACCGGCATCCTGCGCAGGTGCGAGCAATCCCGAAGAACCCCATGTCCCGCCGGTCCGTGCTCCGCGCCCTCGGGGCGGGGGCAGCCGGTGCCACGCTGGCCGGCTGCGGAGTGCCCGCCGCCTATGTGAAGCCCGGTGACCGTGCCGGACGCGACTCCTCCGCCGACGACCACACCCTGCACTTCGCCAACTGGCCGCTCTACATCGACACCGATGACAGGAAACAGTCGAAGCGGCCCACCCTGGACGCCTTCAGCAAACGCACCGGGATCTCCGTCACGTACACCGAGGAGATCAACGACAACGACGAGTTCTTCGGGAAGATCAGCCCCGCGCTGATGAACCACCAGCAGACCGGGCGCGACCTCATCGTCATCAGCGACTGGATGGCCGCCCGGTTCGTCCGGCTCGGCTGGGTCCAGGAGATGGACCGGGCCAAGCAGCCCAATGTGGCGAAGTACCTCGATCCGCAGCTGCGCTCGCCCGCCTTCGACAAGGGCCGCACCCACAGCGTGCCCTGGCAGTCCGGGATCACCGGTATCGCGTACAACCGCAAGAGGCTCGGCCGCGAGATCCGGCACCTGAGCGACCTGTGGGCGCACGACCTGCGCGGGAAGGTGACGCTGCTCTCCGGGCTCGATGAGTCCTTCGCCCTGCTGATGCAGGGCAACGGCGTCGACATCACCCGCTGGAAGCGCGACGACTTCTACGACATCTGCGACCAGGTGGAGAAGCTGGTGAAGACGAAGCACATCCGACGCTTCACCGGCAACGACTACATCAAGGACCTCTCCACCGGCGATGTGCTCGCCTGCCAGGCCTACTCGGGCGATGTCATCCAGCTCCAGGCGGACAACCCGGAGATCGAGTTCGTGGTGCCCGAGGAGGGGGCCGAGCTCTGGGCGGAATCGCTCATGATCCCCAACCTCGCCCACCACAAGCGCAACGCCGAGAGGATCATCGACTACTACTACGAGCCCGAGGTGGCCGCCGAACTGGCGACCTGGGTCAACTACGTCTGCCCGGTCCCGGCCGCCCGCGACGTACTGGCCTCCTCCAAGGACGAGGAGACCGCCGCGCTCGCCGAGGACCCGCTGATCTTCCCCGACGACGCCATGCGCAAACGGCTCGCCATCGCCCGCGACATCACGTCCGAGGAGCGCACCGAGTTCGCCAAGAAGTGGAACTCCATAGTCGGCCTGTGAGGTCCTGCCCCGGTCGCCTGTGACGAGGGCTTTCTCTGGGCGCAGCCGAGGTTTAACGGCACCACGCGGAATGCGCGTGGTGCCGTTTCGTTGTGGGCCGGCACGGCTCTTTCCGCCGGCCCGCCCCACCCTGCGCCTCCGTACCAGTTGGTTGTTTCACTGTGCTGTCAAAAATTTTCAATATCTGAGCGACATCTTGTGTTCATGTGTCCGTGATGCTTGAGTGTCAGGCGCTTCCCTCTCCCCCCAGCTCACCCATCAGGAAGCGCAGTCACAGAAGAACTGGAGTGTCATGAGCACGTCATCCCCCACACGTAGTTCGTACGTCCTTGCCGTCGCGGTCGCCCTCGTGGGCACCGTCATCGGCGTCACCGGTCAGGCCTCCGCGCAGCAGGCCCCGGTGCCCAGGGCGGCGGCCGCGGCAGGCGCCACCCTTCCCTTCAGCTCCGCCGAGGCGGAGTCCGCCTCCACCACCGGTCAGAAGATCGGCCCCGATTACACCCAGGGCACTCTTGCCTCCGAGGCCTCGGGCCGGCAGGCGGTGCGCCTGGACAGCGGGCAGAGCGTGGAGTTCACCCTCGACAGGGCGGCCAACGCGGTGAACGTCGCCTACAACGTGCCCGACGGGCAGAGCGGTTCACTCGCCGTCTACGTCAATGGCACCAAGCTCGACGCGTCCCTGGCCGTCACCTCCAAGTACAGCTACGTCGACACCCCCTGGATCGCCGGCGCCAAGACCCATCACCTCTTCGACAACGCCCGCCTCCTCCTCGGCCGCGACGTGCAGGCGGGCGACAAGGTGAAGCTGGAGGCCGCCTCCACCGAGGTCACCGTCGACGTCGCCGACTTCGAGCAGGTCGGCGAGCCCGCCACCGAGCCGTCGGGCGCGGTCTCCGTCGTCGACAAGGGCGCCGACGCCACCGGACAGCAGGACTCCACGCAGGCCTTCCGCGACGCGATCACCGAGGCCAGGGCCGCCGGCGGCACCGTGTGGATCCCGGCGGGCGACTTCAAGCTGGACTCCGAGCTGAGCGGTGTCGAGAACGTGACGATCCAGGGCGCCGGGAGCTGGCACTCGGTCGTGCACGCCTCACGGTTCATCAACCAGAGCGGCTCCGCCGGCAAGGTCACCATCAAGGACTTCGCGGTCATCGGTGAGGTCACCGAGCGGGTCGACAGCAATCCGGACAACTTCGTCAACGGATCCCTCGGCCCGGACTCCCGGGTCAGCGGCATGTGGCTGCAGCACCTCAAGGTCGGCCTCTGGCTGACCGGCGACAACGACAACCTGGTCGTCGAGAACAACCGGATCCTCGACACCACCGCGGACGGCCTGAACCTCAACGGCAGCGCCCACGGCGTGCAGGTGCGCAACAACTTCCTGCGCAACCAGGGCGACGACTCGCTCGCGATGTGGTCGCTGAACGCCGCCGACACCGACTCCGCCTTCGCGAACAACACCATCTCCCAGCCCAACCTGGCGAACGGCATCGCCATCTACGGCGGCAGCGACATCAGCGTCAAGGACAACCTGATCAGCGACACCAATGCCCTCGGCAGCGGTATCGCCATCTCCAACCAGAAGTTCGCCGACCCGTTCTTCCCCCTCGGCGGCACCATCACGGTCTCCGGGAACACCCTCGTACGCACCGGGGCCGTCAACCCCAACTGGGGTCACCCGATGGGTGCGCTGCGCGTGGACGCGTACGACAGCGCCATCGGGGCGAACGTGAACATCACCGACACCACCATCAAGGACAGCCCCTACAGCGCCTACGAGTTCGTCTCGGGCGGCGGCACCGGCCAGGCCGTCGAGAACGTCACCGTCGACGGGTCGGCCGTCGACGGGGTCGGCACGGTCGTCGTCCAGGCCGAGACGCCCGGCGCGGTGACGCTGTCGGACGTCACGGCCACCGGGGTCGGTGCGGCCGGTGTCTACAACTGCGCCTACCCCGAGGGCTCGGGCACCTTCACGCTCACCGACGGCGGCGGCAACTCCGGCTGGGACACCACCTGGGACGACTGCTCGGCCTGGCCCGAACCGGACAGCGGCAACTAGCGCCAGCCCGTACGGACGTTCTCGGCAATCCCCCCACATCGAGAGGAACGCACGCTGTGACAAGGAGAGACTGGACCCGGCGGAGCATCGCCGTCACGCTCGGCGCCGCACTGACCGCCGCCTGGCTGCTGCCGACCGCCGCGCAGGCGGCGCCGGTGGCACCCGAGCCGTCCGCCGCCGCCCGGGGCGCGGCGTCCCCGTACGACGAGTACGAGGCGGAGGACGGCACCTACGACGGCACCCTGCTGGAGACCGACGCCACGCGCACCTTCGGGCACACCAACTTCGCCACCGAGTCCTCGGGGCGCGAGTCGGTACGCCTCGACTCCACCGGCCAGTACGTGGAGTTCACTTCGACCGGCTCCACCAATTCCATCGTCGTCCGCAACTCCATACCCGACGCGCCGGGCGGAGGCGGCCAGGAGAAGACGCTGAGCCTCTACGCCGACGGCACGTTCGTACAGAAGCTGGACCTGTCGTCCAAGCACAGCTGGCTGTACGGCAGCACGGACGAGCCGGAAGGCCTGACGAACACCCCCGGCGGTGACGCGCGGCGCCTGTTCGACGAGTCGCACGCCCTGCTCGACACGACCTACCCCGAGGGAACCACCTTCCGGCTCCAGCGGGACGCCGGTGACGACGCCGCGTACTACGTCGTCGACCTGGTCGACCTGGAGCAGGTGGCGCCGCCCGCGAGCAAGCCCGCCGAGTGCACCTCGATCACCGAGTACGGCGCGGCCCCCGACGACGGGACCGACGACACGGACGCGATCCAGGCGGCCGTCACCGCCAACCAGAACGGTGAGATCGACTGCGTGTGGATCCCGGCCGGGCAGTGGCGTCAGGAACAGAAGATCCTCACCGACGACCCGCAGGACCGCGGACAGTACAACCAGGTCGGTATCCGAGACGTCACGATCCGCGGCGCCGGCATGTGGCACTCCCAGCTGTACACCCTGACCCCGCCGCAGGACGCGGGCGGCATCAACCACCCGCACGAGGGGAACTTCGGCTTCGACATCGACGACAACACCCAGATCTCGGACATCGCGATCTTCGGCTCCGGCACCATCCGGGGCGGCGACGGCAACGCCGAGGGCGGCGTCGGTCTCAACGGCCGCTTCGGCAAGAACACCAAGATCACCAATGTGTGGATCGAGCACGCCAACGTCGCCACCTGGGTCGGCCGCGACTACAGCAACATCCCGGAGCTGTGGGGGCCCGGTGACGGACTCGAATTCAGCGGGATGCGAATCCGCAACACCTACGCGGACGGCATCAACTTCACCAACGGCACCCACGACTCCTCCGTCACCGACTCGTCCTTCCGCAACACCGGGGACGACGCGCTGGCGGTGTGGGCGAGCAAGTACGTCAAGGATCCCGCGGTGGACGTCGGCCACGACAACGTCTTCGGCAACAACACCGTGCAGCTGCCCTGGCGGGCCAATGGCATCGCGGTGTACGGCGGCTACGGCAACAAGATCGAGAACAACCTGGTGTACGACACCATGAACTACCCCGGCATCATGCTGGCCACCGACCACGACCCGGTGCCCTTCTCCGGGCAGACACTGATCGCGAACAACGGGCTCTACCGCACCGGCGGAGCGTTCTGGAACGAGGACCAGGAGTTCGGGGCGATCACCCTGTTCGCGCAGGGCTCCGACATCCCGGGCGTCACGATCCGTGACACCGACATCCAGGACTCGACGTACGACGGTATCCAGTTCAAGACCGGCGGCGGCGCGGTCCAGGACGCCAGGATCAGCAATGTGACGATCTCCGGGTCGCCCAACGGCTCCGGCATCCTCGCCATGGGCGGCGCACGGGGCAGCGCGACGCTCACCGATGTGACGATCAGCGGCTCGCGCGACGGAGACGTCCTGGTCGAACCCGGATCGCAGTTCGTGATCGACACAGGTGCGGCGCAGGCCGCCACTGAGGAGCGGGGCAGCGGGCACGGGCGGTAACGCTCCGCCGCTTCGCCGGGCCGCCCGGATCCGGGACACGGATCCGGGCGGCCTGACGGCATCGCGTGCGCCCCGGCCGGGACGTCAGCGCTTCCGCGCCACCGCGCCGAACTGGGCCACCTCGCCGCCGCCGCCGGGCGCGGGCCGCCAGCGCGCGCACGAGACGATCCCCGGCTCCACCAGGTCCATACCGCTCAGGAACGCGGCGAACTCGAAGCGGCCGCGGGCGGTGATCGGGGGCGTGGCGTTCTCGTTCCAGAACCGCATCGCCGCCTCGTTGCCCTCGCCGCCCAGCTCCAGGGTGGGATGGGTGAGGACCAGATAGCTGCCCGACGGCACCGCGTCCATCAGCTGCCGCACGATGCGCAGCGCCTCGTCCGGGTCCAGGACGAAGTTGAGGATGCCCAGGAGCATCACCGCGACCGGCCGCTCCAGGTCGAGCGTCGGCCGGGCCGCCCGCAGGATCTGCTCGGGGTGGCGGGCGTCCGCGTCGATGTACTCGGTCGCGCCCTCCGGCGAGCTGGTGAGCAGCGAGCGGGCGTGCGCCAGGACGATCGGGTCGTTGTCGACGTACACGACACGGGCGTCGGGCGCGGTGTGCTGGGCGACCTCATGGGTGTTCTCCGCGGTCGGCAGGCCGGTACCGATGTCCAGGAACTGGCCGATGCCCGCGTCACCGGCGAGATACCGCACCGCCCGGCCCAGGAACGCCCGGTCGGCCCGCGCCACTTCGCCGATGCTCGGATACATGGCGGTGACCCGGTCGCCGACGGCCCGGTCCACCGGGAAGTGGTCCCGGCCGCCGAGCCAGTAGTTCCAGACCCGGGCGTTGTGGGCGACATCGGAACGTACACGGGCGGACAAGGAGTTGCTGCGGGGGTCGGACACGTCTGCTCCTCTGGCACCGGGCCTGGCATCGGGACGATGAGGTGCGTCCATGATGCCGGACCGATCAAGGGGCGGCGTCTCCCGCGGAGCCGGCGATCAAGGTGTGCAGCACATCGATCCGGTTGGTGGTGATGGAGTCCACGCCGTGGCGGAGCAGCCGGCGCATGGTGCGCCCGGTGTCCGCCGTCCAGGCCGAGACCAGCAGCCCGTCCCGGTGGTTGCGGTCCGTCAGCTCCCGGCTCACCAGGCCGAACCGGTAGTTCAGCCAGCGCGGCCGCACCGCCTCCAGCAGGGCCGCCCGCGGCGGTGCGAGGGTCGTCCACGTCATCGCGATCTCGGCGGACGGATCGGCGGCCCGTACCCGCAGCATCGTCTCCGGGCCCGCGCAGTAGTAGGCCCGCTCACCGGCCCCGCACTCCCGGACCGTCTCGACGGTCCTGCGCACCGAGTCCTGCGTGGAGCCCGGCAGATCGACCATGACGCGGTGCGCCCCGACGGCGAGCAGCGCCTCGCGCAGGGTCGGCACGCCACCTGCCGTCAGCTCGGTCAGCTCCTGCCGGGTGAGCCGGTCCAGCCGCAGGTCATGGCCCCACAGCCGCTTCAGAGTGGCGTCGTGCAGCAGGACCGGCACGCCGTCGCGGGTGACCCGGACGTCGATCTCGACCGCGTCCGCCCCCCGTTCGAGGGCGGAGCGGATCGAGGGCAGGGTGTTCTCGCGGACACGGTACGGATCGCCGCGATGGGCGACAGCGGTGACAGGGGTGGCCATGGGGCCATTGTCACCACCGTGGGATCACCGGCCGGCGCGCTCCAGCCAGTTCGTCGTGTACGTGTCGATCTCGTCGGACAGCGTGCGCTTGCCGGCCGGGTCGAGGAAGGACGCCTCGACGGCGTTCTTCGCGAGCGCGGCGAGCCCCCGCTCGTCGAGGCCGAGGAGGCGGGCCGCCACCCCGTACTCGCTGTTGAGGTCGGTGCCGAACATGGGCGGGTCGTCGCTGTTGATCGTGACCAGCACACCGGCCTCCACCATCTCCCGGAGCGGGTGCCGCTCGATGTCCGCCACCGCGCGGGTCGCGATGTTCGACGTGGGGCAGACCTCCAGGGCGATGCGGTGCTCGGCGAGGTGCGCCAGCAGCTTCGGGTCACGGACGGAGCTGGTGCCGTGGCCGATGCGCTCGGCGCGCAGCGCGGTCAGCGCGTCCCAGACCGTCTGCGGTCCGGTGGTCTCGCCGGCGTGCGGTACGGAGTGCAGGCCCGCGGCGATGGCACGGTCGAAGTAGGGCTTGAACTGCGGGCGGTCCACCCCGATCTCCGGGCCGCCGAGGCCGAACGAGACGAGCCCCTCCGGCCGCAGGTCCACGGCGAGCCGGGTGGTCTCCTCGGCGGCTTCGAGTCCGGCCTCGCCGGGGATGTCGAAGCACCAGCGCAGCACCACCCCGAGCTCGGCCTCGGCCGCCTTGCGGGCGTCCTCTATGGCCTCCATGAAGCCCTGCTCCGGAATGCCGCGGCGGGTCGAGGAGAAGGGGGTGACGGTCAGTTCCGCGTAACGGATGTTCTGCCGCGCCATGTCGCGGGCGACCTCGAAGGTCAGCAGCCGGACGTCCTGCGGGGTGCGGACCAGGTCCACGACCGAGAGGTAGACGTCGATGAAGTGGCCGAAGTCCGTGAAGGTGAAGTAGTCGGCCAGCGCCTCGGGGGCGGTGGGGACCTTGGAGTCGGGGTGGTGCGCGGCCAGTTCGGCGACGATGCGGGGCGAGGCCGAACCGACGTGGTGCACATGGAGCTCGGCCTTGGGCAGCCCCGCGATGAAGGGGTGCAGATCGGTCATCGGATCCTCCGGGGGGGGCAGGGGGTGGTGCGGGGCCCGGACACCAGTGGGAACCGGGCAGGGGACGGAAGTCATCGTAGGACGGGGCTGGCCGTAGCATGACGGGCATCACGATGGGGGAGGCCCATGTCAGACAACACAGAGCAGCCCGCGGACGGGGCCGTGCCGCGCGATCCGTGGGCTCCGCCGGACAACAGGGTGCCGCTGGACAAGAAGAACCCCGAGGACGCCCGCCCGCCGGCCGTCCACGACCAGCAGACCGTCAACTCGACGCCGGCCACCGCACCGGGCCCCGCGCCGGACGCGGGCGGGCAGCAGGGTGCCGGCGGTCAGCCGGGCGCCGGACACGGACCCGTACCCGCGGCAGGCTTCGGCGCCCCACCTGAGCAGGGGCAGCCGTCCGGACCCGGCGGCTGGTACGGCCCGGAGGCCGTGCCGCCACCGCCGGTCGGCCCGAACGGTCCGGGTCAGCAGGCCCCGCCGTACGCCGGCCAGTACGGATACCCGGCGGCGCCGCCCCAGCAGCCCGCCGGCCAGTACGGCTACCCGGCCCCGCAGGCCCCGCAGTACGGCGGCTATCCGGGATACCCCGGCTACGGCCAGACCGTCTGGGGCGGGCCCCAGCCCGCGAACGGGCTCGGGATCGCCTCCATGGTGCTCGGCATCATCTCGGTGGCCGTCTTCTGCATGTACGGCCTCGGCGTCATCCTCGGCGTCCTCGCGCTGATATTCGGTCTGATAGGCCGGGGCCGGGTCAGCCGGGGCGAGGCCGACAACGGCGGAGTGGCCCTCGCCGGCATCATCCTCGGCTCGATCGGCATCGCCGTCAGTGCCGTGTTCCTGGGGCTGTTCATCTGGGCCGCCACCAGCGACCGCTTCGACGAGGACAGCGGCTCGAGTTACGAGCCGATGTCGGCCTCGCTGGTCGTCGATTCCCCGGCCGTCGGTGTGACGCGGTAACGCCGGTCGCCGGTGTGACGGCCGTGCTGCGGCCGTCGGACCCGGTCGCGCGCGTGGCCCGTGGGGCGGTGGGAATTCGTCCCGCCGCCCCACGGGCCGTCTCATAGGGGCGTCCGGGTCCCCGATGCGGTTCCCGCCTCCGCCCCCGCCGCGGCACGCAGCCCGGTCCGCGCGTCCATCAGCGCGAACCCGAGCAGATTCAGCCCCCGCCAGGCCGCCGGGTCCTCCGCACGCGGATCATCCGCCGCCAGCCCGATACCCCAAACCCGGTCTATCGGGCTCGCCTCGACCAGCACCCGGTCGCCCGTGCCCAGCAGGAACTCCCGCAGCGCCGGGTCCTGGCCGAACTTGTGGCGGCTGCCCTCCACCACGAGCCCGTACCGCTCGCGCTCCCAGACGGCCTCGTCGAAACCGCGGACCAGCCGTCCCACCTTCTTCGCCTGGGCCGGGCTCTTCGCGGCCACCGCCGCTTCCGCCGCCCCGGCGTCACCGAACAGCCGCGCCTTGCCGGCCATCATCCAGTGCTCGGCCGACGCGTACGTCACCCCGTCGACCGTGAACGGTGACGGCCACCACTGACTGAGGCAACTCGCGCCGATCGTGCCGTCAGGGCGCGGCCGGTGCCCCCAGAACCTCAGGTATTTCACCCTCTCGCCCCGGCCGGTCCGCGCCACGAGGCCATCGATGTGTTCCATGACACGGGAGTCTGGCATCCGCCACTGACACTACGTACGGGGAATTCCGCACTGACGCGACACATGGTCGACAGATTCCGTTGCGTAACCAAAAGGCAACAACGGAATCACTTGTTGGGCGGGGTCCCCTCTGCCAGGATCGGCACTCAAATCGAGCAGAAGCTACGCCGCCCCCGCTCTGCGGGGACAGCGGCGGAGGAGAGCGTGATGGGTAACAGCTTCCAGGTACAGGACCGCTTCGCGGACGGCGCGCAGTACATCGGGGGAAGACTGCGACCCGGCACATCGGGACGCAGCCACGACGTGGTGAACCCGGCCACGGGCAAGACCGTCTACACGTACGAGCTGGCGGGCACCGCCGATGTCGACGCGGCGGTCGCCGCCGCACGCGCCGCCTTCCCCGGCTGGTCGGGGGCCACCCCGGCCGAGCGGTCCGAGGCGATGCACCGCTTCGCCGCCGTCCTCGCCGAGCAGGCGGACGACTTCGCGTACGCCGAGTCCCTCCAGTGCGGCAAGCCGGTCAAGCTGTCCACCGAGTTCGACGTGCCCGGAACGGTGGACAACACCTCGTTCTTCGCGGGCGCCGCCCGCCATCTGGAGGGCAAGTCCGCCGCCGAGTACGACGGCGACCACACCTCGTACGTACGGCGGGAGGCGATCGGTGTCATCGGCTCCATCGCCCCCTGGAACTACCCGCTCCAGATGGCTGCCTGGAAGGTCCTCCCTGCCATCGCCGCGGGCAACACCATCGTGCTGAAGCCCGCCGAGATCACCCCGCTGACCTCGTTGATGTTCGCGCGGGCGGCCACCGAGGCCGGCATCCCGGACGGCGTGATCAACATCGTCAGCGGCGCCGGAAAGGAGGCCGGTGAACACCTCGTCGGCCACCCCGACGTCGTGATGACCTCCTTCACCGGCTCCACCGCAGTCGGCAAGCGGGTCGCGGAGATCGCCACCTCGACCGTCAAGCGCCTCCACCTCGAACTCGGCGGCAAGGCCCCCTTCCTGGTCTTCGACGACGCCGACCTGGAGGCCGCGGTCAACGGGGCGGTCGCCGGCTCCCTCATCAACACCGGCCAGGACTGCACGGCGGCCACCCGCGCCTACGTCCAGCGCCCGCTGTACGACGCCTTCGTGCGGGGCGTCGCCGAGCTGATGGCGACCGTCCGGGTCGGTGACCCGTTCGCCCCGGGGACCGACCTCGGCCCGCTGATCAGCCACGCCCAGCGCGACCGGGTCGCCGGATTCGTCGAGCGCGCCCGCGCGTACGCCACCGTCGTCACCGGTGGCGAGGCCCCCGGCGGTGAACTGGCCGACGGCGCCTACTACCGGCCGACCCTGATCGCCGGAGCGGCCCAGGACAGCGAGATCGTCCAGTCCGAGATCTTCGGCCCGGTCCTGGTCGTGCTGCCCTTCGACACCGACGACGAAGGCATCTCGCTGGCCAACGACACCCCCTACGGGCTCGCCGCCTCCGCCTGGACCCGCGACCTGTACCGGGCCAATCGCGCCACCCGCGAGATCAAGGCGGGCTGCGTCTGGGTGAACGACCACATTCCGATCATCAGCGAGATGCCGCACGGCGGGTACAAGGCCAGCGGCTTCGGCAAGGACATGTCGTCGTACTCCTTCGAGGAGTACACGCAGGTCAAGCACGTCATGTACGACAACACCGCGGTCGCCCGCAAGGACTGGCACCGCACGATCTTCGGGGACCGATAGGACCGCCCCCCATGTGACGGACGGTCCACCCCGGCCGGTCCGGCCGCACACCCTCCCGAAAGGGCAACGTCCATGGAGCAGTACGAGCCCGAGCGTCTCTCCGCGGCCCAGCTGGCCGCGGTGCGTCGCACTCTGACCAGTGGCAGGGGAGCACTCACCCGCCGATCGCTGCTGCGCGCCTCCGGTACCGGCGCGCTCACACTCGGCGGACTGGGCGCGCTGAGCGCGTGCGGGATCCCTCCCGCGAAGCGGGAGGGGGACGCCGCGGCGGCCTCCGACGACCACTCGGCCAAGGAGAAGCAGGTCAACTTCTCCAACTGGACCGAGTACATGGACGTCACCGACGACGGCAAGCACCGGCCCACCGCGGAGCAGTTCACCGAGCGGACCGGAATCAAGGTCAAGTACACCGAGGACATCAACGACAACGTCGAGTTCTTCGGCAAGATCAAGCCGCAGCTCGCGGCCGGCCAGGACACCGGCCGCGACATCATCTGTGTCACGGACTGGCTGGCCGCCCGCATCGTCCGCCTCGGCTGGGCGCAGAAGCTCGACCCCTCGAACCTGCCGCACGCCTACGCCAACCTCTCGGCCCAGTTCCGCTCCCCGGACTGGGACCCCGGCCGCGCCTACTCCTACCCCTGGGCCGGGATCCCCACCGTCATCGCCTACAACTCCAAGGCGACCGGCGGCCGCCGGATCGACTCCGTCAGCCAGCTGCTCGACGACCCCCGGCTCAAGGGCCGGGTCAGCTTCCTCTCGGAGATGCGCGACTCCATCGGCATGACCCTGCTCGACATGGGCAAGGACCCCGGCGCCTTCACCGACGCCGACTACGACGCCGCGATCGGCCGGCTCCAGAAGGGCGTCGACCGCAACCAGATCCGCCGTTTCACCGGCAACGACTACACCGCGGATCTCGACAAGGGCGACATCGCCGCCTGCGTCGCCTGGGCCGGCGACATCATCCAGCTCCAGGCCGGCAACCCGGACGTCAAGTACGCGATACCCGCCGCGGGCTACGTCATATCCAGCGACAACATGCTGGTTCCGGTGAAGGCACGGCACAAGACCAACGCCGAGAAGCTCATCGACCACTACTACCGGCCACCGGTCGCCGCCGAGCTCGCCGCGTACATCAACTTCGTCTGCCCGGTCGACGGGGTCCGCGAGGAACTCGCGAAGATCGACCGTTCGATGGCCGACAACCCGCTGATTCTCCCGGACAAGAAGATGGCGTCCGCCTCGCACGCCTTCCGGTCCCTGACCGCCGAGGAAGAGACGGCGTACGAGGAGAAGTTCGCCAAGCTCATCGGCGCCTGACGCCACGCCCTTCCTCCCCCGATCTCCCCCTGACACCACTGGGACTGCGATCCATGACACAGCAGCAGACAGGCGGCGATGTCCGCCTCACCGGGATCAGCAAGACGTACGGCTCCTTCGCCGCCGTCCAACCGCTCGATCTGACCGTCCCGCAGGGCTCCTTCTTCGCGCTGCTCGGCGCGTCCGGCTGCGGCAAGACCACCACCCTGCGCATGATCGCGGGCCTGGAGGAGGCCACCACCGGCACCGTCTCGCTCGGCGGCCGGGACATCACCGACCTCCCCCCGTACAAGCGGCCTGTCAACACGGTCTTCCAGAGCTACGCGCTCTTCCCGCACCTCGACATCACGGAGAACGTCGCCTTCGGACTGCGCCGGCGCGGCATCAAGTCGGTCAAGAAGCAGGTCGACGACATGCTGGAGCTCGTCCAGCTCGGCGACTTCGCCCGGCGTAAACCCCACCAGCTCTCCGGCGGCCAGCAACAGCGCGTCGCCGTCGCCCGCGCCCTGATCAACCACCCGCAGGTGCTGCTCCTCGACGAGCCGCTCGGCGCCCTCGACCTCAAGCTGCGCCGCCAGATGCAGCTGGAACTCAAGCGCATCCAGACCGAGGTCGGCATCACGTTCGTCCATGTCACCCACGACCAGGAGGAGGCCATGACCATGGCCGACACCGTCGCGGTGATGAACGCGGGCCGGGTCGAGCAGCTCGGCGACCCCGCCGATCTCTACGAGAATCCGGGGACGACGTTCGTCGCCAACTTCCTCGGCACCTCGAACCTGATCGAGGGCGAAGTCCTCTCCACCGGCACCGAGATCGTCGTATCGGCCGGCGGCGGGAAGCTCCGGCTGCCCGCCGGCCGCTGTCCGGCGCCGACCGCGAAGGGCGGCAAGCTGCTCCTGGGCATCCGCCCCGAGAAGATATCCCTCGCGCACCGCGACGACGCGGACGAGATATCGGAGGGCCGCAACCGGGTCACCGGACGGATCGTCGACTCCAGCTTCATCGGCGTCTCCACGCAGTACGTGGTGGAGAGCCCGGCCGGCAAGGCCCTCCATGTGTACGAGCAGAACGTCGAGAGGCGCGCGGGACTCACCCCGGGCAGCGAGGTCGTCCTGCACTGGAACCCGGCCCACACCTTCGGCCTGGACGCCACCCAGGACATCGACGCAGGTGTGGAGACGGTGGAGGACGCGGCGTGAGCGTCACCCAGGAGGCGCCACCCGCTCCCGTCGAGGAGCTCAAGGTGCGCAAGCCCTCCACCCGCAAGCGCCTCGTCCCCTACTGGCTGCTGCTCCCCGGCATCCTGTGGCTCGTCGTCTTCTTCGCGCTGCCGCTGATCTACCAGGGGTCGACCTCCGTACAGACCGGATCCCTGGAGAAGGGCTTCGAGGTCACCTGGCACTTCCAGACGTACTGGGACGCGCTGACCGACTACTACCCGCAGTTCATCCGCTCCCTGCTGTACGCGGGCACCGCGACGATCCTGTGCCTGCTGCTCGGCTACCCGCTCGCCTACCTCATCGCGTTCAAGGCCGGCCGCTGGCGCAACCTGGTGCTGGTGCTGGTCATCGCCCCGTTCTTCACCAGCTTCCTGATCCGCACGCTCGCCTGGAAGACGATCCTCGCGGACGGCGGCGCGGTCGTCGACGTACTGAACACCCTGCACGTCCTGGACGTCACCAGCTGGCTCGGCTGGACCGAGTCCAACCGGGTGCTGGCCACGCCGATGGCGGTGGTCTGCGGTCTCACGTACAACTTCCTGCCGTTCATGATCCTTCCGCTCTACACCTCGCTGGAACGGATCGACGGCCGGCTGCACGAGGCCGCCGGGGACCTGTACGCCACCCCCGCCACCACCTTCCGCAAGGTGACGTTCCCGCTCTCCATGCCGGGCGTGGTCTCCGGCACCCTGCTGACCTTCATCCCGGCCAGCGGTGACTACGTGAACGCGGAACTGCTGGGCTCCACCGACACCAAGATGGTCGGCAGCGTCATCCAGACCCAGTTCCTGCGCGTCCTCGACTATCCGACGGCGGCCGCGCTCTCCTTCATCCTCATGGCCGTCGTGCTGATCGCGGTCACCCTCTACATCCGCCGCTCCGGGACGGAGGACCTGGTCTGATGCCCGTACTGCGCTGGCTGCGACGCCACATCATCGTCATCGCGGGTCTGCTGACCCTCGCCTACATGATCCTGCCGAACATCGTCGTGATGGTGTTCTCCTTCAACAAGCCCAACGGGAGGTTCAACTACTCCTGGCAGCGCTTCTCGCTGGACGCCTGGAAGGACCCCTGCGGGGTGGCCGACATGTGCGGCTCGCTCTCGCTCTCCCTCCAGATCGCCGTCTGGGCCACGGTCGGCGCGACCGTGCTCGGCACGATGATCGCGTTCGCCCTGGTCCGCTACCGCTTCCGGGCGCGCGGCGCGATCAACTCGCTGATCTTCCTGCCGATGGCGATGCCCGAGGTCGTCATGGCCGCCTCGCTGCTCACCCTGTTCCTCAACATGGGCGCACAGCTGGGCTTCTGGACGATCCTCATCGCGCACATCATGTTCTGCCTCAGCTTCGTCACGACGGCGGTCAAGGCGCGGGTCATGTCGATGGACCCCAGGCTTGAGGAGGCGGCGCGCGATCTGTACGCCGGGCCCGTGCAGACCTTCGTACGGGTCACCCTGCCGATCGCCGCCCCCGGAATCGCCGCGGGAGCGCTGCTCGCATTCGCGCTCTCCTTCGACGATTTCATCATCACCAATTTCAACGCGGGCTCCACCGTGACCTTCCCCATGTTCGTCTGGGGCTCGGCACAGCGCGGCACGCCCGTGCAGATCAACGTCATCGGTACGGCGATGTTCATCATTGCGGTACTGGTGGTTCTCGCCGGCCAGCTCATCGCGAACCGGCGCAAGAACAGCGCACGACCCTGAAAGTCCCGAAGGAGTTGGAAACCATGGCCCCAGTCGCCATGCGCACCGCCGCCCAGTCACTCGCCGACGCGAAGCCGGTCTCGTTCTGGCTGGACGACCCCGGCAGGCCCGAAGCGCTCCCCGCGCTCATCGGCGACGAGCACTGCGATCTCCTCGTCATCGGCGCCGGCTACAGCGGACTGTGGACCGCGCTGCTCGCCAAGGAGCGCGAACCGGAACGTGATGTCGTACTCATCGAGGGGCACGAGACGGGCTGGGCCGCCTCGGGCCGCAACGGCGGATTCTGCGCCGCCTCCCTCACTCATGGCCTGCCCAACGGGCTGGAGCGCTGGCCCGGGGAGATCGAGAAGCTGGAGGAGCTGGGCGCGCGCAACCTCGACGCCATCGAGGAGGCGGTCGCCCGCTACGGCATCGACTGCGAGTTCGAGCGCACCGGTGAAATCGATGTCGCCACCCAGCCCCACCAGCTCGAAGAGCTGCGGGAATGGCACCAGGAGATGGAGCGGCGCGGCTTCGGCGGCGTCGAGTTCCTCGACCGCGACGCGCTGCGCGCCCATGTCGACTCACCGACATTCCTGGGCGGCCTCTGGGACCGCCGCGGGGTCGCGATGCTGCACCCCGCCAAGCTGGCCTGGGGCCTCAAGCAGGCCTGTCTCGACCTGGGTGTGCGGATCCACGAGCACACCCGCGGCCTGGAGCTGGCCAGAACCGGAACCGGAATGGCGGTCCGCACCCCGTACGGAAGGGTCTTCGCCCGCCGCGTCGCCCTCGGTACGAACATCTTCCCGTCGCTCGTGAAGCGGGTGCGCCCGTACACCGTCCCGGTCTACGACTACGCGCTCATGACGGAGCCGCTGACCGCCGGACAGCTCGCCGCCATCGGTTGGCGGAACCGGCAGGGGCTGGGAGACAGCGCCAACCAGTTCCATTACTTCCGGCTCTCCGCGGACAACCGGATCCTGTGGGGCGGATACGACGCGATCTATCCGTACGGGGGCCGGCTCAGCGCCGGTCTCGACCAGCGGCCGGAAACGTTCCTGAAACTCGCCGGGCAGTTCTTCGAATGCTTCCCGCAATTGGCGGGAGTGCGTTTCACTCATGCCTGGGGCGGTGCGATCGACACCTGTTCCCGATTCTCCGCGTTCTTCGGTACGGCCCATCAGGGCCGGGTCGCCTATGCCGCCGGATACACCGGACTCGGCGTCGGAGCCACCCGGTTCGGCGCCGATGTGATGCTCGACCTCCTCGCCGGCGAGCGGACGGAGCGGACCGCGCTGGAGATGGTGCGCAGCAAGCCGATGCCGTTTCCGCCGGAGCCGCTGGCCTGGGCCGGAATCGAGCTGACGAAGCGCTCCCTGGCCAGGGCCGACGACAACGGCGGCCACCGCAATCTGTGGCTGCGGACGATGGACCGGATGGGACTCGGCTTCGACAGCTGAACCCCCGTCCGACCTGCGGCGCCGCCCGGCCGGGCGCACCGTGACCCAGTTCACTACTGGTTGGTAGCCGAACCCGCGTAATGGATCGGTCCCGCCCCGCTCTCTCCCGTGAACGCACCCGCAAATCCCTGCCGGTGCGGAACGGAACGGAGGCGGGCCATGACTGGCTCGGGGGTCAAGGCAGCGGTCGAGTGGCTCGTGTCGGTGGCACCGGATCCCGGCGCCTGCCGGTGGGAGTGGGAGCGTAATCCGCAGGGGATCGCGCTCCTTCCCGCCGGCCGGCGCTGGGATGTGCTGATTCTGCCGGGGGAGCTGGGCTATCCGACGCTCGACGTGCTCACCCGGCTCATCGACCGGCCGGGGCCGGTCCTCGCCGACTTCGGCGACGCCCGCATCGGGTTCTTCGTGCCGCCGGGCACCGCCGACCGCTGGATCGGCACGGGGATCCGCGGCGCGGGCCAGGGCACCTGGATCGTGGTGCCCTATCCGGGGCGGGCCGTCGGCGGGGTGCGCTGGCTGATTCCGCCCGACGGATCGGGCACGCTCACCGACGCCACACTGCTGGAACTCGCGATGCACGAGGCCGCGGGAGGGGCCGCGGCGGGGGACATCGATTAGGCGGCCGGATGCCAGAGGTCTTGACAACCGGATTGGTCTGGACCATGTTGTGCGCGCCACACTCAATTCCCCCCTGCACGGAGGCCGTTGTGGAACGCACGGGACCCCCCGCCCGCATTACCGGACTTCTGGCCGCCTTCACGGCGGCCCTGCTGGCCGCCGGCGGCCTGGCCGCCTCGGCGCCGAGCGCCGCTGCGGCCGACGCCGATCTGGCGCGCAACGGAACCTTCGAGGCCGGCCTGGACGGCTGGAGCTGTACGGGCGGCAGCGGAGCCGCCGTCAGCACCCCCGTGCACGGCGGCACCTCGGCGCTGAAGGCGACCCCGGCCGGCAGCGACAACGCCAAGTGCTCCCAGACCGTGAGGGTCAAGCCCGACTCCACGTACACGCTGAGCGCCTGGGTGCAGGGCAGCTACGTCTACCTGGGCGCGGACGGCACCGGCACGACCGACGTGTCCACCTGGACGCAGTCCGCCGACGGCTGGAAGCAGCTCACCACCACGTTCAAGACGGGCGCCTCCACCACCTCGGTGAGCGTCTACACGCACGGCTGGTACGGCACCCCCGCCTACTACGCCGACGACCTCACCCTCGTCGGCCCCGGCGGCGACCCGGTCGCGCTCCCGGCGGTGCCCGCGGGCCTCAAGGCCGGCACGGCCACCGCGTCCTCGGTCCCGCTGTCCTGGACGGCGTCCGCGGGCGCCACCGGCTACAACGTCTACCAGGGCGGTACGAAGGTCCTCTCCGCCACCGGCACCTCGGCGACCGTGACGGGCCTCGCGGCCTCGACCGCGTACAGCTTCCAGGTCACCGCCACCAACGCGGCGGGCGAGTCCGCCAAGTCCGCCGCGGTGCCCGCCACCACCAAGACCGGCAGCAGTGGGGGCGGCGGCAGCACGGACCTGCCGGCCCACGCCCTCGTCGGCTATCTGCACTCCAGCTTCGCCAACGGCTCCGGCTACACCCGGATGGCGGACGTGCCCGACTCCTGGGACGTGATCGACCTGGCCTTCGGCGAGCCGACCTCCGTCACATCGGGCGACATCCGCTTCTCGCTCTGCCCGGTCGCCGAGTGCCCGAACGTCGAGTCCGCGGCCGAGTTCAAGGCGGCCATCAAGGCCAAGCAGGCCGCGGGCAAGAAGGTGCTGATCTCCATCGGCGGCCAGAACGGACAGGTGCAGCTCGCCACCACCGCCGCCCGTGACACCTTCGTCTCCTCGGTCAGCAAGATCATCGACGAGTACGGTCTGGACGGACTGGACATCGACTTCGAGGGCCACTCGCTCTCGCTGAACACCGGCGACACCGACTTCCGCAGCCCCACCACGCCGGTCGTCGTCAACCTGATCTCCGCGGTGAAGACCCTCAAGGCCAAGTACGGCGACAAGTTCGTCCTCACCATGGCCCCCGAGACCTTCTTCGTGCAGCTCGGCTACCAGTACTACGGCTCGGGCCCCTGGGGCGGCCAGGACCCGCGCGCCGGCGCCTACCTCCCGGTGATCCACGCCCTGCGCGACGACCTCACCCTGCTGCACGTCCAGGACTACAACTCGGGCTCCATCATGGGTCTGGACAACCAGTACCACTCGATGGGCGGCGCCGACTTCCACATCGCGATGACCGACATGCTGCTGACCGGCTTCCCGGTGGCGGGCGACCAGACCAAGATCTTCCCCGGTCTCCGCCCCGACCAGGTCTCGATCGGCCTGCCGGCCTCCACCCAGGCGGGCAACGGCCACACCTCGCCCGCCGAGGTCACCAAGGCGCTGAACTGCCTGACGAAGAAGACCGACTGCGGCTCGTACGCCACCCACGGCACCTGGTCCGGACTCCGCGGACTGATGACCTGGTCGATCAACTGGGACCGCTTCAACAACTGGGAATTCTCGAAGAACTTCGACGCCTACTTCGGCGGCTGAGCACCAGCGGGACGAGCAGCAGCCCGCACAGGAACCAGCTGCCCAGCACGTCCAGCGGCCAGTGATAGCCGCGCAGCACCAGACCGATGCCCGTCGCCGCCGTCAGCAGGACAGCGGCGACGGGCATCATCCATGAGCGCCTCACATACGGGGCGAGCAGCAGCGCGGCCGCCCCGTACGCCACCGCGGCGGTCGCCGCATGGCCCGACGGGTAGTAGCCGGTGGCGTCGGTCAGCGGCCCCGGGCGGGCGATCCAGTCCTTGAGCGGGACGACGAGCAGCGGCACCGCGGCCATGGTGAGCGCCGCGGTGAACGGTTCACGGCGCGCCCCGCGCACCAGCGACCAGACGATCGCGCAGCCCAGCACCGGCAGCGCGACCTGGGTGTTGCCGAGATCGGCGAGGAATTCGGCGAGCCGGGCCGGACCGTGACCGACCAGGGCCCGGCCGGTGCGCTCGTCGAGGCCGCGCAGCGGGCCGCCGGCCGCGATCTGCCAGGTGGTGAGCGCGAACAGGGCCAGCAGGCCCGACACCACGGAAACGAGAAGAGCCGTCCGCCCCGGAACAGGGGGGGTTGTTCCGGGGCGGACGGTCGGACCGGTGTGCCGCGCGCCCCGGGGGGTGTGGGGCGGGCGGCCATCCGATCGGTGAGGAGTTCCGGAGCCCGAGGCTCCAGTGGTGTGCGCGAAGGCACAACCAGGACGGCGCTGGGGGAGCTCCGACCCGGTATCGCCCGCAGTTCCCTGCGGGCGGGGTGTTTCTCTCATCTGCGGAAACCGTACGTCAGGCGATGGGGGGACCGACAGCGGGAACGGTATCCCGCCATCGCCCCCGCACACCTTCTTCACAGGCCCTCACCCGGGCGCCGGGCATCCCCGGAGGAAACGCCGCGCGCCGCCTCCGGAACCCGCGGCCTCAGATCGTGGCGAACGCCTGCTCGATGACGTCGAGGCCCTCGTCCAGCAGGTCCTCGCCGATCACCAGCGGCGGCAGGAAGCGCAGGACGTTGCCGTACGTGCCGCAGGTGAGCACCAGCACACCCTCGGCGTGGCAGGCCTTGGCGAGCTGCGCGGCCGCCTCCGGGTTCGGGTCCTTGGTGCCGGACTTCACCAGCTCGATCGCGATCATCGCGCCGCGGCCGCGGATGTCACCGATCAGGTCGCCGTTCGGCAGCTTCGCCCGCATCCGCGTGAGCCGGCCCTTCATGACCTCCTCGATGCGCTTCGCCTTCCCGTTCAGGTCCAGCTCGCGCATCGTCTCGATGGCGCCGAGGGCCCCGGCGCAGGCGACCGGGTTCCCGCCGTACGTACCGCCGAGGCCGCCGGCGTGCGCCGCGTCCATGATCTCGGCGCGGCCGGTGACCGCGGAGAGCGGGAGGCCGCCCGCGATGCCCTTGGCGGTGGTGATCAGGTCGGGGACGATGCCCTCGTCCTCGCAGGCGAACCACTGGCCGGTGCGGCAGAAGCCGGACTGGATCTCGTCGGCGACGAAGACGATGCCGTTGTCCCGGGCGAACCGCGCGATCGCCGGGAGGAAGCCCTTGGCCGGCTCGATGAACCCGCCCTCACCGAGCACCGGCTCGATGATGATCGCGGCGACGTTGTCCGCGCCGATCTGCTTGGTGATCTGGTCGATGGCCTGGGCGGACGCCTCCGCACCGGCGTTCTCGGCACCGGTCGGCCAGCGGTAGCCGTACGCCACCGGCACCCGGTAGACCTCGGGCGCGAACGGGCCGAAGCCCTGCTTGTACGGCATGTTCTTCGACGTCAGCGCCATCGTGAGGTTGGTCCGGCCGTGGTAGCCGTGGTCGAAGACGACGACTGCGGTGCGTTTGGTGTACGCACGGGCGATCTTCACCGCGTTCTCGACGGCCTCGGCGCCCGAGTTGAACAGCGCGGACTTCTTCGCGTGGTCGCCCGGCGTCAGCTCGGCGAGCTGCTCGCAGACCTCGACGTACCCCTCGTACGGAGTGACCATGAAACAGGTGTGGGTGAAGTCGGCGAGCTGCGCCGACGCGCGCCGCACCACGGCCTCGGCGGAGGCGCCGACCGACGTCACGGCGATACCGGAGCCGAAGTCGATCAGCCGGTTGCCGTCCACGTCCTCGATGATCCCGCCACCGGCACGGGCGGTGAACACCGGCAGCGTGGAGCCCACACCGGCGGCGACCGTCGCGAGACGGCGGGCCTGCAGCTCCACCGACTTCGGGCCGGGAATGGCGGTGACGAGGCGGCGCTCCTGCGGAATAGCGGTCATGCGGGGCTCCTGGGGGTGTTTCGGACGCTTCTGTTTCTGCAGGCTAGGGGCGGGGACGGGGCGCGGGCATGCTCCGATCGGGAGTGATGAGGGGCGTGTCCTTGTCCGCGACGGACAGAAGGCGGTACGGGGACGGGCCGGCCGCTTCCCCGTCACTATCCGGGCGCCTTGCTGAACTCCCCGTGTCCGCGCACTAGATTGACCGTGCAGCGGTCGGACCTGGCTGGTCAGGGGGCAACGGTTCATGGACAACGAAGGCACGCACGGCACCTGGGGCACGCGGGGTGCGCAGCCGCCCGACGGCCGCCCCGGCGGGCCCGGGAGCTCCGTGCCGCACCCGGCCGGCCCGCCGCCCGCCGCCCCGCCCGCGTTCCCTCCGACGGTGCCGCCGCCTGCGGTGGAGTCCTGGGCCATGACACCGCCCGCGACCGCGCCGGCCCGGCCCGCGACGCCGCCCGGCCGCTACCGGACAGCCGGTGCGGGACCGCCGACGGCCGACTGGCTGAACGCGCCGCGCCCCGCCGGCGATCCGGGCGTGTGGCGCTACGCCTACGTGCCGCGGCCCGCCGAGCGGGCCCCGCGCCCCTCCCTGGTGGGACCGGCCGCGACGCTGGCCCTGTGGCTCCTGCTGTGGCTGCTGCTCACCGAGCGCGCCGTCCCCTACGTGTTCAAGCCGATCGAGATCATCACCGGGCCCCAGTGGTGGACGTTCGGCGGCCTCCGGGACGACGCGCCCGCGCTGGTGGTCAACTCCACCACGCTCTACTACCAGGTCCTCGTGCTCGCCCTGGGCTTCTGGGCCGCCCGGATCGGCGGCTGGGCCCACCTCTTCCGCTACTTCGCGGGCTCCCGTCTGGACCGCGCCAGGTTCATCGTCTCGGCGGCCGGCGCCCTGCTCACCCTGTGGCTCGTATGGACCCGGCGGGTGCCGCTCGCGGACGTCATCCTGCCCGCGGTGCCCACCGGCCTGATGCAGGGGGGCGGCAACCAGTACGCGGCGCTCTTCGTCTCGATCGTGCTCTACGCGCTGATCGGCACCGCGATCGTGTGGCCCTTCGCCAGGATCGGCCAGTGGGCGGTGGAGCTCGGCCCCCTCCTGGCCCGCCTGCGGAAGCAGCCGCCGCAGCGGCCCCGGACCGCTCCCGGCCTGCCCGGAACCCCTCCCGCACGGACAGGGCCGGCCCCGGCGGACTGGCCCGAGCTGCGGGCCGCGGGCCGGGTGGACGCCGCGGAGGCGCTCACGGCGGCCGTGCACACCGGCCGGATGAACGATGTGGACTGCGTACGGCTGCGCCACGCCTGGGCCGTCGCCCGGACCCGCCCCGACCGCCTCGAATCCTTCACCGAAACCGTGCTGCGCAAGGGCGCGACCGCCTATCTGCACCCCTCGGGCCACCGCGATCTGCCGCTGCGCACCGCCCCGCACGACCCGCTCACGGGCCAGGTCCGGATCGGCGGCTGCGCGGACGACCCGCGCAACCCCTATCCGCGCCGCGGTTCGGGCATGGCCCTGGAGCCCGCGTCGCTGGGAACCTCGCTCCTGGCGGTCGGGCCACCCGGCTCGGGCAAGACCGCCGGGGTGGTCCGGCCGGTCATCGAAGCCCTCGCCCTCAGGGCGCTCACCGGCCAGGCGGCGGTCCTCGCCGTCGGCGGGGCGGGCGCACAGCTGGGACCGGACGACGCCTACGACGTCGTCGTCAGGATCGGTGACCCCGCGTCCGTGCACGACTTCGACCTCTACGGCGGCACCACCGACCCCGACGAGGCCGCGGCAACCCTCGCGGAGGGGCTGGTCGGTGACGTCCCCGGCCTGGACAGCAGGCGTGCGGGCACCGTGCTCGGCCAGCTCCTGGGCCCCTACCGCACCGTCCACGGCAGATTCCCCGGCGTCCCCGAACTCCGCGAACTCCTGGAGGGCTCCGTTACCGCGCTGACCGCCCTGCGCCAGGCCCTGGAGGCGGACGGCCGGCACACGATGCTGCGCGAGCTGGACGCGCGAGCCCGGCAGGCGGGCGGCTCGGGAGACCCGGCCGCCGTGCTCGCCGACCGGATCGCCGTGCTCGACCGGCCGGCGTTCGCCGGATTCTTCTCCACCGGTGACGACGCCCGGCCGTTCTCGCTGCGGTCCCTGGAACAGCACCCGCTGCGGGTCCGCATCGATCTGCCGGAACGGGCCCACGCCGAGGCGTCCCACGTCCTGGCCCGCCTCGTCCTGGCCCAGTTCAACGCGGTCACCGCGGCCCGCTCCGACCGCTCGCTGTTCGCCTGCCTGGTCCTGGACGACGCCACCCACAGCGTCACCGCCGAAACCGTCCGGGGCATCCGGCGGCTGCGGTCCGTCAACGCCGGGGCGGTCCTCGCGCTCCGGACCCTGGACGACGTGCCCGAGGCGCTGCACACCGCCCTGCTCGGGTCGGTCGGCTGCAACATGGCCTTCTCCGGCGTCTCCACCTGGGACGGCAAACGCTTCGCCGAGGCGTGGGGCAAGGAATGGGTGGAGGTCCGGGAGGTCGCCCAGCACGGCGTCTTCGCCGACCAGCCGCTCACCCGGGCCCTGCACGCCCTGCGGAAGCTGGCCACCGGCAAGGCCGTGACCACGGACGCCGTGACCGTGCGCCGGGTCGAGCGGGAACGCTGGTCCGCCTCGGGTCTTGCCTATGAACTGCCGGCCGGTCACGCGGTCCTCTCCCTCACCACCGTCGACGGCGAGCACGCACCCCCGCTCCTGGTGCGGCTGGGGGACTGACGGGTTACGCGGGAGTAGCGGTACGGGAGGGCTGCGAGCGGTTACGGGAACCCTGCCGCCCTGGCAGAATCGATGGCAGCCGTTCATACGGGACGGCACAATCGACGCCCCCTCCCAAAGGTCGCCCGTCCCATGCCGCCCACGCTCGCCTCGCTCGTCCAGCACTCGGCGCTCAAGCTCACGGTCCGGGCGGGGGCCGACCGGCTCGACACGCCCGTGCGCTGGGCGCACGCCAGCGAGCTGACCGACCCCGTCCGCTACATGGAGGGCGGCGAGCTGCTGCTGGTCACCGCGACCAATCTCGACGCCGAGAGCCCGGAGGGTATGCAGCGGTACGTGCGACGGCTGGCCGGGTCCGGAGTCGTCGGGGTGGGCTTCGCCGTCGGCGTGAACTACGACGACGTACCGAGGGCACTGATCGACGCCGCCGAGGAAGCGGGCCTGCCGCTCCTCGAAGTGCCCCGCCGGACCCCGTTCATCGCCATCGCCAAGGCGGTCTCCTCGGAGATCGCCGCCGACCAGTACCGGGCCGTCACCGCCGGCTTCGACGCGCAGCGCGAACTCACCAGGGCGGCGCTCACCGGGGACGGACCCATCGAACTCCTCACCCGGCTCGCCGCGCACGTCGACGGCTGGGCCGCGCTGTACGACGCCTCCGGGGCGGTCGTGGCCGCCGCCCCGGACTGGGCCGCCCGCCGCGCCGCCCGGCTCACCCCCGACGTGGAACGCCTGCGGGACCGCCCGGCCCCCGCCAGCGTGGTCGTCGGCGGCACCGACGACCGGATCGAGCTCCAGTCCCTGGGCACCGGCCGCCGGGCCCGCGGCGCACTCGCCGTCGGCACCGGGGCGGCGCTCGGCACCGCGGAACGGTACGCGGTGCACTCGGCGGTCGCCCTGCTCACCCTCATCACCGCCCGCTCCAGCTCGCTCCAGGGCGCCGAACAGCGGCTCGGCGCCGCGGTGCTGCGGATGCTGCTCGCCGGCCAGCCCGACCACGCGCGCGCCGTCGCCGGAGATCTCTACGGCGGACTGCTCGACGCGCCCTTCCGGCTGCTCATCGCCGAGGCCACCGAACCCTCGACCACGGGGCAGCTGGCCGAGGCGATGGAGAACGCGGCCTCCCGGTCCGGCGAGACCGTGCTCATGGTGCCCGAGGGCGAACGCCTCGTCGTCCTGGCCGCCGACGGGGGCGCCGCGGTCGCCGCCTGCACGGCCTACGCGGAGGCCCAGGAGAAACGGCCCGCGCACGAACCGGCGGAGGACACCGAAGTGGTCGTCGGCCTCTCCGCCCCCGCGGGGCCGATCGCCGTCTCGGCCGCGTACAAGCAGGCCGAACAGGCCCTGTCGGTGGCCCGCAGGCGGGGCAGGGCGCTGGTCGAGCACGAGGAGCTGGCGACCGGCTCGGTGCTCCCGCTGCTCGCCGACGACGCGGTGCGCGCCTTCGCGGACGCCATGCTCCGCGCCCTGTACGAACACGACACCAAGGGCCGCGGCGACCTGGTCGCCTCCCTGCGGGCCTGGCTCTCCCACCACGGCCAGTGGGACGCCGCCGCCGCGGACCTGGGAGTGCACCGGCACACCCTGCGCTACCGGATGCGCAGGGTGGAGGAGATCCTCGGCCGCTCGCTGGACGATCCGGACAGCCGGATGGAACTCTGGCTCGCCCTCAAGGTCACCAGCCCCCCGGCTGCGTAGAAGAAACAGGGACCCACCTGCGACAAACCGGCGTGCCCCGGAGCGCCTCTGCTCCATGCCGGACAAACGCCACGCGGACGGCACGGCCCTACGGTGGGGGCGGAACACCCCACGACATCGAAGGGCCGGAACCTCCATGACCTCCACCCACGCCTTCTGGCTGGCCGGCCGCGAGGCCACCGGCGAGGAAAGCTTCGACGTCACCAACCCCTGGGACGGCCGGCTCGTCGGCACCGTCGCCGTGCCCACCGAGGCCCAGGTCGAGGAGGCGGTCGCCGCCGCCCACGCCGTGCGCGACGAGTTCGCCGCGACCCCGGCCCACGTCCGCGCCGCCGCGCTCGACCACGTCGCCCGGCGCCTGACGGAGCGCACCGAGGAGATCGCCCGGCTGATCTCCGCCGAGAACGGCAAGCCCGTCAAGTGGGCGCGCGGCGAGGTCGGCCGTGCCGTCTCGGTGTTCCGGTTCGCCTCCGAGGAGGCCCGCCGCTTCAACGGCGGCGACGCCCAGCGCCTGGACACCGACCCCGGCGGCACCGGCCGCCTCGGCCTGACCCGGCGCTTCCCGCGCGGCACGGTCCTGGGCATCGCCCCGTTCAACTTCCCGCTGAACCTCAGCGCCCACAAGGTCGCCCCGGCCATCGCCGTCGGCGCCCCGATCATCCTGAAGCCCGCCCCGGCCACCCCGATCTCGTCGCTGATCCTGGGCGAGCTGCTGGCCGAGACCGACCTGCCGGCCGGCTCCTGGTCCGTGCTGACGGTCCCCAACGACCGGATGCCCGCCCTCGTCCAGGACGAGCGGCTGCCCGTGATCTCGTTCACCGGCTCCGCCCCGGTCGGCTACTCGATCATGGACTCGGTGCCGCGCAAGCACTGCACCCTGGAGCTCGGCGGCAACGGCGCGGCGGTCGTCCTCGGCGACTACGCCTCCGAGGCGGACCTGGACTGGGCCGCGACCCGTATCGCGATCTTCTCCAACTACCAGGGCGGCCAGTCCTGCATCTCGGTGCAGCGCGTCATCGCGGACGCCACGGTCTACGACCGGCTGCTCCCGAAGATCGTCGCGGCCGTCGAGGCCCAGGTCACCGGCGACCCGTCCGACGCCGCCACCGACGTCGGCCCACTGGTCAACGAGGACGCCGCCAAGCGCGTCGAATCCTGGGTCGAGGAGGCCGTACAGGCCGGCGGCACGCTGCTCACGGGCGGCAAGCGCGACGGGGCGACCTACGCCCCGACCGTCCTCACCGACCTCCCCGACGGCGTCAGCCTCTCCTGCGAGGAGGTCTTCGGACCGGTGCTCTCGGTGCAGAGGGTGGACGGCGAGGCCGAGGCGTTCGCCTCCGTCAACTCCTCCAAGTACGGGCTCCAGGCAGGCGTGTTCACCCACGACCTGCAGACCGCCTTCCGCGCCCACCGCGCGCTGGAGGTCGGCGGCGTGATCATCGGCGACGTCCCCTCGTACCGCGCGGACCAGATGCCGTACGGCGGCACCAAGCAGTCCGGCACCGGCCGGGAGGGCGTCCGGTACGCGATGGACGACTACACCTACGAGCGGGTCCTGGTCCTCACCGGCCTCGCCCTGTAGCGCCCGCGGCCCGCAGGGGCCTCAGTCGAGCGGCCGGAGCCCACTGTGCGGGGGCTCCGGCCGTTTCCGTATTCCGCGAGCCGGGCCGGTCAGTGGAGTGGCGGCCGACCCGATCGGCGCCCCGAGGATGGTGGCACCGGCAGGAATCGGGTACATACGGACAAGTAGAAGTCCCCCGACGAAGCGGCGAGGTGAGCTCCTCATGTCCGCACCATCCGCACAACGGCCGTCCGCACACCAGCACACGCCCAAGGTCTCCGAGCGTGAAGCGCGCCAAGTGGCCGAGGACGCGCGTGAGCGCGACTGGCACAAACCCAGTTTCGCCAAGGAACTCTTCCTGGGCCGCTTCCGCCTGGACCTGATCCATCCGCATCCGCTGCCGGCCGGCGAGGACGTCCGGCGCGGCGAGGAGTTCCTCGCCCGGCTGCGCGAGTTCTGCGACAGCACGATCGACGGGGCCCTGATCGAGCGCGAGGCCAGGATCCCCGACGAGGTGGTCAACGGCCTCAAGGAACTCGGCGCGCTGGGCATGAAGATCGACGTGAAGTACGGCGGTCTGGGCCTGACCCAGGTGTACTACAACAAGGCCCTCGCCCTGGTCGGTTCCGCCAGCCCGGCGATCGGCGCCCTGCTCTCCGCCCACCAGTCCATCGGCGTGCCCCAGCCGCTGAAGATCTTCGGCAGCCAGGAGCAGAAGGACACCTTCCTGCCCCGGCTCGCCCGTACCGACATCTCGGCGTTCCTCCTCACCGAACCGGACGTCGGCTCCGACCCGGCACGCCTGGCCACCTCCGCCGTCCCGGACGGCTCCGACTACGTGCTCGACGGGGTGAAGCTGTGGACGACCAACGGGGTCGTCGCCGATCTGCTCGTCGTCATGGCCCGGGTCCCGAAGTCGGAGGGCCACAAGGGCGGCATCACGGCCTTCGTGGTCGAGGCCGACGCCCCCGGCATCACCGTGGAGCACCGCAACGCCTTCATGGGGCTGCGCGGCCTGGAGAACGGCGTCACCCGCTTCCACCAGGTCCGCGTCCCCGCGGCCAACCGGATCGGACCGGAAGGCGCCGGGCTCAAGATCGCGCTCACCACCCTCAACACCGGCCGGCTCTCGCTGCCCGCCATGTGCGTCGGCTCCGGGAAATGGTGTCTCAAGATCGCCCGCGAGTGGTCGGCGGTCCGCGAGCAGTGGGGCAGGCCGGTCGCCCGGCACGAGGCGGTCGGCTCGAAGATCTCCTTCATCGCCGCGACCACCTTCGCCCTCGAAGCGGTCGTCGACCTCGCCTCCCAGATGGCCGACGAGAACCGCAACGACATCCGGATCGAGGCCGCGCTCGCCAAGCTGCTGGGCTCCGAGATGGGCTGCCTGATGGCCGACGAGCTCGTCCAGATCCGCGGCGGCCGGGGCTTCGAGACGGCGGAGTCCCTCGCCGCCCGCGGTGAACGGGCCGTCCCCGCCGAGCAGATGCTCCGGGACATGCGCATCAACCGGATCTTCGAGGGCTCGACGGAGATCATGCACCTGCTGATCGCCCGGGAGGCGGTCGACGCCCACCTGAAGGTCGCCGGGGACATCATCGACCCCGACAAGCCGCTCTCCGCCAAGGCGAAGGCGGGCGCCAACGCCGCCGGCTTCTACGCCCGGTGGCTGCCCAAGCTCGTCGCCGGACCCGGACAGCTTCCGGGCACCTACGGGGAGTTCCACCCCGCGGGCCATGCCGATCTGTCCGGCCATCTGCGCTACGTCGAGCGCTCCTCCCGCAAGCTGGCGCGCTCCACCTTCTACGCGATGTCGCGCTGGCAGGGCCGGATGGAGACCAAGCAGGGCTTCCTCGGCCGGATCGTCGACATCGGCGCGGAACTCTTCGCGATGAGCGCGGCCTGCGTCCGGGCCGAACTCCTGCGCACCGGCGACGACCACGGTCGCGAGGCGTACCAGCTGGCCGACGCCTTCTGTCACCAGTCCCGCGTCCGGATCGAGGAACTCTTCACCCGGCTGTGGTCCAACACCGACGACCTGGACCGGCGCGTGGTCGACGGCGTCCTGTCGGGCACGTACACCTGGCTGGAGGAGGGCATCGTCGACCCGAGCGGCGAAGGCCCGTGGATCGCCGACGCCACCCCCGGCCCCTCCACCCGCGACAACGTGCACCGGCCCATCCGCTGAGCGCCCGACGCCGGACCGGGCGGGGCACGTCCACTCGCTGGACGCGCCCCGCCGCCGCGCGCGTGGCACGGCAGGATGGGGACCCGTGACCGTCATCCACGTCCCCGGTTCCAAGTCCGTCACCGCGCGCGCCCTCTTCCTGGCCGCCGCCGCGAACGGCACCAGTACGCTCGTACGTCCGCTGAGCTCCGACGACACCGAGGGCTTCGCCGAAGGGCTCACCGGCCTCGGCTACCAGGTGGTGCGGGAGGCGGAGCGCTGGCGGATCACCGGCCGCCCCTCCGGGCCCGCCGTCACCGAAGCCGACATCTACTGCCGCGACGGCGCGACCACGGCCCGCTTCCTGCCGACGCTCGCCGCGGCCGGGGCGCACGGCACCTACCGCTTCGACGCCTCCGCGCAGATGCGCCGCCGCCCCCTCGCCCCGCTCACCGAGGCGCTGCGGACCCTCGGCGTCGACCTCCGCCACGAGGCGGCCGAGGGCCACCACCCGCTGCGGATCACCGCCGCGGGCATCAGGGGCGGCGAACTCACCCTGGACGCCGGGCAGTCCAGCCAGTACCTCACCGCGCTCCTGATGCTCGGACCGCTGACGGCCCAGGGGCTCCGGATCACCGTCACGGAACTGGTGTCGGCGCCCTACATCGACATCACCCTGGCGATGATGCGTGGCTTCGGCGTCGAGGTCACCCGAGGCGGCCCCGGCGACAACGTCTTCACGGTGCCGCCCGGCGGCTACCGGGCCACCACGTACGCCGTCGAGCCGGACGCCTCCACCGCGAGCTACTTCTTCGCGGCGGCGGCCCTCACCGGCCGGGAGGTCACCGTCCCCGGACTCGGCAGGGACGCCCTCCAGGGAGATCTGGGGTTCGTCGGCGTACTGCGCCGGATGGGCGCCGAGGTGCGCACGACCGCCGAATCCACCACCGTCCGCTCCACCGGGACGCTCCGCGGCCTCACCGTCAACATGCGCGACATCTCCGACACCATGCCGACGCTGGCGGCGATCGCCCCCTACGCCTCGGGGCCGGTGCGCATCGAGGACGTCGGCAACACGCGCGTGAAGGAGTGCGACCGGCTGGAGGCGTGCGCCGGGAACCTGCGGCGGATGGGCGTCACGGTCGCGACGGGCCCGGACTGGATCGAGATCCAGCCGGGCACCCCGCGGGCCGCGGAGATCACCACCCACGGCGACCACCGCATCGTCATGTCGTTCGCCGTCGCAGGCCTGCGGACCCCCGGCCTCACCTACGACGACCCCGGCTGCGTACGCAAGACCTTCCCCCGGTTCCACGAGGCCTTCGCCGCGTTCGCGCAGCTGCCGGCCCGGCCGGAGCCCGGTCCGGGAAATCCTGGGCGGGTGCCCGAGGGGCAGGGATAGTCTCCGCGGCATGATGTCCGCCTCCGATGTCCTTTCCGTGCTCTCCCTGCTGCGCGAGGCCGGTACGGACGTGGTGATCGCCGGTGGCTGGGGGATCGACGCGCTGCTCGGCGAGGAGACCCGCCCCCACCAGGACCTCGACCTGCTGCACCGCCGCGAACAGGAACCCGCCCTCGTCGCCGCCCTGGTGGCGGCCGGCTACGCGCGGACGGTCGACTGGCGGCCCGTACGGTTCGTCCTCAGCCATCCGTCCGGGTCCGAAATCGACCTGCATCCACTGGAGTTCGCCCCCGACGGGTCGGCGACCCAGTCGTCGTTCGACCCGCTGGAGCCGTTCCGCTACCCGACGGAGTGCTTCGTCACCGGCACCATCGGCGGGACGCCGGTGCGCTGCATCTCGGTGCGGCAGCAGGTCGAGTTCCACCAGGGCTACGACCCCGGCCCGGCCGACCTGCACGACATGGCCCTGCTCCGCGGGGAGTTCGGCGTCGCCACGCATTTCTGAGGGCGACCGGCCCGCCGGTGTCCCGGACCGGCGTGATGCAGCACAATCGAGCGTCGGCCGGGAGCGCGACGGGCACCAGGAAACCAGCGAACAGGGGACAGGTATGCACGGGGCGAGGAATCCGCGGGGACGGCGGCACCGGGTGGCCGCCGGGATCGTGGCCGCGACGGCCCTGGGCGTATCCGCCTGCGGCAGCGACGACGACGGCAAGGGCGGCTCCGCCGGTGCGGACAAGGGCGCCAAGGCCCCGGCCAAGCGCTCCGTCGCCCGCTCCGGCTCCACCACCCTCGCCTTCCGCGCGGAGATCACCTCCGCCGAGGACATCGGCGGAGTCCCGTCCGAGATCATGGCCGCCCAGTGGGCGAAGTTCCGCGCGGCCAGGGGCTGAGGCCGCGATGAACGAGCGGTCACGGGCCGGTGCCGGGGGCGCCCTGTCCACGGACACGGCGGATGCGGCAACAATGGGGGCCATGAGCGACAGCCCTGCCCCCCTAGCAGACCCGCACCTCGTCTTCGACGCCGTGGAAGGCCGCCGGGATCTCGTCATCCTCGGCTCCACCGGGTCCATCGGCACCCAGGCCATCGACCTGGTGCTGCGTAACCCCGACCGCTTCCGTGTCACCGCGCTCTGCGCGGCGGGCGGCCGGGTCGCCCTCCTCGCCGAACAGGCACGCCGACTGCGGGTACGCACGGTGGCGGTCGCCGCTGCCGAAGCGGTGCCCGCCCTGCGCGAGGCGCTGCGGCAGGAGTACGGAACCGGGGAACCGCTCCCCGAGATCCTCGCCGGGCCGGACGCCGCCACGGAACTGGCCGCCGGCGACTGCCACACCGTGCTCAACGGGATCACCGGCTCGATCGGCCTCGCGCCCACGCTGGCCGCGCTCAAGGCGGGCCGCACCCTGGCACTCGCCAACAAGGAGTCGCTGATCGTCGGCGGTCCGCTGGTCAAGGCGCTGGCCGCGCCGGGCCAGATCATCCCGGTCGACTCCGAGCACGCCGCCCTCTTCCAGGCACTGGCGGCCGGCAAGCGCGCCGACGTGCGCAAGCTCGTCGTCACCGCGTCCGGCGGCCCGTTCCGCGGACGCACCAGGAGCGAGCTCGCGGACGTCACCAGGGAACAGGCGCTCGCGCACCCGACCTGGGCCATGGGCCCGGTCATCACGATCAACTCGGCGACCCTGGTCAACAAGGGGCTCGAGGTGATCGAGGCGCACCTCCTCTACGACATCCCCTTCGACCGCATCGAGGTCGTGGTCCACCCCCAGTCGTACGTCCACTCCATGGTGGAGTTCACCGACGGCTCCACCCTCGCCCAGGCCACCCCGCCCGATATGAGCGGACCGATCGCCATCGGCCTCGGCTGGCCGCAGCGCGTCCCCGACGCAGCCCCCGCCTTCGACTGGTCGAAGGCCTCGGCCTGGGAGTTCTTCCCGCTGGACACCGAGGCGTTCCCGTCCGTCGGACTCGCCCGGCACGTGGGCACGCTGGGCGGCACCGCACCGGCGGTGTTCAACGCGGCCAACGAGGAGTGCGTGGAGGCGTTCCTCGCCGGACGGCTGGCGTTCAACGCCATCATGGACACCGTCACGGCGGTGGTGGCCGAACACGGAACGCCGCCGACGGGAACTTCACTGACCGTCGCGGACGTCCTTGAAGCGGAGGCCTGGGCACGGACCCGGGCCCGTGAACTCTCGGCCAAGGCCGCAGCGGAGGCGCGCGCATGAGTATGACGTCGGTCCTGTTGACCGTTCTGGGTATCGCCGTCTTCGTCATCGGACTGCTTTTCTCCATCGCCTGGCACGAGCTGGGACACCTCTCGACCGCGAAGCTCTTCGGCATCCGCGTACCCCAGTACATGGTCGGCTTCGGCCCGACGATCTGGTCGCGCAAGAAGGGCGACACGGAGTACGGGTTCAAGGCCATCCCGGCGGGCGGCTACATCCGGATGATCGGGATGTTCCCGCCGGGGCCCGACGGCCGGATCGAGGCACGTTCCACCTCCCCGTGGCGCGGCATGATCGAGGACGCCAGGTCGGCCGCCTTCGAGGAGCTGGAACCGGGCGACGAGAAGCGCCTCTTCTACACGCGCAAGCCGTGGAAGCGCATGATCGTCATGTTCGCCGGACCGTTCATGAACCTGATCCTGGCCGTCGCGATCTTCCTCGGCGTGGCCATGACCTTCGGGTTCCAGACCCAGACGACCGAGGTCGCCGGCGTCCAGAAGTGCGTGATCTCCCAGAGCGAGAAGCGGGAGACCTGCAAGACGTCCGACCCGGTCTCGCCCGCCCAGGCGGCCGGACTCCTGGAGGGCGACAAGATCGTCGCCTTCAACGGCCAGAAGATCGACGAGTGGTCCACGCTCTCCGACCGGATCCGCGACACCATCGGCCCCGCCACCATCACGGTCCAGCGCGACGGCCAGGAGCAGACCCTGCACGCCGTGCTCAAGAAGAACGCGGTCGCGAAGAAGGACTCCGACGGCGAGGTGGTCCCCGGCAAGTTCGTCTCCGCCGGCTACCTCGGATTCGCGGCGCAGACGAAGATCATCCCGCTCTCCTTCGGTGACTCGGTCGTCCGCATGGGCGACATGCTCGAGAACGGCGTCGACTCGATCATCGCCCTGCCGTCCAAGATCCCCGACCTCTGGAACGCGGCCTTCTCGGACGGCGAGCGCGCGGCCGACTCCCCGGTGGGTGTCGTCGGTGCGGCCAGGATCGGCGGCGAGGTGATGACGCTGGACGTTCCGGCGCAGAACCAGATCGCGATGATGCTGTTCCTGCTGGCCGGCTTCAACCTCTCGCTGTTCCTCTTCAACATGCTGCCGCTGCTGCCGCTCGACGGCGGTCACATCGCGGGAGCGCTGTGGGAGGCGATCCGGCGGAACGCGGCGCGCGTCTTCAAGCGCCCCGACCCCGGCCCCTTCGACGTCGCCAAGCTGATGCCCGTCGCCTATGTGGTCGCCGGAGCTTTCATCTGCTTCACCCTGCTCGTGCTGGTGGCCGACGTCGTCAATCCGGTCAAGATCACCTGACCGGTGAGCCGGTCACACCTGATGTAACCCGAGAGACCGCGGATGCGCACGATGCGTCCGGTAGCCCACATTTTGTGCGGAAGCCGGACGCCGTGTGCCTCTTGTTGTCCTCGGTGCCGTAACCTCGAAGGTCGGAGCCCGCCGATCTCGGGACGTTGATCCACACCTTGGGGATGCTCAGCGCATGACTGCGATTTCTCTCGGAATGCCTACCGTTCCGACCCAGCTCGCCGTACGGCGGGTCAGCCGCAAGATCCAGGTCGGGTCGGTGGCGGTCGGCGGGGACGCGCCGGTTTCGGTGCAGTCGATGACGACGACACGTACGTCCGACATCGGTGCGACTCTGCAGCAGATCGCGGAGCTGACGGCGTCGGGGTGCCAGATCGTCCGGGTGGCGTGCCCGACACAGGACGACGCCGACGCACTCGCGACGATCGCGCGGAAGTCGCAGATCCCGGTCATCGCGGATATTCACTTCCAGCCGAAGTACGTCTTCGCGGCGATCGACGCGGGCTGTGCGGCGGTGCGGGTGAACCCCGGGAACATCAAGCAGTTCGACGACAAGGTGAAGGAGATCGCGCGGGCCGCCAATGACGCGGGGACCCCGATCCGGATCGGTGTCAACGCCGGTTCGCTGGACGCGCGACTGCTGAAGAAGTACGGCAAGGCGACCCCCGAGGCACTGGTGGAGTCGGCCCTGTGGGAGGCGTCGCTCTTCGAGGAGCACGGCTTCCGGGACATCAAGATCTCGGTCAAGCACAACGACCCGGTCGTGATGGTCAACGCCTACCGGCAGCTCGCCGCGCAGAGCGACTACCCGCTCCACCTCGGCGTGACCGAGGCCGGACCGGCGTTCCAGGGGACCATCAAGTCGGCCGTCGCCTTCGGCGCCCTGCTCAGCGAGGGCATCGGCGACACGATCCGCGTCTCGCTGTCCGCGCCGCCCGCCGAGGAGGTCAAGGTCGGGCTCCAGATCCTGGAGTCGCTGAACCTGAAGCAGCGCCGCCTGGAGATCGTGTCCTGCCCCTCGTGCGGCCGCGCCCAGGTGGACGTGTACAAGCTCGCGGACCAGGTCACCGCCGGCCTGGAGGGCATGGAGGTGCCGCTGCGCGTCGCCGTGATGGGCTGCGTCGTCAACGGCCCCGGCGAGGCCCGCGAGGCCGACCTCGGCGTCGCGTCCGGCAACGGCAAGGGCCAGATCTTCGTCAAGGGCGAGATCATCAAGACGGTGCCCGAGTCGAAGATCGTCGAGACCCTCATCGAGGAAGCCCTGAAGATCGCCGAACAGATGGAGAAGGACGGCATCGCCTCCGGCGAGCCCGAGGTCTCCATCAGCTGAACCCCGTGAATCCCAGGACAGCGCCCCGCCGGAGAACTCCCGCGGGGCGTTGCCCGTGAGCAGGCTCACCGTCTTGCGCAGAAGCTGTTCACGGCCACGAGCGGCAGCCCCCGGCCTCTTTCGGTACAGTGCGGAAATCAGCAGACCGCATGGTGAGGCCCCCTCGTGTTGACGCAGACCACCACCCGGGTCCTCGAACCCAGCGACCTCGGTGCCGCGCTCGCGGTGCTGGAGAGCGAACCCGTAGCCAACGCCTTCGTGACCTCCCGGGTCCAGATCGCAGGCCTCGACCCATGGCGCCTCGGCGGCGAGATGTGGGGCTGGTACGCCGACGGGCAGCTGCGCTCCCTCTGCTACTCCGGGGCCAATCTCGTCCCCATCTGCGCCACCCCCGAAGCCGTCAGGGCCTTCGCCGACCGCGCCCGCAGGGCCGGCCGCCGCTGCTCCTCGATCGTCGGCCCCGCCGAGCGGACCGCACAGCTGTGGCGGCTGCTCGAACCGGGCTGGGGCCCCGCCCGCGATGTCCGGGCCAACCAGCCGCTCATGGTCGCCGAGAGCCCCGCCGCCGATGTGGCGCCCGATCCGCAGGTCCGCCGCGTCCGCAGGGACGAGATGGACGTCCTGATGCCGGCCTGCGTGGCCATGTTCACCGAGGAGGTCGGCATCTCCCCGCTCGCGGGCGACGGCGGACTCCTCTACCAGGCCCGCGTCGCCGAACTCGTCGCCGCCGGCCGCTCCTTCGCCCGGATCCAGGACGGCAAGGTCGTCTTCAAGGCCGAGATCGGCGCCACCACCTCTCAGGCCTGCCAGATCCAGGGGGTCTGGGTCGCCCCGGAATTCCGCGGCCGCGGATACTCCGAGACCGGCATGGCGGCCGTCCTGCGCCACGCGCTGACCGAGGTCGCACCGATCGTCAGCCTGTACGTCAACGACTACAACACCCCCGCGCGCAGGTCGTACAGCCGGATCGGCTTCCGCGAGGTCGGCGCGTTCATGAGCGTCCTGTTCTGACCCGGCCGCTCGCGCCGCCCCCGCCCGGCGCCGACCCGTACCCCGTACCCCGCCACGGACAGTAGGGTCTGTCCATGGCAGCAGCTTCCGGGGGCGGCCCCCACACTCCCAGCGTCCGGATCGGACCGATCGATCTCGCCGCACGCGTGGACGAGGCGCTCGCCGTGCAGGCCGTCGCGTTCGGCCTCGGCCCCGGCGAGATCGAAGTGCGCCGCCATATCGTCCTCAGACACCTCGACCACCCCCGCGCCCGCGCGCTGGGCGCCCTGACCCCGGAGGACCGGCTCGTCGGCTTCGTCTACGGAATGCCGAACGACCGGGGTCACTGGTGGTCCACCGTCGTCGAGCCCTATCTGCGCGCCACCGACGCCACGCGCTGGCTCGACGACTCCTTCGTGATCACCGAACTGCACGTCCACCCGGAGTTCCAGAACCGCGGGATCGGCCGCGCCCTGATCACCACTGTCACCGACGCCGTCGACCAGCCACGCTCCATCCTCTCCGCGATCGACACGGAGAGCCCGGCACGCGGCCTGTACCGCTCCCTCGGCTATCAGGACCTGGCCCGGCAGGTGCTCTTCCCCAGCGCTCCCAAGCCGTACGCGGTCATGGGAGCACCGCTTCCGCTGCTCCGCCGGACGCGTGAGTGACCCAATCGATTTCCGCCCGCCCCCGCCGCCCGGCTAACCTCCTGCACATCACCCTTCCGAGCAGGAGTTCACCATGGCCCAGGTCCAGCGCATGTCCCGATTGATGATCAAGACACTGCGTGACGACCCGGCGGACGCCGAGACGCTCAACCACAAGCTGCTCGTCCGGGCCGGATACGTACGTCGCACCGCCGCCGGCATCTGGTCCTGGCTGCCGCTCGGCAAGAAGGTCCTGGACAACGTCAGCCGCGTCGTCCGCGAGGAGATGGACGCCATCGGCGGCCAGGAGGTGCTGCTCCCCGCGCTGCTGCCCAAGGAGGCGTACGAGGCGAGCGGCCGGTACGAGGAGTACGGCGACCTGCTGTTCCGGCTCAAGGACCGCAAGGGCGCCGACTACCTCCTGGGCCCCACCCACGAGGAGATCTTCACCCAGGTCGTCAAGGACATGTGCTCGTCCTACAAGGACCTGCCCGTGATCCTCTACCAGATCCAGACCAAGTACCGCGACGAGGCCCGCCCCCGCGCCGGAGTGCTGCGCGGCCGCGAGTTCCAGATGAAGGACTCGTACTCCTTCGACACCACCGACGAGGGTCTCGCCGAGGCGTACCAACTGCACCGCGGCGCCTACATCCGGATCTTCGAGCGGCTCGGCCTCGACCACCGCATCGTCTCCGCCGTCTCCGGCGCCATGGGCGGCTCGGCGTCCGAGGAGTTCCTCGCGCCCGCCCCGGCCGGCGAGGACACCTTCGTCGACTGCCCCGGCTGCGACTACGCGGCCAACACCGAGGCCGTGACCTACAAGTCCACCCCGGCCGACGCCTCGGGCACCGGTGCCGTCGAGGAGCTGGACACCCCCGACACCCCGACCATCGAGACCCTCGCCGCCCACCTCGGCGTCCCGGCCTCCGCCACCCTGAAGAACCTCCTGGTCAAGGTCGACGGCGAGATCGTGGCCGTGGGCGTGCCCGGTGACCGCGAGGTCGACCTCGGCAAGCTCGGGGAGCACCTCGCCCCCGCCGTCGTCGAGCTCGTCACCGCCGAGGACTTCGTGGGCCGCCCCGACCTGGTACGCGGCTACGTCGGCCCGCAGGGCCTGGAGAAGGTCCGCTACATCGCCGACCCGCGCATCGCGTCCGGCACCGCCTGGATCACGGGCGCCAACAAGGAGGGCACGCACGCGAAGAACGTCGTCGCGGGCCGTGACTTCGAGGTCGACGACCACCTCGACGTCGTCGTCGTCGAGGCGGGCGACCCCTGCCCCAACTGCGGCACCGGCCTCCAGGTGGACCGTGCCATCGAGATCGGCCACATCTTCCAGCTCGGCCGCAAGTACGCCGACATCTTCTCCCTCGACGTCCTCGGCCAGCAGGGCAAGCCCGTCCGCGTCACGATGGGCTCGTACGGCATCGGCGTCTCCCGCGCGGTGGCCGCCCTCGCCGAGCAGACCGCCGACGACAAGGGCCTGTGCTGGCCCCGCGAGATCGCCCCGGCCGATGTGCACGTGGTCGCCGCAGGCAAGGCGCTCCAGACCGAACTGGCCCTCGACGTCTCCGCGAAGCTGGGCGCGGCCGGGCTGCGCGTCCTGGTCGACGACCGCCCGGGTGTCTCGCCCGGCGTCAAGTTCACCGACTCCGAGCTCATCGGCGTCCCGCAGATCCTGGTCGCCGGCCGCCGCTCCGCCGAAGGCGTCCTGGAGCTGAAGGACCGCCGCACCGGCGAGCGCGAGGAGCTCACCGTCGACGAGGCGATCGCCCGCCTCACCGAGCAGGGCTGAGCACTCACCACACGCAGGAGGGCGCCGCACGGACATCCGTGCGGCGCCCTCCTGCCTGCGGGACAACCCAATACAGGCCCTACAGCCAGCCCGCGAACTCCAGCGTCACTTCGCCCTCCTGGCCGCGGCCGGCGGCCAGCGCCCGGGTACCGGACTCCACCGCACGGAACAGCGTCCAGCCGTGCAGCCGCTCACGGTCCACATCCAGCGCGTCCGCGAGCTTCTTGACCCTGCGCCGGGCCGTCACCGCGCCACCCGGCGAGGCGATCAGATCCTCGACCCGGTCCCGCACCAGCCGCGCCAGATCGTAGGCCCGCTCGCCGACCAGCGGCTCGGGCCCGACCGTCAGCCAGGGCGCGCGCTCGCCCGCGAGCACCTTGCTCTGCCGGAAGTTGCCGTGCAGCAGCAGGGTTTCGGGGGAGTGGGCGACCAGTTCCTCGCGCGCGGCCAGGGCCGCCGAGACCAGGGGTTCGAGGTCCGGATCGGCCTCGGCGGCGGCCCGCATGGGACCGGTCCGACGCGCGGTCCGTTCGGCGACCGTCTCGAAGGCGTGACCGGCCGGCGGCTCGACCCACAGCCGCCGTACCGTGCCAGCCGCCTCCAGCAGGGCCTTCGCCTCCGGCAGCGAACGCAGCGACACCTCGGGGTGCAGCCGCTCCAGCAGCAGGGCGCCGGCGGCGGGGTGCCCGGGGAGCAGATCCTCGCCCGGCTCGATCAGCCGCACCGCGCCCCAGCCGTTCCAGTGCGCCAGCGCCGCCCTTTCGAGCTCGGGCGCGGCCCCGGACGGAGAGATCTTCAGCGCCGCCGGGGCGCCGTCACCGCCTCGCACCAGGAGGACCAGGCTGCTGCGCCCGCCCGGAGCCGCGACCCGGTCCACGGACAGTTCCTGTCCGGCCCCGGCCAGCGCTCGCCCGGTCAGTGCGGGAAGCCCCGCGAGCCATTCGCCGGCGGCCGTATCCCCGTACGACTCGCCGAGCGCTCGCACCAGACGCTGCGGCGGTTCAAAACCCATACGTGCCGTGTTCCCTTTCAGAGCCTGCTTCAGTGCGTCGTGCCGGTCCGGCCCTTCGCATCGGAACCGATCCTCGCGCCGGCACCCGTCGTCTCGTCCTTCTCACCGGTACCGTCCTTGCGGGACCCGTCGGCGGCCCGCTCGGCGAGCCCGGGAAAGGGTACGCCGCTGCCCCGCCAGCGCACCGCGCGCACCGCGGCCTCCCGCAACGCGTCCGCGGCCTCCCGCCGCAGCGGGCCCTCGGCGGCCCGTACGAGGTCGGAGTAGACGTCCGCGACCCGGTCCTCCAGCACGGCGGCGAGCCGCACCGCCGCGGCCGGTCCTGGCACCGCGAACGGCAGAGCGTACGCGGGGTCCGACGCCACCGGCTCACCGCCAAGCCCGCGCACCGTCCGCACCAGCGCGTCGCGGCGGGCCCGGTGGGCGTGGTGGGCGGCGGTGGCCTCGGCCCGGCGGCCCGCGGCGACCCGGCCGCCCGCCACCCCGTACCCGTACACCGCGGCGTGTTCGGCGGCCAGCGCCGCCTGTGCGGCCTTCAGCGCCCCGTCGCGCCCGTCCTGGTCGCTCACGCCTTCGTCTCCTTGGCCAGTTCGGTCAGCAGGTAGGAGTGCGCCGAAGCGGCCGCCGCGACCGAGGCGAGCAGCCGGGCCAGCTCCGGGGGCGCCTCCAGCAGGGCCGCCGTGTGCGAGGCCGCGGCGCGGCGCTCGGCGGCGGCCAGTGCCTTGACGGCCTCCAGGGGGCCGCCGGCGGGCCGCGTCCGGACGAGTTCGAGCGAGGCCGCCCCGGCCGGGGCGAGGGCCTTGGCGTGGGCGCGGACGGCGTCGCGCAGCGGGGTGAGCCCGGCCGCGGTCGCCGGATGGGTGGCGAGCACGTGCTCGTACTGCCCGAGGAGGGACGCCGTCACGCCGACGGCCTTCTTCCGCAGCGAGGTCTCCGACCGCACCGCCGACGAACTGTCGGACGCGGTCCGGGCGTCGGTGTGCGCGGAACCCTTCCGGCCGCCGCCCTCGTCATCGCCGTCGCTTCCGCAGCCGGCCAGTATCGCCCCCATGGCGATCGCTCCCGTCGCGGTGAGCGCGCCCCTGCGCGTCGTCCCCGTGCGCCGCACGTGTTCTCCTTCGGGCCTGGACCTGTCTTGACCGGATGTGTCCGGAAGTGATCACCGCAGGCGAGCGTACCCGCGCTCGGGGGGCCGGCGGACGGCAACACCCCTCGGGACCGGATACCCTTTGACCAGACACGCGACGATCCCCACAACAGCACACGCGGCCGAGGAGTCACCCGGATGAGCACCACCCAGAGCGAGAGGCTGCGCGGGCTGGTAGAACCGCTCGTCAGCGCCGAGCAGCTGGATCTGGAAGAGATCGAAGTGTCCCGGGCCGGCCGCCGCCGGGTGCTGCGGATCATCGTGGACTCCGAAGAGGGCGTGGAGCTGGACACCTGCGCGGAACTGAGCCGGGCGATCTCCGCGCAGCTCGACGAGACCGATGTGATGGGCGAGGACGAGTACGTCCTGGAGGTCAGCTCTCCCGGTGCCGACCGCCCGCTGACGGAGCACCGCCACTACGTACGTGCCACGGGCCGGCTGGCCAGGCTCCAGCTGCGCGAGGGCGGCGAGCTGGTGGCCCGCATCCTCGCGGTCGACGACGAGGGCCTCGATCTCGAGGTGCCGGGCGTCAAGGGCCGCAAGCCCACGTCCCGCCGGATCGCCTTCGACGCGATCGACAGGGCGCGCGTGGAGCTGGAATTCAACCGCAAGGACAAGAAGGAAGAGGAGGCGTAGCCGTGGACATCGATGTGAAGCTTCTGAAGGGCTTGGCGCAGGACAAGGAGATTCCGTTCGACGTGCTCGTCGAGGCGATCGAGTCGGCCCTCCTCATCGCGTACCACCGCACGGACGGCAGCCACCGCCGGGCGCGCGTGGAGCTGGACGAGCGTGGCCACGTGACGGTGTGGGCCAAGGAGGACCCGGCCGATCTGGAGGAGGGCCAGGAGCCCAAGGAGTTCGACGACACCCCGTCGGGCTTCGGCCGGATCGCCGCGACCACCGCCAAGCAGGTCATCCTCCAGCGGCTGCGCGACGCCGAGGACGACCGGACGTTCGGCGAGTACGCGGGCCACGAGGGCGATGTCGTCACCGGCGTCGTCCAGCAGGGCAAGGACCCCAAGAACGTCCTGGTCGACATCGGCAAGCTGGAGGCCATCCTGCCGGTGCAGGAGCAGGTGCCCGGCGAGGAGTACACCCACGGCCTGCGGCTGCGTACCTACGTCGTACGGGTGGCCAAGGGCGTGCGCGGTCCGTCGGTGACGCTGTCGCGGACCCACCCCAACCTGGTGAAGAAGCTCTTCGCGCTGGAGGTCCCGGAGATCGCCGACGGTTCCGTCGAGATCTGCGCGATCGCCCGCGAGGCCGGCCACCGCACCAAGATCGCGGTCCGCTCCACCCGCTCCGGTCTCAACGCCAAGGGCGCCTGCATCGGCCCGATGGGCGGCCGTGTGCGCAATGTCATGGCCGAGCTGCTCGGTGAGAAGATCGACATCGTGGACTGGTCGGACGACCCGGCCGAGATGGTCGCCAACGCGCTGTCGCCCGCCCGGGTCAGCGAGGTCGAGGTCGTGGACCTCGGCGCGCGCTCCGCCCGGGTCACCGTGCCGGACTACCAGCTGTCGCTGGCGATCGGCAAGGAGGGGCAGAACGCCCGTCTCGCCGCCCGTCTGACGGGCTGGCGCATCGACATCCGCCCGGACACCGAGACCGACGCCGAGCGCGATGTGGCCGACCGCGAGCGGGCCGAGCGGGCCCGGGAGCGTGCCGAGCGGAGCTGATCCGGAGACGGGCCGGGCGCGGATCCGACAGCGCGCCGCGGCCCGGCCCGGACCGGGCCCACAAGGAATAGATCTCGTCGGTATGCCGCTGAGATCACGACAACATCCGTTCGATCGTTGCCCCAAACAGGTGAGGTCGATACGGGGAGGTAGACTTAAACGTGTCTGGCCGGACGCACGCCCGCGCTTGCCCTGAGCGAACCTGTGTGGGATGCCGGGAGCGAGCGGCCAAGAGCGAGCTGCTGCGCATCGTGGCGGATGGGGACGCATGCGTCCCCGACCCTCGCGGTACGCTGCCCGGCCGGGGTGCGTACGTACACCCCGAATCTGTCTGTCTCGACCTGGCGGTTCGCCGCCGGGCATTCCCCCGGGCCTTCAAGGCCAAGGGGCCGTTCGACCCCGCTGCGGTTCAGCGGTTCGTCGGACGGGTGACACCGTAGGAACAGGAACAGGAAATTGAACGGCACGGGTCCCCGTGCGGTCAGGTACCTCGCGAGTTGGAAGTAGGTCGAGATTGCGATGAGCACTCGATGAGTACGCGATGAGTACGCCCATGAAGTAGCGACGGTCCGGCGGTAACCCGGACCTAAAAGGAGCGAAGTGGCTAAGGTCCGGGTATACGAACTCGCCAAGGAGTTCGGGGTTGAGAGCAAGGTCGTCATGGCCAAGCTCCAAGAACTCGGTGAATTCGTACGTTCGGCGTCCTCGACGATCGAGGCGCCGGTTGTACGCAAGTTGACTGACGCACTGCAGGGTCCCGGTGGCAACGCCGCCGGCAAGTCCGCTGCAAAGCCTGGCGCGCCCCGCAAGGCCGCCCCCGTGAAGCCCGCAGCGCCCTCCCCGGCCGCTGCGGCACGTCCCGCTGCCCCGAAGCCCGGCGTACCGGCTGCCAAGCCGGCCGCTGCCGAGGCTCCGGAGAGCAGCGCCCCCGCTGCGGCCTCCGCGCCGTCGGCGGGCCCGCGTCCGGGCCCCAAGCCCGCACCCGTGAAGCCCGCCCCGGTGACCCCGGTGCCCGCAGCCGAGTTCTCGGCTCCGGCCCCGGCACAGCCGGCCGCACCGCAGCAGCAGGCCCCGCGTCCCGCGGGTGCCACCCCGGGACCGCGTCCCGCCAGTAACCCTGCCCGTCCGGCTCCGGCCGGCGGTCAGCGTGACGGTGGCCGCGAGGGCGGTCAGCGTGAAGGCGGCCGTGGCGGCGAGCGCGACGGCGCCCGTGGCGGCGACCGTCCGGCGCGTCCCGCAGGCCAGGGCGCCCCGCGTCCCGGCGCACGTCCGGCGGGTCCCCGTCCGGGCAACAACCCGTTCACCTCCGGCGGCTCGACGGGCATGGCCCGTCCGCAGTCGCCCCGTCCCGGTGGCGCCCCGCGTCCCGGTGGCGGCTCGGAGCGCCCCGGCGCCCCGCGTCCGCAGGGCGGCCCCGGCGGCGCCCCGCGCCCGCAGGGTCAGGGCGGCGCACGTCCGTCTCCGGGCGGCATGCCGCGCCCGCAGGCTCCTCGCCCCGGCGGCGCCCCCGGCGCCGCAGGTGGTAACCGTCCCAACCCGGGCATGATGCCGCAGCGTCCCGCTGCCGGCCCGCGTCCCGGTGGTGGCCCCGGCGGTGGCCGTGGTCCCGGTGCCGGCGGCGGCGGTCGTCCCGGCGGCGGTGGCGGCGCAGGCCGTCCCGGTGGCGGCGGCTTCGCAGGCCGTCCGGCCGGTCCCGGTGGCGGTGGCGGCGGTTTCGCCGGTCGTCCCGGTGGCGGCGGTGGCGCTCCCGGTCGTCCGGGTGGCGGCGGCTTCGGCGGTCGTCCCGGCTTCGGCGGACGTCCCGGTGGCCCCGGTGCCCGTGGTGGCACACAGGGTGCCTTCGGCCGTCCCGGCGGTCCCGCGCGTCGTGGCCGCAAGTCGAAGCGGCAGAGGCGCCAGGAGTACGAGTCGATGCAGGCCCCGTCGGTGGGCGGCGTCATGCTGCCCCGCGGCAACGGGCAGGCTGTCCGGCTGTCTCGCGGTGCTTCGCTCACGGACTTCGCGGAGAAGATCAACGCGAACCCGGCGTCGCTCGTCGGCGTGATGATGAACCTCGGCGAGATGGTCACTGCCACGCAGTCCGTCCCGGACGAGACGCTGAAGATGCTCGCGGACGAGATGAACTTCGTCCTGGAGATCGTCAGCCCCGAGGAGGAGGACCGCGAGCTGCTCGAGTCCTTCGACATCGAGTTCGGCGAGGACGAGGGCGGCGAAGAGGCCCTGGTCTCCCGTCCGCCGGTCGTGACCGTCATGGGTCACGTCGACCACGGTAAGACCCGGCTGCTGGACGCGATCCGCAAGACGAACGTCGTCGCGGGCGAGGCCGGCGGTATCACGCAGCACATCGGTGCGTACCAGGTCGGCGCCGAGGTCAATGGCGAGGACCGCAGGATCACCTTCATCGACACCCCGGGTCACGAGGCGTTCACCGCCATGCGTGCACGTGGTGCGAAGTCCACCGACATCGCGATCCTCGTGGTGGCGGCGAACGACGGTGTGATGCCCCAGACGATCGAAGCGTTGAACCACGCCAAGGCGGCCGACGTGCCGATCGTGGTCGCGGTCAACAAGATCGACGTCGAGGGCGCGGACCCGGTCAAGGTGCGCGGCCAGCTCACCGAGTTCGGGCTGGTGGCCGAGGAGTACGGCGGCGACACGATGTTCGTCGACATCTCCGCCAAGCAGGGCCTCAACATCGAGGCTCTTCTGGAGGCCGTCGTCCTCACCGCCGACGCCTCGCTCGACCTGCGGGCCAACCCGGAGCAGGACGCTCAGGGTATTGCGATCGAGTCCCACCTCGACCGCGGCCGCGGTGCCGTCTCGACCGTCCTCGTCCAGCGCGGCACGCTGCGCATCGGCGACACGGTGGTTGTCGGCGACGCGTACGGCCGAGTCCGCGCGATGCTCGACGACAAGGGCGAGAACGTCGAGGAAGCGGGTCCCTCGACCCCCGTCCTCGTGCTGGGTCTCACCAACGTCCCGGGTGCCGGCGACAACTTCCTGGTGGTCGACGAGGACCGTACGGCCCGTCAGATCGCCGAGAAGCGTGCCGCTCGTGAGCGCAACGCCAACTTCGCCCGCAAGGGTGTCCGGTTCTCCCTGGAGAACCTGGACGAGGCGCTCAAGGCCGGTCTGGTCCAGGAGCTCAACCTCATCATCAAGGGCGACGCGTCCGGTTCGGTGGAGGCTCTCGAGTCCTCGCTGCTCCAGCTCGACGTCGGTGAAGAGGTCGACATCCGGGTCCTGCACCGCGGTGTGGGTGCGGTCACCGAGTCGGACATCAACCTGGCGACCGGCTCCGACGCCATCGTGATCGGCTTCAACGTGCGCGCCGCAGGGCGTGCCGCGCAGATGGCCGACCGCGAAGGTGTGGACGTCCGGTACTACTCGGTCATCTACCAGGCGATCGAAGAGATCGAAGCGGCCCTCAAGGGCATGCTCAAGCCGGAGTACGAAGAGGTCGAGCTCGGTACGGCGGAGATCCGCGAGATCTTCCGCTCGTCCAAGCTGGGCAACATCGCCGGTGTGCTGGTCAGGTCCGGCGAGGTCAAGCGCAACACCAAGGCGCGCCTGCTCCGCGACGGCAAGGTCATCGCGGAGAACCTCAACATCTCCGGGCTGCGCCGCTTCAAGGACGACGTCACCGAGATCCGCGAAGGCTTCGAGGGCGGTATCAACCTCGGAAACTTCAACGACATCAAGATCGACGACGTCATCGCGACGTACGAGATGCGCGAGAAGCCGCGAGGCTGACCCGTACCTCAACAGTCGGGGCCGGTCGACGGGTCGTATTTCCGTCGATCGGCCCCGGCCGTTCCGTGTACGGTTCTTGTGTCCCTGCCAATCATTGGCAGGGCACGAACCCGAACCGGCGGGACATCCGGACATACATGTATGTGGGGACACTGTCCTTCGATCTGCTTCTCGGCGACGTACGGTCGCTGAAGGAGAAGCGTTCCGTGGTCCGTCCGATCGTCGCCGAGCTCCAGCGCAAGTACGGGGTGAGCGTGGCGGAGACGGGCGGCCAGGACCTCCATCGCAGGGCCGAGATCGGCCTCGCCGTGGTCTCCGGGGACACCGGGCACCTCACGGACGTGCTGGACCGGTGCGAGCGGCTGATCGCCGGCCGGCCGGAAGTGGAGCTGCTGTCCGTACGGCGGCGGCTGCACAGCGACGAAGACGATTGAGCAAGGCGAGAAGGAGACGGACCAGTGGCCGACAACGCGCGGGCTAAGAAGCTGGCGGACCTCATCCAGGAGGTGGTCGCCGAGAAACTGCAGCGCGGAATCAAGGACCCGCGCCTGGGTACGCACGTGACCATCACGGACACCCGCGTCACCGGCGACCTGCGGGAGGCCACGGTCTTCTACACGGTCTACGGCGACGACGAGGACCGGGCGAGCGCGGCAGCCGGACTGGAGAGCGCCAAGGGCATCCTGCGCTCGGCGGTCGGTGCGGCGGCGGGGACGAAGTTCACCCCCACGCTCGCCTTCATGGCGGACGCGCTGCCCGAGAACGCCAAGGCGATCGAGACCCTCCTCGACCGGGCACGGGCCTCGGACGCCAAGGTGCGCGAGGCGTCCTCGGGCGCCACGTACGCCGGCGACGCCGACCCGTACCGCAAGCCGGAGGACGAGACCGACGAGGACACCGCCTCCGAATGACAGCGCAGAACAAGACGCCGGACGGCCTTGTCATTGTCGACAAGCCGTCCGGCTTCACTTCGCACGACGTCGTCGCCAAGATGCGCGGCATCGCCCGGACCCGCCGCGTCGGTCATGCCGGCACGCTGGACCCGATGGCGACGGGCGTTCTCGTGCTCGGCGTGGAGCGGGCCACCAAACTCCTGGGCCATCTCGCGCTGACCGAGAAGGAGTACCTCGGCACGATCCGGCTCGGCCAGGACACCGTCACGGACGACGCCGAGGGCGAGATCACCTCGTCCACCGACGCCTCCGGAGTGTCACGCGCGGGCATCGACGCGGGGGTCGCCGAACTGACCGGCGCCATCATGCAGGTGCCGTCCAAGGTCAGCGCCATCAAGATCGACGGCAAGCGGTCCTACGCGCGGGTGCGCGGCGGCGAGGAGTTCGAGATCCCGGCCCGGCCGGTGACCATCTCGTCCTTCAACGTCTACGACGTCCGCGAGGCCGTCGCCGAGGACGGCACCCCGGTGGTCGACCTGGTCGTCTCGGTGGTCTGCTCCTCCGGTACGTACATCCGGGCCATCGCCCGCGACCTCGGCGCCGGACTCGGCGTGGGCGGGCACCTCACCGCGCTGCGGCGCACCCGCGTCGGCCCGTACGGCCTCGACGGGGCCAGGACCCTGGACCAGCACCAGGAAGAGCTGGTCGTGATGCCGGTGGCCGAGGCCGCCGCCTCGGCCTTCCCGCGCTGGGACGTCGACGAGAGGCGGGCCAGGCTGCTGCTCAACGGGATGCGGCTGGACATGCCCGCGTACCCGCCGGGGCCGGTCGCGGTCTTCGGACCCGACGAGCGGTTCCTGGTCCTCGTCGAGGAGCAGAAGGGCAAGGCCAAGAGCCTCGCCGTCTTCGGCTGAGCGCCTCGGACGCCCGCATCGCACCGTGGAGCGGGCCGGGCCCGGTGCCCACTCCACGATCCCCATCGCTTCGTGTGCCGCTTCCTGTCCAGCGAACGCCCCCGATTCACCCCAACGGGCAGGCGCTCGGAGTGAATCAGGGGTGCGAACGGGGGCGCTTTCGCTCTGATCGCTCCGTGTCGATCACGGCGGACCTAACGTCGGATCATGGGATGCGGGGACCGGGCGACGCTGGTACAACTGTGCGATCCGGCCGGCCGGCCGAGGGGGACCGGGTTCGTCGCGGACGACCGGGGCACGGTCGTGACCAGTCACGAGGCGGTCGACGGGGTCACCCACCTCGTGCTGCGCGGCGCGGACGGACGCAGTTGCCGCGTCGAGGCCGATGACATCACCGCACTGCCCGAGCTGGATCTCGCGCTCCTGCCCACCGGCGGACCGGACGCGCTGGGCGCGCAGCCGCTGCCGATCGTGGAGCGGGAGCGGATCGAGGCCGGTACGTATGTGACGATCGCGGCGCACGGCTGGCGCGAGGCACGTGTCCTGGGCCCGGCCCCGGTGACGTACACCGCGGGCGGCGCCACCCACCGGATCGGCCGGGCGCTGGAACTGGCCCTCGGTACGGACGGCCGCGACGCGCTCCTGCTCGGCGGCGCCGCGGTGGGCGGACCGGTCCTGGACCCGGACACCGGCGCGGTCATCGCGGTTCTCGGCACCGCCCTGCGCGCCGGACACGCCGCCGCCGGATGCGCGGTGCCGCTGGCCGGGGCGGGCGACGGGGGACCGCTGGGCGCCCTGCTGCTGCGCAACGCCATGAGCGTCCCCGGCTACGGCCGGGACCTGAACCTCGCCGGGGCCCTCCAGCTGACCGCCATGTCCGTCGGCTCGGCGGGCGGACCTGGCACCTGCCCCGATCCGGTGGAGCGGCCCGAAGCCACCGCGGAGTTCAACGCCTTCGCCGCTGCCGGTCCGGCGACGGCCGCCGGGGAGAGCGCGGTGGTCCTGGGCCTGGTCGGCGAGCCGGGCACCGGACGCACCACCGAACTCGCCGCGCTCGCCGCCCGCCGGGCCCGCGGCCCGGTACCCGCGCTCACCCTGTGGCTGCGCGGCGCCGATCTGCTGGCCGACGACACCTCCGTGGCCGACGCGATCGCCCGCACGCTCCGGCAGGCCGGACGCATCGTCACCGCCGCCGGGGCCCTCGGCGACATGGGGGCCGCCACCCCGGAGCGGGTGGCCCGGCTGGCAGCGGACTCCGGCAGCCCACTGCTCGTCCTGCTGGACGGTCCGGAGGAGATGCCGCCCGTCCTGGCGCACCGGCTGGCCCGGTGGAGCGCGGGCACGGTCGGCTGGCTGCGTTCGAGCGGGGCGCGGCTCGTCGTCGCCTGCCGCCCCGAGCACTGGGAGACCGCCGGCGCGCTCTGTCCGCCCGGCGCGCTGCACCGCCCGGCCACGCCCGCCAGGCGGCTGCCGTCCGCCCTGCGCATCGACGACCTCACGGTGGGCCAGACCGAGCTGGCCCGGCAGCGGTACGCGCTCCCGCCCGACGCGCTCGCCGCCGGCCACGACCGGCACCCGCTCACCCTGCGGCTGCTGGCGGAGGTACGCGCGGCCCTGCCCCCGGACACGCCGGGGCGGCCCGGTACGGAGGAGGTCTTCGGCGCGCACCTGGACCTGATGTGCCTGCGCATCGCGGTCCGGATCGCCGCCGAGTGCCGCCCGGCACCGAGGGGTACGGCGGTACGGCGGCTGGCGGCGCAGGTGGCGGGGCAGGTCCACGAGGCGGCCCGGCGCTGTCTGGGGCCGGGCCAGGGGGAGCTGGACCGGGCCGCGTTCGAGCACGTCTTCCCGTGGCGCACGGGCTGGGCGTCGGCCGTGCTCACCGAGGGGCTGCTCGTCCCGGCGGGAGCGGGCTACCGCTTCGCGCACGAGGAGCTGGGGGACTGGATCCAGGGCGCGCATCTGGACGTGGACGCCGCGCTGCGGGCCCTGGTGCACCGCTGGCATGCTCCGGGTGCCGCCACGGGGGAGAGCGGCGCGCGGGTTCCGCACCCCCGCCGCCCGGCTGCCGCCGACGGGCCCGACAGCGCGCCCGTGCCGGTGCCCGCTGCCGTGCCCGCGCCCGTGCCCGCTTCCGCGCCCGATCCCGCTTCCGTGCCCGATCCCGCTTCCGCTGCCGTCGGGGGAGCCGGGGGCGTGGAGCCGCGCACCCTCCCGGTGCCGCGCCACCGGATCGGCCCCGTGATCCAGGCGCTGCTGCTCCTGGGCCGCCGCCAGGGCCCCGCCGCGCTGGCCCACCGGCTGGCCGACCTGATCGAGGCGCTGGACCGGCTGCCGGCGGGGCGGGCAGCCGCTGCCGGTCCGGGTACGGCCTCCGGCACTGTCGCCGGTACTGTCACCGGTCCGCGCGACGCCTCGGGAACCGGCACCACCGGTCCGGGTACGGCCTCCGGCACTGTCGCCGGTACTGTCACCGGTCCGCGCGACGCCTCCGGAACCGGCACCACCGGTCCGGGTGCGGACCCCGGCGCCGGCGCCGTCGCCGTCACCGATTCGCGTACGGCCTCCGCCTCCGCCTCCGCCTCCGCCTCCGCCTCCGTCGAGCCGCTCTCCGCCGCCAGTGGCTGCCCGCCCCCCGACGCCCGCTGGTGGGCCGCGCATCTGCTCGCCGGGACACTGCTGCGGGTGCCCGACGCCCGACCGCATCTCGGGGTGCTCCGGCTGCTCGCCGGGCGCGTCGTCCGCAGCTCGGCCGAGGCGGGCGGGACCGGTGCGCAGGGGGTGTACGCCGAGTTCGGGCCGTGGTTCTGGCGGCGGCTGCGGCTGCCCGAGGCGGACCGGATGGACCTGTTCCGGCGGCTCGTGCCCGCAGACGGACCGCCGCGCGGCGAGGGCGACGCCGACGGCGGGCGCTTCCTGGACGCGGTGGCACGGCGGCTCGCCGCCCATCCGCGTACCCTCCAGCCGCTCCTGTGCGCCTGGTTCACCGATGAGCGGCCGCTCGCCGGCGAGGAGGCGGTGGCGATGCGCCCGACCGTCGCGGCGGCCGCGCAGGCCCTCCTGTACGCCCGCCGCGATCTCGCCGTGGACGATCTGACCGACACGCTCGTGTCGACCGACCACCCCCGCGCCGGGGAACTGCTCGCCGCGCTGGCTGAGGACGAGCCCTCGGCGCTGTGCCGGGCCGTCGAGCGGTGGTCCCGTGACGACGACCGCCGAGCCCGGCGGATCGCGGCCGCCTCGTACGGAGCGGTCGTCGCACCGAACCTCACCCGCGACGCCGACCGGGACCTGCTGCGCCGCTCCGCCCTCGCCCTGCTGGCCCGCCCCGGGGACACCGATCTGCACGGGCCGGCGCTGACCCGGCTCGTGGCCGATCCGCGGACCAGGGACCGCTATCTGCCGCAGGCGCTCCGCGCCTTCGCCGCGGGCGGCCCCCGGCTGTCCCCGGCCGCGCTCGCCGTCGCCCTGCCCACGCACCCCGAGCCGGTGCTGACCGCCTACCGCGACCGGCTGGTGCGGTCCGGGGACGGCGCGGGCGACGTGCTGCGCGCCCTCGCCGGGATCGACGCCCCCGCGCTCGCCCTGCACGCCGCCGGGCTCGTCCGGGCGTACGTCGACAGCCACCCCGAGGACACGGTGCACGCGGCGGCCTACCTCGACCGCAGGCTGGAGCACGGGCCGGCCGCCCGTGCCCTGCTGCTTCCCCTGCTGACCGGGCTGCTCCGGGACCGGCCCGCGACCGCGCCGGTCCGCGGTGCGCTCGCCGGGGTGCTGGCCTCACCCGGCAGCCCGGCCTCGCAGCCGCTGCGGGACGAGCTGCTGGAGGTGCTGCTGGACTTCGAGCAGGGCGGCGCGCACCGGGACCCGATCGTGCTCGACGCGCTGCTGCGGGCCGCGGCGGACGGCAGCGCGGGCCGCGGCGGCGCCCGCACCAGGGCCCTGGTCCACCGCACCGGGATGCTGCTCGTCCGGACCCCCGAAGGGGCCGCCCGGTTCGACCGCCGGCTGGTCGAACTGGCCCGTGACGTGCCCGGATTCGCCGCCCTGGTCACCGGGTGGCTGGCGGACGCCCCACAGGAGTGGGCGGCGGTGGTCGGCCCCAGCGCGCGGCGGACGGTGGAGGCCCTCGGGGGTGTCCCGGGAGCCCCGATCCCCATGCCGATGCAGGCCGCGGGGCGTGAGCATGGCAGTCTTAGACCTGCGTAAGAGACAGACCCACGTACACAGGTTCGGGCGAGGAGCGGTGAGAGTGCAGCGCTGGCGTGGCTTGGAGGACATCCCCCAGGACTGGGGACGCAGCGTCGTCACCATCGGGTCCTACGACGGGGTGCACCGCGGACACCAGCTGATCATCGGCCGGACCGTCGAGCGGGCCCGCGAGCTGGGAGTGCCGTCGGTCGTCGTGACCTTCGACCCGCACCCCAGCGAGGTCGTCCGGCCCGGCAGCCATCCGCCGCTGCTCGCCCCGCACCACCGCCGCGCCGAACTGATGGCCGACCTCGGTGTGGACGCGCTGCTGATCCTGCCGTTCACCACCGAGTTCTCGAAGCTCGCCCCGGCCGACTTCATCGTCAAGGTGCTCGTCGACAAGCTCCACGCGCGGCTGGTCATCGAGGGCCCCAACTTCCGCTTCGGCCACAAGGCCGCGGGGAACGTGGACCTGCTCACCGAGTTCGGCGGTACGTACGACTACCGGGTCGAGGTCATCGATCTGCGGGTGCGCGGCGAGGCGGGCGGCGGCGAGCCGTTCTCCTCCACCCTCACCCGGCGCCTGGTCGCCGAGGGCGACATGGCCGGCGCCGCCGAGATCCTGGGCCGCCCGCACCGCGTCGAGGGCGTCGTCGTCCGCGGTGCGCAGCGCGGACGCGAGCTCGGCTTCCCCACCGCGAACGTGGAGACCCTGCCGCACACCGCGATCCCCGCCGACGGGGTGTACGCGGGCTGGCTGAACGTGAACGGCGAGGCGATGCCCGCCGCGATCTCGGTCGGCACGAACCCGCAGTTCGACGCCACCGAGCGGACGGTGGAGGCGTACGCGATCGACCGGGTCGGCCTCGATCTGTACGGGCTGCACGTCTCCGTGGACTTCCTCGCCTACGTACGCGGGATGCTGAAGTTCGACTCGATCGACGAGCTCCTCGTGGCGATGGCCGCCGATGTGAAGCGGTGCAGCGAGCTGATCTCCGCGTACGACCAGAGCTGATCCCCGCGCCCCGGCTGTGCCGGGGCACGGGGATCAGCCGCTGTTTCTCCGGGGGATCAGCGCGATCGCCGCGCCCGCAAGGCGTCGAACACCCGCTCCGGGGTCAGCGGCAGGGTGGTCACCCGGGCGCCCGTCGCGTCGTGCACCGCGTTGGCGACGGCCGCCGCCACGGGGACCATGGCGCCCTCGCCGGCCCCCTTCGCCCCGAACGGTCCCGGCCCGTGCCCCTGTTCCTGTGTGATCGAGACGAAACGGGCGGGCAGATCCTCGGCCATCGGTACCCGGTAGTCCAGGGCCTCGCCGTTCAGCAGCACCCCGTCCTCGTACCTCATCTCCTCGAACAGCGCCTGTGCCAGACCCATCAGTGCGGCGCCCTCGTCCTGGCCCCGGCAGAGCAGCTTGTTGACCGCGCGGCCGACGTCACCGCTGGCGACCAGCTGAAGTACCGTCACCTTCCCGGTCTCCGGGTCCACCTCGACCTCGGCGCCCGCCCAGCCGACTTCCCAGAACAGGCAGGGTGACTCCAGCGGGGCATCGTGCGACAGCAGGGCCTTGAAGAACCCCTCGCCGTGGAACTCGTAGCCCGTGCCGCCGAAGACCCCGGCCACCAGGCCGGGCAGCGCGACCGAGGGGTCCTGGCCGCGGCGTACCGTCCAGTCGGCCAGCGTCAGTTCGCCGGGCTCGCAGCCGAGCTCCCCGGCCGCGAACGCGAGGACCTTGCCGCGCGCCTCCTCGGCCGCCCGGAGTACCGCGCTGCCCATCACCGTCATGCCGGACGATGCGTTGGTGCCCTGGTCGTAGGGGGTGACATCGGTGTCGATCGGGGCGTAGCGGACCCGGTCCAGCGGTACTCCGAGTACTTCGGCGGCGACCTGGCAGAGCGCGGTGGAGGCGCCCTGTCCGATCTCGACCGTGCCCGCGCTCACGAACACCGAACCGGTCGCGGTGATCTTCACCCGGGCCTGCGCGGGCTTGTTCACCCCGCCGCCGTCCTTGAATCCGATGGCCAGCCCCATGCCCCGGTTGGGGGTGCGCTCACGGTCGCGGTAGCCGAGCGAGTCCACGACCGCGTCCAGCCCCTCGACGAGATCGCTGTCGATCCCGCTCTCGCCGGGCACGAACGGCTCACCGAGCCCCTTGAGGTTCTTCACCCGCAGCTCGTACGGATCCAGCCCGAGCCGCTCGGCGATCATGTCCACCTGGCTCTCGCTCGCCCAGGTCGCCTGTGTCGCCCCGAAGCCCCGGAACGGCCCGGCCGGTGTGGTCGTCGTCATCACGCATGAGCTGGAGGAACGGATGTGCTGCCAGCGGTAGGGGCCCGGCATCCGGTAGCCGGCCTTCTCGGCGACCAGTGGGCTTCCGTCCGAGTACGCGCCCGCGTCGAGCAGCACCTCGCTCTCCCGCGCGACGAACGATCCGTCGGCCATTACCCCCGTACGCAGTTTCAGGACGGCGGCGTGCTGGCTCAGGGTGAGGAAGCCCTCCTCGGTGGTCAGGCAGTAGCGCACCGGGCGGCCCGCGGCCCGTGACAGCAGGATCGCGACCGGCTCGGTCTTGCAGTTGTGCTTCGCACCGAAACCGCCGCCGACGAACGGCACATGGACATGGATGCGGCTCTCCGGGGTCCGCAGCACCCGGGACAGCTCCTTGCGCAGCGGGAACGGATTCTGGGTCGAGGTCCAGATCTCGATCTCCTCGCCGCGCACATCGGCGACCGTGACGAACGGCTCCAGATGGAAGTGGTTCATCCGGGAGAAGGCGAACGTGTCCTCGAAGACGTGGTCGCAGTCCGCCCAGACGGAGTCCGGACCGGTCTCGTAGCGGAATTCGTAGCAGACGTTCTTCCGGGGCCGCAGCGAGGCGGACGCGCCCGTGCCGTACGGCGGAAGAACCCCGCGCGGGGCCTCCTCGAAGAGCTCGGGGGCGTCCGGTGCGAGTGCCGCCTCGATGTCCGGGACGGCGGGCAGCGGCTCGTACACCACCTCGATCAGCTCCAGGGCGTGCAGCGCGACCGCCTCGTCGTCGGCGGCGACGGCCGCCACCACGTCGCCCGCGTACCTCACCAGGTCCTGGGCGACGACCGGCTGGTCCTTGATGAAGAAGCCGTAGTGCGGGTCCAGCCCGCCGAGCTCGTCCCGGGTCAGCACCGCGTGCACCCCCGGAAGTGAACGCGCCTTCGCGGCATTCACCGACACCAGCCGGGCGTGGGCGTGCGGGCTCCGCAGCACCTTGGCGTGCAGCATGCCGGGGAGGCGTATGTCGCAGGTGTACCGGGCGGCGCCGGTGAGCTTGAGGACGGCGTCGGTGCGCTGATCGCCGGTGCCGATACGGGAGACGGTCATCGCCCGGCCCCCTCGCCGGTCGCGCCGGTCTCACGGATGAGCTGAGCGGCCCGCTGGACCGACTCGATGATCATCCGGTAGCCGGTGCAGCGGCACACGTTGGAGGAGATCCAGGAGCGGATCGTCTCCTCGCCGGGATCGGGGTCCTCCCGGAGCAGTGCCGTGGTGAGCATGATCATGCCCGGTGTGCAGTAGCCGCACTGGAACCCGCCGCACTCGGCGAACGCGCGCTGGACCGGTCCCAGTTCGCCGTCCGCTGCTTGCCCGGCGACGGTCTCGACGGCACGGCCGTCGACGCTGAAGGCGAAGACGCTGCACGAGGCGGCGGGCGTGCCGTCGATCAGCGTCGTGCAGGCGCCGCACACACCGCGCTCGCACGAGGCCTTGACGCCGCTCATGCCGTAGCGCTCCCGCAGCAGATCGAGCAGGACCGTGTTCGGTGCGATCCGCTCGGTGCGCGGCCGGCCGTCGACGGCGAAGCCGACCGTGACCGTGCCGTCCGCGGGACCGGTCGGTATCTCGGTACTCATCGGGATGTCTCCTCCTCGGCGGTACGGCGCTCCAGCAGGCGCCCGAGCAGCACGCCGGCGACATGGCGCCGGTAGCGGGCGGTGCCGGCCGCGTCCCCCACGGCGTCGGGAAGCCGCGCGGCGAGCTCGGCGGGGTCGGTGCCCAGGGGGCCGGCGACCGTGTACGGACGGGTGTACTCGGAGCCCACGGCCATCGTGACCGTGCCCTCCCGGACGGCGGCGGCGACGGTCAGCAGGGGGCGCATGGACCGTTCGTAGCCGAACCACAGCCGCGCGACGTCACGGATCCTGACCGTCCGGAGCAGGCCGCCCGGTGGCTCCGAGCGGTCCCACAGCGACGCGGGGGACACCAGGGCCGTGCCGTCGGGCGTCATGAATTCGAGTTCCGCCCCGAGCGCGCAGAGCATCACCGACATCTCGTAACGGGTCCGCCTGGCCATCAGGTTCCCGCCGAGGGTCGCCCGGCGCCTGATCCGCTCGGTGGCGATGCTTCCCCAGCCGGCGGCCAGTCCCGGCAGCGCCTCGCGCACCCGGGGGTCGCGGGCACCGGTGTGATGGTCGATCCCGGAGCCGATCTCCAGCGTCGTCCCGTCCCACTCGACGGCGCGGAGCTCGGGCACCCGCTCCAGGGAGACCAGGGTCCGGCAGCTCAGCCCCTCGCGGAACTGGGCGAAGAGATCGCTGCAGCCCTGTGCGTAGACCGCGCCCGGGGAGGCGCCGGCCGCCACGGCGTCGGCGGCCGACACCGGACGTTCCAGGGTGAACTCGGGCAGGGTGCGCTGGGTGGGCGCCACCATCCCGGTGGGGAGCAGGAGCATACGGACCGCGCCTCCCGGCCTCTCCGTGCGAACACCGAGAGTTATCTAATTGCTGAAATAGCTAATGCCCAGATTTCTAGCAGCTAAGGGATTGCCGCCACAAGGGCCGCGGGAGAGGCATCGGTTGTATCGTGACTGCCTCACCGCCGCGCCGTGAGCGGTGTTCCCGGAAGGAGGCGCGGGGCCGCGGCGCCACGCCGTCCTCCCATCGCACATGACTCGTAGAACTTCCGGCCGCCCCGACGCGGTCGACCTCGTCCTGGAGCAGTGGAAGCGGGAGCTGCCCACGCTCGACGCCTCACCGATGGAGGTGCTCGGCCGCCTCCACCGCAGCTTCCTGCGTTACCAGGCGCTGCTGTCCGACCTCTTCGAATGCTTCGACCTGAACATGGCCTCCTTCGATGTCCTGGCGGCTCTGCGCAGGTCAGGACCGCCCTACCGGCAGACCGCCGGTCAGCTCGCGGACACCGCCCTGGTCACCACGGGCGGCATCACGCTGCGGCTCGACCGGCTGGAGAAGGCCGGGCTGCTGACCCGGGAGCGCGATGCCGGGGACCGCAGAATCGTGTACGCCCGGCTCACCGCACGAGGCGTCGAGATCGCCGAGGTGGTCGCCGCCGCCCATTTCGCCAACGAGGAACGGATGCTCGCCGAACTGAGCGAGGAGGAGCGGCGCCGGCTCGGCCGGCTGCTCGGCAAGCTGGAACGCTCGCTGGAGACGGCTGGACAGACACCTCCGGACCGGGTCGCGCTCGGCGCGTCCGTGCCGCGCGCACGGGCGCCCCAGACTGAGCACTCAGAATCTCAGCACTGAGACTTCGTCTAAGGTGTGCCCCATCAGGGCAGGGCGGACCGGGCCGGAGGAGATCGCTGCCATGCGAGAGCTGCTGACGGAATTGCGTGCCTGGGACCACGCCGGCACCCCCTTCGCGCTGGCGACGGTCGTCTCCGTCCGGGGCAGCGCGCCGCGGGCCCCCGGTGCGGTGATGGCGGTGACCGCCGACGGAACGGTGGCGGGAAGCGTGTCCGGCGGCTGTGTCGAGGGCGCGGTGTACGAGGTGGCCGGCGAGGTGCTCGCCACGGGCAGCCCGCAGCTCCAGTCGTACGGGATCAGCGACGACGAGGCGTTCGGCGTCGGGCTGACCTGCGGCGGCACGATCGACGTCCTGGTCGCGCCGTTCGCCGCGGCGGCCGACCGCGCATGGCTCCGGGGCGTCACGGACTCGATCGCGGCCGGCGAACCCGTCGCCGTGGCCACCGTCCTGCCGGGCGCCTCGGTGGCCGGTGCCCGGCTGGTGGTCCGGGCCGGCGGCGCACAGGGCTCACTCGGCAACGAGGGGCTGGACGCGGCCGTCACCGATGACGCCCTGGGCCTGCTCGCCCAGGGGGTGACCGGCCGGCAGTGGTACGGGGCGCGCGGGGAGCGCCGGATGCAGGACGTGTCCGTCTTCGTCCAGACGTACGCGCCACCGCCCCGCATGCTCGTCTTCGGCGCCATCGACCACGCCGCCGCGACCGCGCGCATCGGTTCGTTCCTCGGGTACCGGGTCACCGTCTGCGACGCCCGTCCGGCCTTCGCGACCCGCGAGCGCTTTCCCACCGCCGACGAGGTCGTCTGTGCCTGGCCGCACACCTATCTGTCGGACACGGAGATCGACGGGCGCACGGTCGTCTGCGTCCTGACGCACGATCCGAAGTTCGATGTCCCGCTGCTGGTCGCCGCGTTGCGCACACCGGCCGCGTACATCGGTGTGATGGGGAGCCGGCGCACCCATCTCGACCGCATCGCACGGCTGCGGGCCGAAGGCGTCGACGAGGCGGCCCTCGCGCGGCTCGCCTCACCCGTCGGGCTCGACCTCGGCGCCCGCACCCCGGAGGAGACGGCCGTCTCGATCGCCGCCGAGATCATCCAGCACCGCTGGGGCGGCACGGGGCGGCCGCTCGGCGAACTGACAGGCGCGATCCACCACCAGCAGCAGGAGTAGCGGCGGCGGGCGGGTCCGGAGCCCGGCCCCGCCCGCCGCCGCTCGGCGTAAAACTAGGCCGGAGTCTCCGCCACGGCATTGGCCCAGTGGCACGCCACCTGCGTCTCGCCGCCCCCCGCCAGCACCGGCAGATCCTTCGTACGGCACGCGTCCGCGACGCCCGCGCGCTCCGCCTCGCCGGAGGCCAGAACCTGGCAGCGCACATGGAAGCGGCAGCCGGACGGCACCTTCGACGGGTCCGGCGGCTCACCGGTCAGCACCACCGGATCGCCCTCCGCGTCCGGCAGCACCGACAACAGCGCCCGGGTGTACGGATGCCGCGGAGCCGTGAGGATCTGCTCGACGTCACCGGTCTCCACGATCCGGCCGAGGTACATCACCGCCACCCGGTCCGCGATGTTCCACGCCAGACCGAGATCGTGCGTGACGACCAGCGCGGACAGGCCCAGCTCGTCCCGCAGCCGCAGCAGCAGCGCCAGGATCTCGCCGCGCACCGAGGCGTCGAGCGAGGCCACCGGCTCGTCGGCCACGATGAGTTCCGGCTCCAGCACCAGGGCGCCCGCGATCACGACGCGCTGGCGCTGGCCGCCCGACAGCTCGTGCGGGTAGCGCAGGAAGAACCGCTCCGGGGGCCGGAGCCCCGCCCGCGACAGGGCGTCGGTCACCGCCTCCCGCTCGTCGCCGCCGTAGCGGTGGATCCGCAGGCCCTCGGCCACCGCGTCGTACACCGTGTGGCGTGGGTTCAGCGAGCCGCTGGGGTCCTGGAGCACCAGTTGGACCCGCTTGCGGTACGCCTTCAGCGCACGGCTGCCGTAGTCGAGCGGCTTGCCGCCGAAGGTGATCCGGCCGGAGGTCGGCGGGACCAGGCCCAGCAGCGAACGGGCCAGCGTCGTCTTGCCGCACCCGGACTCGCCGACCAGGGCGACGATCTCGCCCGGCCTGATGTCCAGGTCGACCCCGTCGACGGCCCGCGCGGGCTCCGCGCCGTGCCGGCCGGGAAAGGTGACTTGCAGCGCCTGCGCGCTGAGCAGATCCGTGGTGGTGGTCATGTGGTGCTCCTTGCTTCCTCGGCGCCCGGCAGGGCCGGGGCGGCCGCCCCTTCCGGGCCCACCAGCACACAGGCGGCCTGCCGTCCGGGCCCGGAGTCCCGCAGCTCCTGGTCCTGCGTGGCGCAGGAGTCCAGGGCCACCGGACAGCGCGGGTGGAACGTGCAGCCGGCCGGCAGCGCCGACGGGTCGGGCGGATCGCCCGGCAGCCCGCGGGGGGCGAACCGGGAGGCCGGGTCCCCGATGCGCGGGAAGGCGCCCGACAGGGCCTTGCTGTACGGGTGGGTCGCGCTCTCGTAGACCTCGGACGCGGGGCCCTGCTCGACGACCCGTCCCGCGTACATCACCGCGAGCCGGTCGCAGGTGTCCGAGAGCACCGCCAGGTCATGGCTGATCATGATCAGCCCGAGGTCCTGCTCAGAGACCAACTGCTCGATCAGACGCAGGATCTGGGCCTGGATCATCACATCGAGGGCCGTCGTCGGCTCGTCGGCGATGATCAGCCCCGGATCGCAGGCGAGCGCCATCGCGATCATCACGCGCTGGCGCTGTCCGCCGGAGAGCTCGTGCGGATAGGCGTCCGCACGGGCGGCGGGCAGCCCCACCTGTTCCAGCAGCTCGCCGGCCCGCTTCCGCGCGGCGGCCTGGGACGTTCTGCGGTGCAGCACGATCGGCTCGGCGATCTGGTCCCCGACGCGGTGCACCGCGTTGAGCGAGTGCATCGCGCCCTGGAAGACGATCGAGGCACCGGCCCAGCGCACCGCCCGGACCTGGCCCCACTTCATGGTGAGGACGTCCTCACCGTTCAGCAGGATCTCGCCGGAGACCTTCGTGCCGGCCGGCAGCAGACGCAGCAGGGCGAGCGCCAGCGTCGACTTCCCGCAGCCCGACTCCCCGGCGATGCCGAGCTTCTGGCCCGCGTCGACCTCCAGATTCACCCCGCGGACCGCCTGGGCCCCGCCGGCGTACGTCACCGTCAGATCGCGTACCTGGAGCAGCGGCGTCTTGTGGACGTCTCTCGTGTTCAACGGGCCACCCCCAGCTTGGGATTGAGGACGGACTCGATGGCGCGGCCGCACAGTGTGAACGCCAGCGCCACCAGGGCGATGGCGATACCGGGCGGCGCCAGGTACCACCAGTCGCCCGCGCTCACGGCGCCGGCCTCGCGCGCGTCCTGGAGCATGCCGCCCCAGGAGGTGATGGTCGGGTCGCCGAGGCCGAGGAAGGCCAGGGTGGCTTCGGTCAGGATCGCGCTGGAGATCACCAGCGTGGTCTGGGCGAGCACCAGCGGCATCACGTTCGGCAGGACGTGCCGGGTCATGATGTGGCCGTGTCCGCCGCCCAGCGCACGGGCCCGTTCGATGTAGGGGCGGGACTCCACGGCGAGCGTCTGCGCCCGCACCAGCCGGGCCGTCGTCGGCCAGGTGGTGACGCCGATCGCGATGATGACCGTCCACAGGGAGCGGTCCATCACGGTGGCCAGCGCGATGGCCAGGACCAGGGTCGGCATCACCAGGAACCAGTCGGTGACCCGCATCAGGACCGTCGAGTACCAGCCGCGGAAGTGGCCCGCGAGGATGCCGACGACCGTACCGATGGCGACGCACAGGAAGGCGGCGAGCAGCCCCACCGTCAGCGAGACGCGCGCGCCCCACACCAGCAGCGCGAGCACGCTGCGTCCGAACTGGTCCGTGCCGAGCGGGAAATCACCGCTCGGCGCCTCCAGCGCTCCACCGGGGGCGGAGGTGACGCTCTGCGAGTCGGCGCCGACCAGGACCGGCGCGAACAGGGCGATCAGCCCGATCAGGATCAGCCCGGCCAGCCCCCACAGGCCGCCCGGATGCCTGCGGTACTCGCGCCAGAAGCGGGCCATGGAACGGCGCTTGCGGGCCCGTGCCAGCGCGCGCGGGCTCTTGGCCGCCGCGGCCGAGGGCTCCTCGGGCGTGGGCTTCTCGGCCTCGGGGGTGGAGGCCGGCATGGATTCGGTCGTCATCGGCCCACCCGGGGATCGAGCAGCGGATACAGCACATCGGCGAGGGTGTTCGCCAGGATCACCGCGGTGGCGAAGACGAAGAACAGCCCTTGGACGAGTGGCAGGTCGGGGACGCTGAGCCCCTGGTAGAAGAGGCCGCCCAGACCCGGCCAGGAGAACACGGTCTCGACCAGGATCTGTCCGGCGACCACATGCCCCAGGTTGACGAACATCAGCGTGAAGGTCGGCAGCATCGCGTTGGGCACGGCGTGCTTGCGGCGTACCGCGTCGTCGCGCAGCCCCTTCGCACGGGCCGTCGTCAGGTAGTCGCTGCCCATCTCGTCGAGCAGCGAGGAGCGCATCACCAGGAGCGTCTGCGCGTAGCCGACCGCGACCAGCGTGATCACCGGGAGCACCATGTGGTGCGCGACATCGAGGACGTACGCGAAGCCGGTCTCGTTGCCCGACTCCAGACCGCCGGTCGGGAACATGCCGGGAATCGGTCCGACGCCCACCGAGAAGACGATGATCAGGAGCAGCCCGAGCCAGAACGCCGGCACCGAGTAGAGCGTGAGCGCGAGCGCGGTGTTGAACCGGTCGCTCTTTGAGCCGTTGCGCCAGGCGGTACGGGTGCCCAGCCAGATGCCGAGCGCGCTGTAGAGGACGTACGCCGTGCCGGTGAGCAGCAGCGTCGCCGGAAGCGCCTCGACGATCTTGTCCATCACCGGGGCGTGGAACTGGTACGAGGTGCCGAAGTCGCCGGTGAGCGCGTCGCCCACGTAGCTGGTGAACTGCTGCCACATCGGCTGGTCGAGGCCGAACTGATGACGCAGCGACTGGAGCTGCTCGGCCGAGACGCGGCGGCCGCCCGTCATCTGCTTCACCGGGTCGCTGGGGATGAGCCGGAAGAGGAAGAAGCTGGTGACCAGAACGGCGAACAGCGAGACGACCGCGCCGCCGATCTTGGCTGCCACGTACGTGAGGTAGGCCTTGGTGTTGCGCGCCCGTGGGCCGCGGGCGGCCGGCGGACCGGCCGGAGCCGGGCCGTCCGCATCCGCATCCGCCTGTTTCACGAGCGCCGGAGTGCTGTCTGCTGTCATGGGGAACTCTCGTTACTCGTGCTGCCCGTAGAGGGACCGGGGGCGGGGCCGGACTGCTCGGGCCCCGCCGCCGCTCCCTCTCGTCCCGTCCGCGGAAATCACCCGCGGTCCATGGAACTACTCCCGGTCGTCCGCGGTGGTGCGACGGCGCCTCATGAGGAGGAGACCGCCACCCGCAAGGACCACGACGACGATGATGCCGACGACCACCCCGACCACGGTGGAACCGGAGTCGCTGCCGCTGTCCGTGCCGTCGCCGCTGCCCGCCGGTTCGGCCGACCACCAGCTCCAGTACCCGTCCTGGCCGTAGATGTTGCCGGCCGCCTCGGGCATGGTCGTGATCGACTTGATCTGGTCGGTGCGGTAGGCCTCGACCGCGTTCGGGTACGCGATGACGTTCATGTACCCGGAGTCGTAGAGCCAGGACTGCATCTGGTTGACGATGTCCGCCCGCTTGGCCGGGTCGTACTCGGCGAGCTGCTTCTTGTACAGCTCGTCGTACGTCTTGTCGCAGATGAAGTTGTCCGTGGACGCGCTTTCCTTGGCCTTGGTCGGCAGGGCGGCGCAGGTGTGGATGCCGAGGACGAAGTCCGGGTCGGGGTTGACGGACCAGCCGTCGAAGGCGAGGTCGTACTCACCGGCGTACCAGGGCACGGAGACGTCGTCGAGGCAGTCGACCTTGAGGCCGATGCCGAGCTTGCCCCACCACTCCTTGAGGTACTTGCCGATCGCCTTGTCGTTCGGGTCCGTGGCGTGGCAGAGGATGCGCAGGTCGAGCGGCTTGCCGTCCTTGCCGACTCGCTGGTCGCCCTTGAGCTCGTAGCCCGCCTGGTCCAGCAGCTCGGCCGCCTTCGCCGGGTCGTAGCTCAGGCTCTGACTCGCGGACGGCTCCCACTTGTACGCCGGGAAGCGCGGCGGTATGTAGCCCGCGCCGTTGACGGCATGGCCCTGGAAGACCTTGTCGATGAGCGTCTCGCGGTCGATGGACAGGAAGAGCGCCTGGCGGACCTTCAGATCGAGCAGGGCCTTGTTGCCGTTGCCGAACTTCTTGCCGTCCTTGGTCTGCGCGCCGGGGTTGGTGGCCAGGGCGAAGAACCGGCGGCCCGGACCCTCGTTGACCTTGACGTTCTTCTCGCCCTTGAGCGAGTCGGCCTGGGCGGGGGTCAGCGCGGGCGAGCCGGCGACGAAGGAGACCTCACCCTTGCGGAGCGCGGCGACGGCTGCGTCCTGGTCCTTGTAGGTCTTGAAGACCACCTCGTCGAACTTGGGCGCACCGCGCCAGAAGTCCTTGTTGGCCTTGAACTTCACATACTGGTCGACCTTGTAGTCGGTCAGGACGAAGGGCCCGTTGCCCACGACCGGGAACTTCGTGTCGTTGTTGAACTTCGAGAAGTCCCCGACCTTGTCCCAGACGTGCTTGGGGACGATCGGGACATCGAGCGCGGCCATGGTGGCCTGCGGTTCCTTCAGCTCGATGACCAGCTTCGTGGGGCTGGGAGCCGTCACCTTCTTGAAGTTGGTGACGAAGCTGCCGTTGGCCTGGGCCGCGCCCTCGTCGGTCATGATCTTGTTGAACGTCCAGGCCGCGTCCTCGGCGGTGGCCTGCTGACCGTCGGACCACTTGGAGTCGGACCGAATGGTGTACGTCCACGTCAGCTTGTCCGAGGAGGGCTTCCACTCGGTGGCGAGCCCCGGGATCGCGTGGTTGTCCTTGGCGTCGTAGTTCGTCAGGAAGTCGTACATGAGCCGGGACAGGCTCGTACTCATCAGCTTCTGGGCGAGGAACGGGCTCAGTGAGTCGACGCTCTGCGCGACCGCGACGGTCAGGGTCGACTTGCCGCTGCCGGCGGCCTGCGCCTGCTGGGGCGCGGCGGCCCCGAGGGGCACCCCCGGAACGACGGACGCGGCCGCGAGCCCGAGGGCGGCGGCGCCGGAGGCCAGGAGGATACGCAGACGTGAGCGTGGCTGGGCGGAGTGTGGTGGAACTCTTTCGACCATGGTCAGGGACCTCGCGTCAGGACTCGCACGGAGAAGGCGGGTTGCTCTGTGGATCGCCAGCTGGTGAAGCGAAGGTTTATCAGCGGTGGTCGAGTCGCGTCAACGGTCATCGAAACGGCGTGTGGGCTGCGGGAATGCGCAGAGGGTCCGCATCGCGGAGGCGATGCGGACCCTCATTGGTTCAGACCTCTGACGCCTTACTGCTGAGGCGCTGGCGGCGGCTGCGGAGGCTGCTGCTGCCACCCGGCCGGCGGGATGGGGCCCTGTAGTTCGGGGTGGGCGGGCTGCCCCGGCTGACCAGGCTGTCCGCCGTACTGCGGCTGCTGTTGCGGCTGCTGTTGCTGAGGCGGCGGGCCGGCCGGGTCGGCGGCCGACCGGGCCTGCGAGGGCGGCGACTGCTGCCAGCCCTGCCCGGCGCCGGGGCCCGGCTGCGGGGGATAGGGCTGCTGCGGCTGACCACCGTACGGCGGCTGGCCACCATACGGCTGCTGGCCACCGTACGGCTGCTGCGGCGGGTACGGCCGGCCCGGCTGCTGGGGTGCGTAGGGCTGCTGCCCCGGGACCTGGTGGCCGGGCATCGGCTGGCCCGGCGCCTGCTGCTGTCCGGGCATCGGCGGGGCGTACTGCGGCGGCTGGTTGCTGCCGTCCGCCGTCCACAGCCCTTGCTGCTGCTGGGCGCGTGCGAAGTCCTCGGCGACGAGGGCGGAGAGGTGGAAGTACGCGTCCCGCGTCTTCGGACGCATCATGTCGAGGTCGACCTCGGCACCGGCCGACAGATGCTCGTCGAACGGTACGACGACCACGCCCCGGCAGCGCGTCTCGAAGTGCTGCACGATGTCGTCGACCTTGATCATCTTTCCGGTCTCGCGGACCCCGGAGATCACGGTGAGGGACCGCTGCACCAGATCGGCGTAGCCGTGCGCCGACAGCCAGTCCAGCGTGGTGGAGGCGCTTGACGCACCGTCGACCGAGGGTGTGGAGATGATGATCAGCTGGTCGGCGAGGTCCAGCACACCGCGCATCGCGCTGTAGAGGAGACCGGTGCCGGAGTCGGTGAGGATGATCGGGTACTGCTTGCCCAGCACCTCGATCGCGCGCCGGTAGTCCTCGTCGTTGAACGTCGTCGAGACGGCCGGGTCCACGTCGTTGGCGATGATCTCCAGGCCGGAGGGCGCCTGCGAGGTGAACCGCCGGATGTCCATGTACGAGTTGAGGTGCGGGATCGCGTGGACCAGGTCGCGGATGGTCGCCCCGGTCTCGCGCCGGACCCGGCGGCCCAGCGTGCCGGCGTCCGGGTTGGCGTCGATGGCGAGGATCTTGTCCTGCCGCTCGGTGGCCAGGGTGGAGCCGAGCGCGGTGGTCGTCGTGGTCTTGCCCACGCCGCCCTTCAGGCTGATCACCGCGATCCGGTAGCAGGAGAGGACCGGGGTGCGGATCAGTTCGAGCTTGCGCTGTCGCTCGATCTCGTCCTTCTTGCCGCCGAGCTTGAAGCGGGAGGCGGCGGACGGCCCGCGGCTGCTCTTCGCCTTCTGCTTGCCCCGGACCAGCCGGTCGGACGAGAGCTCCACGGCGGCCGTGTAACCCAGCGGGGCACCCTGCACCGAACGCTCGCGCTGGTCGTGGGCGACGGGGTTGGGCCAGGCGGCTCCGGCGCGCGGGTCGACGGGCGGCCCCTGCGGCGGGAGTTGCTGCTGCGGCTGCTGGGGCTGGTACTGCTGCTGCGGCTGGTGCGGGGGGATCTGCGCGGGCAGGTTCGGGGTGCTCCCGGCCGAAGGCTGGTCCCCCTGGGGGAAGCCGTAACCGCCCTGCTGCTGCGGCTGAGCTCCGGGCGGAGGCAGCGCCGCGCCCTGCTGCTGCGCGGGCCACTGCGGTGCCTGAGGCTGCTGAGGCGTATGAGGGGCGGGCTGCTGCGGGTGCTGCGCTGGGAGCGGGGCTCCGGGCAGGGCCTGCTGCGGCGCCGGGGGCTGCTGGGGGAAGCCGTAGCCCGCCTGCGGCGCGGGCGCGGGCGGCTGGGGCTGCTGCGGGAACGCGGGAGGCTGCGGGGTCTGGGGAGTCTGGGGCGCCGGGGCCGGCGCGGCTGCCGGGGTCTGCGGGAACCCGTAGCCGCCGCCCGGTGCCTCGTTCGCCGGCGGCTGTCCCGGCCACTGCGACGCCGGCTGGGGCGTGGCCGGCTGGGGCGCGGCGGGCTGGAAGGCGGGCGGCAGCGGCGGCAGTCCGCCCTGCGGCGGCGCCGGTGTCCAGGGTGCGGGGGCGGACGGCGCGTGGGGTGCCGCGTCCGTCATGGCGTCCGAGGGCACGGAGTCGGCGGGCTCCTCGGCCTCCGGGGTGCTGCCGGAGCCGGCAGCACTCGTCGCGTCGGCCGTGGCGTCGCCGGCGACCTCGTCGGACTCCGCCGACGCGGCGTCGGACGACTGGACCGAATCGGACGGAACCGAATCGGACTGTACCGAATGGGACGGAGTCGAGTCGGCCCCGTCGCTCTCCCCGGTGGTCAGATCCTGCCCGGCATCCGCGCCCGTACCGGCGTCAGCCGCGTCCGCGTCCACGTCCGCGTCAACGTCCGCATCGATCGTATTGGCAACGGTATCGGCATCGGTACCGGCAGCCGACGCGTCGTCGTCGGCACCACTGCTCCCGCTTCCGCTCCCGGCCTCGCTCTCCGCGGCTGCCTCGCGATCGGCGATCTCCCGCTTCAGCGCGGCGGACGAGAACCGCATGGTCGCGCCGCTCTCCACATCGCCGCTCCCGAACGGATCGGCGGCAGCCGGCTGGACCGGCGGCACGGGAGGAGCGGGCGGGGCAGGGGCGGGCGGGGCCGGAGTCCAGCTGGGTTCGAAACCGCCGCCGGCCGGCAGGCCGGGGGCGGACACCGGAGCGCCGCTGGGCGGCGGGGGCGGGGCCAGGTGTGTTCCGGCGCCGCCCGAGGAGTCGCCCGGCGTATTCTGCGTGTACCAGGCGGGCGGGGTGTAGTCGATCGTGAACTCACCCGTCATCTCGGCGGGCTCCGCGTCGGTCGACTCGTCGACGGGCTTGTCCCAGCTCCCGCGCATCTCGTCCCGATCGCCGTTCACTTTGCCTCCTGGTGTGGTCGAGCACCCTTGTGCCGTGGTGGGTGGGGGCGACCGTCCGGACAGAACCTGGTGCGAACCGCCCGGCTCTCCCCCTGGGACGCGCATTGCCTGTCCGCCGGTTCTTCTGCCGCGTCCCGACCCACCCTAATCGCCATCGGGCCGGGTACGGCAGGCCGTACGGCACCGCGGCCACCGTCCCGTACGTCACGTACTGCCCCCAAGTGGGCTGAGTACGGCAGGGAATGAAGCGGAAAGCGGTCAAACACGCACATCCGCGCGGGGAAACCTGAACATTTCGCACACGTCTCGCCGCGTCCTCAGTCCACCCGGCGTGCGCTGCCCAGCAGTCCCGATTCGGCATCGGTCGCTTCGGTCATCACGAACCGCCGGTCCCGGCGCGTGCACCAGAGGGTGACCCCGTCCTTGAGCGTGGACAGGGTCCGGGTCTCGCCGGGAGGCAGACACATGAGGCGCCCGATCCGCTCGGCTTCGTCGGGGGACACCCGCTGAACGCCGACCAGTGACGCCTTCTCCATCAAACCGGGCGCCACCGGGCTCAGGTACGGCAGCAGCGTCACCGTCGACTGCCACGGACCGGACACCACCCGCCCCCGCGGTGGTCTCATGCCGCAGTCCCGCACCAGGACGACCGGCGAGCCGGCCGAGGCCTCCTGTGCGGGCACCCGCCCCACCTCGTGCGGCGAGATGCACGGCGGACCGCCGCCCGCGGCCCGCGCCAGCTTCGTCCAGGCCTGGGCCCGCCCGGTCTCGACCACGATCCGGGCACCCGTCGCCGCCGCCCGCAGCGCGAGCACCTGCGCCGTCCACAGCCCGCCGATCAGCGTGATGTCGTACGGGGTGGGCCGGTTGATGCCGATCACGGCGGGGCGCCCATCGCCATCCACACCGATCACCACGCCGTCGTCACCGACCGGCAGGGCCAGTGACGCCAGTTGGTCGAGGCGGACGGTGTGCCGGACCCGGCGCGGACCGGCCGGCCCGAAGCCGAACCGGCCGCGACGGCGTGCGATCACGGACATCAGCGGGTACCCCCGAGCGGAAGTGTGGCGAGGACACCGGGCACCTGTTCGCGGTCGAGCCGCACCAGCGAGGTCTTCACCCCGCGTGCGATGCGCTCCAACTCATGGCGGGCGGAGCGCAGTTCCTTCTCGCTGCGGCCGGTGACCCGGATGTGCCCGGCGATCGGGACCTCCTGGCGGTCGCCGCGTCCCAGCGTGAGGCTGAAGGTCGTGGCCAGCGCCGGGACCGAGGTGAGCAGCGCGACGAGCTGCGGCATCGGCGCACCGCCCGCGCCGAACCGCGGCCAGCGGCGCACCCAGTACGTGGTGTGCTGCCGGTCGTCGCAACGCCAGGTGCGCGCGGTCTCCAGGGTGCGGCGGGCGGGCGTTCCCGGCCGGTCGGCCCGCGCCCCGGCCGACGGGCCGGCGCAGGCGGAGGTGGCGATCGCCGAGTGGAGCTCCTGCTCGGTGAGCACCGTCGCGCCGAACCCCGCCCCCGTCAGCCTGCTGGACAACTGGTCGACCGCGCGGACCAGGCATTTCTGCGCACCGACGAGCCCGCCGCCCCTTGCCCGTACGGCCTCCGGGCAGAGCTCCGGGTCCAGCTTCAGCGCGATCCAGGTGATGCGGACCGCCGGGGAACCCGTCAGCGCCTGGAGAGGTGCGTAGTTGCGTGCCGCGACCGACTGCTCCGGCAGATGCGGGGCGGGCGCCGGCTGGGTGTGCTGCACGATCTGCGCCGACTCCAGCCGGATGCCGTCGACGTCGAGCGCGTCCTTGACGAGCAGCAGCGGCAGCGGACGTGCGGAGCGGTCAGGGCGCAGCGCGGTGGCGTCCGGCTCGATCCGGAGTACGGCCGTCAGATACGTACCGTCGCCGACCATGCCGACCGGCCGCCGCTCACGGTCGCTGAAGGAGCAGGTGCGCAGCGCCGGTTCGCACTCGACGGCCGGCGCGATCCCCGGCCCGGTGCCCGTGGGCAGCGGGGTCGACGCGGCCCTGCGGGTACGGGCGCGCAGCGCGAGAACCGTACGCAGCCACTCGGGAAGCGAACGGCGGCGCCTGCGCACGACGGCCAGCAGCACCAGCGCCGCGGCCACCACCACGGCGGGGGCCAGCAGCAGGGGGCCGGTGACCCAGGCACACAGCAGCAGCGCGGCGGCGATCTCGATCAGCACGAGCTGTTGCAATCGGAACGGCCCGAACTGTCCGGCTCGTCCGCCCGGCCGTGCGCCGCCCGGCCCGCGCCGACCCGGAGCACCGGCAGAACCGTCGCGGGGAACGCCTGGCCGCGGGGCTTCGGGAGGCGGTGCGTTCCCGGCCCGTGGTGTCCGCGTCGCGGAAGCCGTCATCGCGGCAAGTCCCCCGTCCGTCCGGGCCCAACTCGGCCCGTGCCACGCCTCTTCCGCCGACCGCTCCGGCGGCTGGATCACCCTACCCGGCCCGCGGACCCCCACCGGCGACAGGCATAGTAGGGGGCCGGTCAGGCGGGGCGGAGGCCCGGTGCGGGGCGTCGGACGCGGCCGCTCACGGCGCCACGCGGGGAGAGCACGGGGGACGGACGGACTCATGACATCGCGGCGGGACGAGCTCAACGCGTACACATTCGCGAAGCGGCGCATGGTGGCGGCCTTCCTGCGGCCCTCACCGACCGGCTCCGACGAGGGCGCCCCGCGCCCGCTGCGCGCCGTCCTGCCGAGCATGGTCGCCGGGGCACTGATCCTCGCGGGCTTCGGCGCCGTCGGCATGTTCAGGCCGACCGCCCCCACGGACTGGGACCGGCCCGGCACCAACGTGATCGTCGGCAAGAAGTCGACCACCCGATACGTGGTCCTCACCACCGGCCGGGGCGAGGCCGGCAAGACCCTGCTGCACCCCGTGCTGAACCTCGCGTCGGCCAGGCTGCTGCTCACCCCCCAGAGCTATGACGTCGTACAGGTCGCCGACGACATCCTGGACGCGGGAAAGCCCCCGCGCGGACCGGTCCTCGGCATTCCGTACGCCCCCGACCGGCTGCCCGAGGCCGAGGACGCGGGTACCGCGAAGCGCTGGGCCGTGTGCGTGCAGCCGGGCGGCAAGGGCAACACCGTGCAGAAGGCCGCCTTCGTCCTCGCCGGACGGGACAACGATCTGATGGAGGGCGCGAACCGGCTCACCGGCGGTCAGATGCTCTACGTCAGGGGCCAGGACCGGACCCGCTACCTCGTCGACGCCCGCGGCACCAAGTACCGCGTCGACGAGACCGCCGCCGACCTCGGCCATCTGACGAGCGCCCTCGTCGGCAGCGCCCAGCCGCAGCCCGTCACCGACGACTGGCTGGCCACCCTGCACGACGGCAGCCCGATCGCCTTCCCCCGGATCCCCGGCACCGCCGGGGATCCGGCACACGTCGAAGGAAGGCTCTCCGCGCGGGAGAACCGGATCGGCACGGTGCTGCGGACCCGGAACGGAGAGGGCACCGCGTACTACGTCGTCCTCGGCGGGAAGGTCCGGCCGGTCTCCGAGTTCACCGCCTGGCTGCTGATCAACTCCCCGCAGACCGCCGCCCTCGACCTGGCCGGCGAGGCGCGCGCCGTCGGCCTCCAGGACTTCGTGCCCGACCCCGCCCCCTTCACCGGTCAGGCCGCGCACTGGCCGGCGCACCGGGCCGACCGGGTCAACGCCACCGACGCCGGAAGCTCCGGCCGCGACACCGTCTGCAATGTGCTGCGCAAGACGGACGGCAGTGGCGTGACGACGCTGAGCACCTGGGCGGGCACCTCGTACCCCGCCCCGGTCGGAGCGGGCGGCACGAGCACGTACGTCACTCCGGGCAGCGGACTGCTCTACACCCAGGTCAGGGGCCGGCAGACCGGCCCGGACGGATCACTCTTCCTGGTGACCGACACCGGACTGCGGTACGCGGTTCAGGCGAACGGCGGCAGCGACGCCGAGCGCTCCGGCATCGGCGCCGGCGGCGCGGCGGACGGGCCGGACGGCCGCCCCGAACCGAGTGAGGCGCAGATCCGGCTCGGATACGGGAAGGTGACACCCGCCCTCGTCCCGGTCGAGTGGTCGGACTTCCTGTCCAGGGGCCCCCGGCTCGACACCGACAGCGCCCGCCGGCCGCAGGGTTCCTGACGGTCCGGGGCGAGCGGCGACGGAAGTGCACGGGGAGAAGATGACGCCGTACCGGAAGACGGTCCTGCTGGCAGTCGCCGCGGCAGCACTCGCGGGGACGCCGGCCGCGTACGCCGATCCGGGCGCCGGCGAGTTGCGCATAGACGGCGGCGGCGTGTGCGCCTTCCCGATGAGGAAGCAGTTCGAGGGCCGCCCCTGGCCGCTCCAGCGCGTACTCCTGGACGAGCTGTGGCAGGACACCAGGGGCAAGGGCGTGCGCGTCGCCGTCATCGACACCGGGGTGGACGACACCAACCCGCAGCTCACCTCGGCCGTGGACGCCGCCGCGGGCGCCGACCTCCTGCGGGGCGGCGGCACCGACGGCACCGTCGACCAGGTCGGCCACGGCACCAAGGTGGCCGGCATCATCGCCGCCCGCCCCCGCGCCGGCACCGGATTCGTCGGCCTGGCCCCCGAGGCCACCATCATCCCGATCCGCCAGAACGACGAGAGGAACAGCGGCGAGGACACCACGATGGCCGCCGCGATCGACCACGCGATCGCGAAGGGGGCCGGGGTCATCAACATCTCCCAGGACACCACCCGGCCGCTGACGGAGGACTCGGTGCTGGGCCGGGCCGTGGCCAGGGCGATCGGCAAGGACATCGTGGTGGTCGCCTCCGCGGGCAACGACGGCATGGACGGCCGGCCGAAGCGCACCTACCCCGCCGCGTTCGACGGTGTCCTCGCCGTCGCCGCGTCCGACCGCAACAACGAGCGCGCCCCCTTCTCCCAGGCCGGGGAGTTCGTCGGGGTCGCCGCGCCCGGCGTCGACATCGTCTCCACCGTCCCCGGCAACGGCCAGTGCACCGACAACGGCACCAGCTTCTCCGCGCCCTACGTCACCGGGGTCGCCGCCCTGATGCGCGCCAAGTACCCGTCCTGGACGGCGGCGCAGATCGTCGCCCGGATCGAGCAGACCGCCGAGCGCTCCGGCAACGGGCACGACGACTTCGTCGGCTGGGGTGTCGTCGACCCGGTGCGCGCGCTGTCCGGCGACGACGCCCCGCAGGACGCGCCCCACCCGGACCCGCCGCCCGCCAGGGCCCAGGCCCCCGAACCCGCGCACCTGTCGATGTCGCAGACCCCGCAGGAGCGGAGCAGGCGGTACGCGTCCTACGCGCTGGCGGCCGCGGCCGTACTCGTCGGCGTGGTGGCCGGCACGGCGACGGTTCTGCGCGAGGTCCGGCGGCGCCGGGGTCCGCGCGCCCGGTAAGGAACCTCAAGAAGCGCCGGAGCACGTCAAGGCGCGTCAAGACGGGTTTCCGCGCAGAAGCCGCGGTCGGGCGGAGATGGTGAAATGACCGGGCCGATACGGCACTTCACGTACCGGCCACCTGGCCGCGCTCGGCGGACAGGTCTGCGAACCGAGAGACAGGACCTCCGGATGACCAGCCCCGCAGGCGGTTTCGGACTTGCCGACGATCCGATCGTCCAGGCCAAGAACAAGATCATCAACACGGCCGACGCGGTGTCCAGACAGTCCAGGGAACTGGCCGACATCCTCGCGACGGCCGGTGCGGGATGGACCGGCGCCGGCGCCTCGGGGTTCACCTCCGCGCAGCTCGTGATCAACGAGGACCACGACGGCATCCGCCGCCTCCTCAACGTGCTGCACCACGCCGTGGGCACCACGAAGAACCTCAGCAACGCCAACGACGAGGAGGTCCGCGCGGCCTTCGACTCGGTGAGGGAACGGGCCGCTCCGGCCGGCACCTCGGCCCTGAACGGCGTCTGAACCGCGCCACCCCACACCATCCACAGCGAGCACGGAGGAGAAGTCGGATGGGCCACGACCCGCACACCAAGGTCAGGTACGAGAGCGTCCAGGAGATGGCCAACCGCATCCGCGCGGTGTCCCGGAACATCTGCCGCGACCTCGAAGAGATGGACGCCGCGCTCAAGGTCGTCACCGACACCTGGGACGGTGAGGCGCACAGCGAGTACGTGACGCTCCAGAACAAGTACCGGGGCAGGGCCGACGACATGAAGAACCGCCTGGAGCGGGTGGCCAGGATCGTCGAGTCCGGCAAGGACCACTACCGGTTCACGGACCTCAAGTCCTCCCGGCTGTTCACCGAGGCGTACTGACCACGTACCGACCACCGGTCGCGCGGACGCGACAGGCACACACAGCAATGGGCACGTTCACCCGAACGTGCCCATTGTGCGTACGGCGACGGCGACGGGGACCTCAGTGCGCCGTCGCACGACCGCCGCGCCCACCGTTCCGCTCCGTTTCGCTCCGTTCCGCTCCGCTACGTGAGGTCGAACTCGCCGTCCCGTGCGCCCAGTACGAAGGCGCGCCATTCGGCCTCGGTGTACCGCAGCACGGTCTCCGGATCCAGCGAGGACCTCATCGCCACTGCCCCGCCCGGCAGATGCGCGATCTCGACGCGCTCCTCGGCCTCCTCCGTGCCGGGCGCACTCAGCCATTCCACCCCCGAGATGTCGAGTGCGTACAGCTCGTCCTTCTCCGCCTGCGTGCCCATCGTCAAGGGTTCCTCTCCGTACGGTGGCTCTGCACGGAACGGTACAGGGCCCGTGCCGACGAGGGATCCCGTCAGCCATTCCGCAGCGCGCGACACGCTTCTGTGCTCTCATGCACCGCACCGCACCGCACCGCACCGCGTCAGCTCCGCTCCGGCAGCCGTCCGGTCTGCACCAGCGGGTTCCCCCGGCGCCGGGTGGCGAAGTACCCACGTCCCGGCGGCATCGGACGTCCGCGCACCGCCCCGATCAGGTCGCCCTCGGCCGGATCGCCGGACAGCACCACCCCCTGTGCGCCCAGCTCCTTGATCCGCTGCATGAACGGTTCGTACATGGAGCGCGAGGCCCCCGCCGAACCGCGCGCGATGACGAAACGCACCCCGGTGTCCCGGGCGAAGGGCAGATACTCCGCCAGCGGCGCCAGCGGACCGCCCGCGCCCGTCGCCACCAGGTCGTAGTCGTCGACGAGGACGAAGATCCGCGGACCGGTCCACCAGCTGCGGTCGCGCAACTCCCGCGGACCGACATCCGCCGGGGGCTGCCTGCGCGCGAACACCCCGGCCAGCGCCTCCATGTGCGTCCGCAGCGCGCTCGCCGTCGGCGCGTACTCCAGCAGATGGCTCTCCGGCAGCGCGCCCAGCAGCGACCGCCGGTAGTCACCGACGACGAACCTGGCCTCGTCGGGGGAGTAGCGCTCCGTGATCTGCTTCGCGATCAGGCGCAGCAGATTGGACTTGCCCGACTCGCTCTCGCCGAACACCAGGAAGAAGGGGTCGGTGTCGAAGTCGACGAACACCGGCTCCAGATCCGTCTCGCCGACACCGATCGCGATGCCCAGGTCCGGGAACTCGAACCCCTTCGGCAGCTGCTCCGCCGGCAGCCTGCGCGGCAGCAGCCGTACGGCCGGGGCCGGCGCACCCGTCCAGCCCGCCCGCACCGCCGCGGTCAGCGCGGCCGTGCCGTCGGCCAGATCCGCCGTGCCGGACACGGAGTCGATACGCGGCAGCGCACCCATGAAGTGCAGCTTCTCCGCCACCTGACCACGGCCGGGCACCCCGGCCGGAACCCGGGCGGCGACCCCGCGGTCGAACTCGGAGTCCATGACATCGCCGAGCCGCAGTTCGAGCCGCCCGAGGACCTGGTCCTTGAGCGCGGCGCGCACCTCCAGGTAACGGGCGGCGGAGAGGACGACATGGACGCCGTAGCCGAGGCCGCGCGCCGCGATGTCGGTGACGACCTGCTCCAGCTCCTCGTGCTCGGTGCGCAGTCCGCTCCAGCCGTCGATGACCAGGAAGACGTCGCCCCACGCCTCGCCGGGCAGCTCACCGAGTGCGCGCCTGCGCCGGTAGGTGGCGACGGAGTCGATCGAGTGGGTGCGGAAGAACTCCTCGCGCCCGGCCAGCACCCCCGCCACCTCGGCGACCGTACGCCGTACCCGCTCCGGGTCCAGCCGTGCGGCCATTGCCCCGACATGCGGCAGATCCGCCAGCGAGGCGAGCCCGCCGCCACCGAAGTCGATTCCGTAGAACTGCACTTCGTCCGGGGTGTGGGTGAGCGCGAACGACGCGATCAGCGTACGCAGCAGCGTCGACTTGCCGGAGCGCGGACCGCCGACCACCATCAGGTGCCCCGCGGCGCCGGAGAAGTCCAGGCGCAGCACCTCGCGCCGCTGCTCGAACGGCTTGTCGACCAGGCCGAGGGGGACGGTCAGCGCGCCGGGCCGGCCGGACTCCGTGGCGGTGAACCCGCGCCCGCCGCCCGCCGCGAGACCCGGCAGCAGCTGATCCAGCGTCGGCGCCCGGTCCAGGGGCGGCAGCCACACCTGGTGGGCGGGCGGCCCCTGCCCCTCCAGCCGCCGCACGATCACATCGAGGACGGTGTCGGCGAGCGCGTCGCTCCCGGCGGCGGCCGGCGCGGGCGCCGGGTCCGGCGCCGCGTACTCCACCGGCACCGGCAGCGCACTGAACACCGCGGCCCGCCGCTCGGCCGGAAGCGGCCCCGAGGGCAGAGCGGGACCACCGGGGCGGTACGCCCCCGACACGTACGCCGCCTTGAACCGCGTCATCCCCTCCGTACCCGTCCTGAGGTAGCCGGAGCCGGGCACGGACGGCAGATGGCAGGCGTCCGGTACACCCAGCGCCGTGCGCGACTCCTCGGCCGAGAACGTCCGCAGCCCGATCCGGTACGAGAGGTACGTCTCCAGACCCCGCAGCCTTCCCTCCTCCAGCCGCTGCGAGGCCAGCAGCAGATGCACCCCCAGCGAACGCCCGATCCGGCCGATCTGGATGAACATGTCGATGAAGTCGGGCTTCGCGGTGAGCAGTTCGGAGAACTCGTCGATGACCAGGACCAGCGAGGCCAGCGGCTCCAGCGCCGCACCCGCCGCCCGCGCCCGCTCGTACGCGTGGACGCCCGCGTAGTTGCCCGCCGAGCGCAGCAGCTCCTGGCGCCGCCGCAGCTCACCGCGGATCGCGTCGCCCATCCGGTCGACCAGCGTCAGGTCGTCGGCCAGGTTGGTGATGACCGCGGCCACATGCGGCAGGCGCGACATACCGGCGAACGTCGCACCGCCCTTGAAGTCCGCGAGCACGAAGTTCAGCGTCTCGGAGGAGTGCGTGACCGCGAGCCCCAGCACCAGCGTCCGCAGCAGCTCCGACTTCCCGGAACCCGTCGCGCCGACACAGAGCCCGTGCGGGCCCATGCCGTCCTGCGCCGACTCCTTGAGGTCCAGCACCACCGGCAGACCGTCCTCGCCGACCCCGATCGGCACCCGCAGCCGCTCGGAGGCCGGGCGCGGCCGCCGGCCGTGCGCCCCGTCGACCGAACCCGCGTCACCCAGATCCAGCAGATCGGTGAAGTCCAGATCGTCCAGCAGCGGTTCGTCGTCGTCGCCCCCGCCCATCCTGAGCGGCGCGAGCTGCCGGGCCAGCGCCTCGGCCGCCGGCAGCGAGATGCCGTCCGGCACTCCTTCGTACGCGGGCCCCGCACCGGACTCCAGCCGCAGCAGACCGGGCCGCGCCACCACGGACAGACCGTCGCGCGGCCCGCCGGGCCCGCCCGGCACCACATCGAGGACCGTCACGCCCTGCAGACCCCCGGCCGCGGCCAGCAGCGAGTCCGGCGGCACCGTGACGCCGTCCAGGACCACCACGACGTGCGGCCGGTCCAGCAGCGGCCGGGCCTCCCGGCCGAACCGCGGCCGCCCCTCCAGCCAGGGCGCCAGCAACGGCTCGACCTCACCGGGGCCGGTCCCGAACAGCCGCTTCGAGCCGGCCCCGTCGACCTGACCGGGCACCTGCACGTGCGGCAGCCACTTCGTCCACTCCCAGCGCGCCACCGCACCCGGTCCCGCCACCACCGCGACCACCAGGTCCTCGGGGGAGTGCAGCGTCACCAGCTGCGCCACCACCGCCCGCGCCACGGACCGCGCCGACTCCGGCGGGCCGCAGACCGTCACACGGAAGTACGCCCGCAACGAGACGGCCACCGGCAGCCCGTCCAGCCAGCCGTGCACCGCCAGGAACCGCCGCATCGCGTCCGCGCACAGCGGCTCCAGCTCGTCCGGCGCAGCGGTCTCCGGCGCCGACAGCGGCGTCGCCAGCCGCTGCCTCCCGAGCCCGAGCCGCACCTCGCCGAAGTCCTCGTCGCCGATCCGCCGTTCCCACACCCGGCCGCCCCCGGCGACCACCGACCACAGCTGCTCGGGAGCGGGATGCAGATACAACCGCGCGTCCCGCTGGGCCCGCGCCGTCCCGCGCACCACGAGCCGCGTCCGCGCCAGGTACTTGAAGTAGTCACGCCGGACATCCGCCGACTGCCCCCGCGAGCCCCGCCGGTGACGCACCAGCTGCGCGGCGGCCAGGCCGACCGTCGACACCAGCATCAGCACACCCATGACCCGCATGAACGGGGGAGCCTGCGGCGAGAAGAAGAAGACCACCGATGAGCCCATGCCCAGCACTGGCAGAAGCTGCGTCAACAGACCCTCCTGCCGACCGCGCGGCAGTTCGGGAGGGGCCGTCAACATCAACTCGTCCGTGGGGACTTCCGGCGGCAGGGACCGCGGCGGTCGCTTCACGACGATCTGGCTCACCGGAACATCAATCCCTCAGTGCGGACGGGCGAAGGGCCGGGTGGATCCGCACCGGCGCCCCGTGGCTGCCTCTGCTCGCGGACTGGCCTCCGCGCGACGGCGATCCTACGTGCCGAGGGCCTTTTCCCCCTCCCGGTAGGGTGGCGCGCGCACGGTGCGCAACCGCGAATCAGGGGGACCAGACACGTGAGTACGACTGCGGCGACCGGCTTCTGCCGTGTCACTGTCGTGGCGCCCGACAGCCGGATCGACGTCGCACTGCCCCAGGACATCGCCGTCGCCGACATCTACCCGGAGATCCTCCGCCTCACCGGCCGGAACCAGGCGGCCGGCACCCCCACCGGACACCACCTCGTACGCCGTGACGGCACGGTCCTCGACGGCGCCCGGACCCTCGCCGCGCAGCACGTCCTGGACGGCGAACTCCTGCTGCTGCGCCCCTTCGCGCACTCCCTGCCGCCCGCCGTCTTCGACGACGTCTCCGACGCCGTCGCCTCGGCCGTCGGCCGCGACCGCCACCTCTGGAGCGACGACCTGCTGCGCGGCGCCGGACTGGCGGGCGCCGTCACACTGTCCGTCCTGCTCGGCTTCCTCCTCTGGTCCGCCGACCCGGTCCGCCACGACACGCACGGGCTGCCCGCCGTCGTCGCCGGCGCCGCGGGCGTGCTGCTCACCGCCTTCGCGGGGGCACGCGCCCGGGTCTACGCGGACCGCGGCGCCGCCGTCGCCGCCGGCCTCGGCGCACTGCCCCTCGTCCTCGTCGCGGGCTCCGGCATCATCGGGCCGGACGCCGGCCAGGGCGCCGGCAGGCTGCAGTTCCTGCTCGGCTGTGTCGCCGTGCTGATCGCCTCCGTCGTCCTGGTCGCCCTGATCCCGAGCGGCGACGCCCCGTTCGTCGCGACGACCCTCCTCGCCACCGCCGGCACCCTGGCGGCCTTCGTCGCGATACTCACCGAGACCTCCGCCACCAGGGCCGCCGCCGTCTGCGCCCCGGCCGGCCTCGGACTCGTCGCCTTCCTGCCCGGCCTCTCCGCCCGCTTCGCCCGGCTGCCCATCGGATACGCCGCGCCGCGCTCCGCCCCGGGCGGCCACTCCTGCTCGCCGGACGCCGGGCCGGTCACCCCGGGCCCGCCCGTCGACGCCGAGGGCATCGCGGACCGGGCCCGCCGCGGCCACGAGCTGCTGCTCGGCCTGGTCGGCGGGTGCGCGGCCGTCGTCGTCGCGGCCGCCGCCGTACTCGGCTTCTCCGACAGCGCCTGGGGCCGGCTGCTCGCCCTGGCGGCAGGACTCGCGCTGCTGCTGCGCGCCCGGCTCTTCCGCTACACCTCGCAGGTCGTCTGCCTGCTCGCGGCGGGCATCGGCGCCGTCGCCCTGCTGGTCATCGGCCTCGCGCTGAACCCGCCCGCCGATCTGCTGGACGAGCTGACCCGGTACGGCGACCGCGGCTCCCTCGACCTCCGTACGATGTGGCTCTCCGCCGCCGTCGCGGCAGGCGCCGCCCTGCTCACGACGGTCGCCCTGGCCGTACCGCGCAAGGGCCTCTCCCCGTTCTGGGGCCGGCTCCTGGACCTGGCCGAGAGCGCGCTGCTGCTCTCCCTGGTCCCGCTCTGCCTGGCGGTTCTCGACGTCTTCGCCAGGGCCAGGGCCCTCACCGGGTGAGGCCCGTCGGAAGCGCTCCGAACGGCTGGTAGTCTGGCTGTGGCCGTTTGTGTACGCGTTCCCGGTTCGTTCTGGGAGCTGCGCTCATCGGACCTTCGCTCCCGAGTCACTCAAGCTCCCCTGAGATCAAGACCAGGGGCACTCGTGGGCGCATCGAACACCTAGAGGAGTACCGCGTGCCGCTCGACGCCGCTACGAAGAAGCAGATCATGACCGAGTTCGCGCAGAAGGAGGGCGACACCGGTTCCCCCGAGGTTCAGGTGGCCATGCTCTCCCGCCGCATCTCGGACCTGACCGAGCACCTCAAGACGCACAAGCACGACCACCACTCCCGTCGTGGTCTGCTGATCCTGGTCGGCCAGCGTCGCCGCCTTCTGCAGTACCTGGCCAAGAAGGACATCCAGCGCTTCCGTGCGCTCGTCGACCGCCTCGGCATCCGCCGTGGCGCGGCCGGCGGCGCCAAGTAAAGACGCTGTGAAAGGGAGCGGTGCCCACATCCAGGGGCCGCTCCCTTTGCCGTACGTGCGGGACTGGGGTCAAGCTCAGTAACCTGGACGTACAACACCAGACGAGGAGAGGCGCCACACGGCCGCCGCCGGTCCTCGGTAGTGGCCCCCGGGACAACGCCCGGGAGCTTCGATCGAAGACCGGCCCCGCACACACGGTGCGCCTCTCCGCACCGTCCTGCGCCACACGGGCGACAGGACGAAAAAGACGACGAGTATGGAGAAGACACTAGTGGAGAACGAGACCCACTACGCCGAGGCCGTTATCGACAACGGAACCTTCGGTACCCGCACCATCCGCTTCGAGACGGGCCGCCTGGCCAAGCAGGCCGCCGGCTCCGCCGTCGCGTACCTGGACGACGACACCATGGTGCTGTCGGCCACCACCGCTTCCAAGCGGCCCAAGGACCAGCTCGACTTCTTCCCCCTCACGGTGGACGTCGAGGAGCGGCAGTACGCCGCCGGCAAGATCCCCGGCTCCTTCTTCCGCCGGGAGGGCCGCCCCTCCGAGGACGCGATCCTCACCTGCCGCCTGATCGACCGCCCGCTGCGCCCCTCCTTCAAGAAGGGCCTGCGCAACGAGATCCAGATCGTCGAGACGATCATGGCGCTCAACCCCGACCACCTGTACGACGTGGTCGCGATCAACGCCGCCTCCGCTTCCACGATCCTGGCGGGCCTGCCCTTCTCCGGCCCGATCGGCGCCACCCGCGTCGCCCTGATCAAGGGCCAGTGGGTCGCCTTCCCGACGCACACCGAGCTCGAGGACGCCGTCTTCGACATGGTCGTCGCGGGTCGCGTCCTGGAGGACGGCGACGTCGCGATCATGATGGTCGAGGCCGAGGCCACCGAGAAGACCATCCAGCTCGTCCAGGACGGCGCGGAGGCCCCGACCGAAGAGGTCGTCGCCGCCGGTCTCGAAGCCGCGAAGCCCTTCATCAAGGCGCTCTGCAAGGCCCAGGCCGACCTCGCCGCCAAGGCTGCCAAGCCCACCGGCGAGTTCCCGGTCTTCCTCGACTACCAGGACGACGTCCTGGAGGCGCTCAGCAAGGCCGTCAGCACCGAGCTCGCCAAGGCGCTCACCATCGCCGGCAAGCAGGAGCGCGAGGCGGAGCTCGACCGCATCAAGGAGATCGCGGGCGAGAAGCTCCTCCCGGCCTTCGAGGGCCGCGAGAAGGAGATCTCCGGTGCCTACCGCGCGCTGACCAAGAAGCTGGTCCGCGAGCGCGTCATCAAGGACAAGGTCCGCATCGACGGCCGCGGCGTCACGGACATCCGTACGCTCGCCGCCGAGGTCGAGGCCATCCCGCGCGTGCACGGCTCGGCGCTCTTCGAGCGTGGCGAGACCCAGATCCTGGGCGTCACCACCCTCAACATGCTCCGCATGGAGCAGCAGCTGGACACCCTCTCCCCGGTGACCCGCAAGCGCTACATGCACAACTACAACTTCCCGCCGTACTCCGTCGGTGAGACCGGCCGCGTGGGCTCGCCCAAGCGCCGCGAGATCGGCCACGGTGCGCTCGCCGAGCGCGCCATCGTGCCGGTGCTGCCGTCGCGCGAGGAGTTCCCCTACGCGATCCGCCAGGTCTCCGAGGCGCTGGGCTCCAACGGCTCGACGTCCATGGGCTCGGTCTGCGCCTCCACCATGTCGCTGCTGAACGCCGGTGTGCCCCTCAAGGCCGCCGTCGCCGGTATCGCCATGGGTCTGATCTCGCAGGAGATCGACGGCAAGACCCACTACGTCGCCCTCACCGACATCCTCGGTGCCGAGGACGCGTTCGGTGACATGGACTTCAAGGTCGCCGGCACGAAGCAGTTCGTGACCGCGCTCCAGCTCGACACCAAGCTCGACGGCATCCCCGCCTCGGTCCTGGCCGCCGCGCTGAAGCAGGCCCGTGACGCCCGCCTCCACATCCTCGATGTGATGAACGAGGCCATCGACGTCCCGGACGAGATGTCCCCCAACGCCCCGCGGATCATCACCGTCAAGATCCCGGTGGACAAGATCGGTGAGGTCATCGGCCCCAAGGGCAAGATGATCAACCAGATCCAGGAGGACACCGGCGCCGACATCACGATCGAGGACGACGGCACCATCTACATCGGTGCCCAGCAGGGCTCGCAGGCCGAGGCCGCGCGCGCCACGATCAACGCGATCGCCAACCCGACCATGCCGGAGGTCGGCGAGCGCTACCTGGGTACGGTCGTCAAGACCACCACCTTCGGTGCGTTCGTCTCCCTGATGCCCGGCAAGGACGGCCTGCTGCACATCTCGCAGATCCGCAAGCTCGCCGGTGGCAAGCGCGTGGAGAACGTCGAGGACGTGCTCGGCGTCGGTGCCAAGGTCCAGGTCGAGATCGCCGAGATCGACTCCCGCGGCAAGCTCTCGCTGATCCCGGTCGTCGAGGGTGAAGAGGCCGACGAGCAGAAGGACGACGCCGCCAAGTGACGTCCCGTAGTTCCGTGACGACGGCCCGCACCTCCTCGGAGGCGCGGGCCGTCGCCCGTACCCAAACGCTTCTCAAGGGCAGCAACGGCATCGGCACGGTCCGCCGCACGGTCCTCCCCGGCGGCCTGCGCATCGTCACCGAGACCCTGCCCTCCGTACGCTCCGCCACCTTCGGTATCTGGGCCAACGTCGGATCACGCGACGAGACCCCGGCCCTGAACGGCGCGACGCACTACCTCGAACACCTCCTCTTCAAGGGCACCGACAAGCGCAGCGCCCTGGACATCTCCTCCGCCATCGACGCGGTCGGCGGCGAGATGAACGCCTTCACGGCGAAGGAGTACACCTGCTACTACGCGCGGGTCCTCGACACGGACCTGCCGCTGGCCATCGATGTCGTCTGCGACATGCTGACCGGCTCACTGATCGCCTCCGAGGACATCGACGCCGAACGCGGCGTCATCCTTGAGGAGATCGCGATGACGGAGGACGACCCGGGCGACTGCGTGCACGACCTGTTCGCGCACACGATGCTCGGCGACACCCCCCTGGGCCGCCCGGTCCTCGGCACGGTCGACACGGTCAACGCACTGAGCCGCGGCCAGATCGCCCGCTTCTACAAGAAGCACTACGACCCCACGCACCTCGTCGTCGCCGCCGCCGGCAACGTCGACCACGCCACGGTCGTACGCCAGGTCCGCAAGGCCTTCGAGCAGGCCGGAGCGCTCTCCCGCACCGACGCCACCCCGGTGGCGCCCCGCGCGGGCTCCCGCACACTGCGCACCGCGGGCCGGGTCGAGCTCCTGAACCGCAAGACCGAGCAGGCCCACGTCGTCCTCGGCATGCCGGGACTGGCCCGCACGGACGAGCGCCGCTGGGCGCTCGGCGTACTCAACACCGCCCTCGGAGGCGGCATGAGCTCCCGCCTCTTCCAGGAGGTACGGGAGAAGCGCGGCCTCGCCTACAGCGTCTACTCGTACACCTCGGGCTTCGCGGACTGCGGACTCTTCGGCGTGTACGCGGGCTGCCGGCCCAGCCAGGTCCACGACGTCCTCAAGATCTGCCGCGACGAGCTCGACCGTGTCGCGTCGGACGGACTGGACGACGAGGAGATCAGCCGCGCCATCGGCCAGCTCGCCGGGTCCACGGTCCTCGGGCTGGAGGACACCGGCGCGCTGATGAACCGCATCGGCAAGAGCGAACTGTGCTGGGGCGAGCAGATGTCGGTCGACGACATGCTGGCCCGTATCGCGCAGGTCACGCCGGACGACGTCCGGTCGGTGGCGGGCGAGGTCCTCGGACACCGCCCCTCGCTGTCGGTCATCGGCCCGCTCAAGGACAAGCAGGCCGACCGCCTCCACGAATCAGTGGCCTAGTCACCCGAAAGAAGTAAGCATGAGCAAGCTGCGCGTAGCCGTTCTCGGTGCCGGGGGCCGTATCGGCTCCGAGGCGGTACGAGCCGTCGAGGCCGCCGACGACCTGGAGCTGGTGGCCGCACTCGGCCGCGGCGACAAGCTGGAGACCCTCGTGGACACCGGCGCCCAGGTCATCGTCGAGCTCACCACCCCGGCGTCGGTGTTGGAGAACCTCGAATTCTCCGTCCGGCACGGCATCCACGCGGTGGTGGGCACCACCGGCTGGACCGACGAACGGCTCGCGCAGCTGAACACCTGGCTCTCCGGCTCGCCGGAGACCGGTGTGCTCATCGCACCGAACTTCTCCATCGGCGCGGTCCTCACCATGAGGTTCGCCCAGCAGGCCGCACGCTACTTCGAGTCGGTCGAGGTCATCGAGCTCCACCACCCGAACAAGGCCGACGCGCCCTCCGGCACCGCCGCCCGCACCGCCCAGCTCATCGCCGCTGCCCGCCGCGAGGCGGGCAGCGCACCCCAGCCGGACGCCACCACGACGGCCCTGGACGGGGCGCGCGGCGCGGACGTCGACGGGATCCCGGTCCACTCGGTCCGGCTGCGCGGCCTGCTGGCCCACCAGGAGGTGCTGCTCGGGAGCGAGGGCGAGACCCTCACCATCCGGCACGACTCGCTGCACCACAGCAGCTTCATGCCGGGCATCCTGCTCGGCGCACGCCGCGTGCCGACAGCTCCGGGCCTCACGTTCGGCCTGGAAAACTTCCTCGACCTGAACTGACTGAGCCCACCGCCATGCGCGCAAAGATCACGTACACCGTCACCGCCGCCGTCCTGGTCTTCTACTTCGCCCTGGCCGGCAGCCGTGGCGTCCTGCTCATCCGGCACGGCACGCTGCTCACGGTGACCTTCGGGATCGCGGTGCTGATCCTGCCGCTGATCGGCATCTGGTTCCTCTGGAAGAACACCCAGTTCGTCCGGCGGGCCAACGCCCTGGCCGCCGAACTCGACGCGGAGGGCGGGCTGCCGGTCGACGACCTGGCCCGTACCCCGAGCGGCCGCATCGACCGCGACTCCGCCGACGCGGCGTTCGTCCGCCGGCAGGCGGAGACGGAGGACACGCCGGACGACTGGCGCTGCTGGTTCCGGCTGGCTGTCGCCTACCAGGACGCCAGGGACACCCCACGGGCCCGCAAGGCCATGCAACGAGCCATCGCCCTGCACAGCCGCCCAGCAGGCGCCTCAAGCATCTCAAGCCCGTCCGGCGATTGAGGACAGTCTTTGAGCCGTCCGGCGATTGAGGACACAAAAAAGCCGCCCGGCGACTGAGGGGCACCCCCAATCGCCGGACGGCAAGGCCTCAAGGCCCTACTGCTGCCGGTACTCGTCCCCCCACGCCTCAATCGTGTCGGCAGCCCGGTCAAACGCCTCGCTCCGCGTCAGGAAGTCCGCGTTGGAGTCCGTGAGCAGCGGCGGCACCGCGTCGCCACCCCTGCGTACGACGATCAGGGCCTGACCCTGAACCGTCCGGGGGAATCCGAGCCACTTCACCGGCTGCTGCACCGTACGCACCGCGGTGGCGCGGTTCCACGGCACGGTCGTCGTCCGGAAGAACCCGACGCGGCGTACGCCGTGCCGGCTCACCCACGCGCCGATCCTCAGCATCCGCAGGGCGCAGAGGATCACCGCGAGGGCGAGCGCGAGACACGCCCCCGCCCCGGGCATGGCCCCGGCGAACGCGATGATCATCCCCGCGAACAGGATGAACGAGGCGAGCAGCAGCAGGGTGGCCGCGGCCGCGACCCGCCACGGTCCGGGGCGGTAGGGACGCCGCCAGCTGTCGTGGTCGTCGAACGGCAGCGCGACATCCTCAGCGCTCGCGTCAAACGCGCGGTCGGCCGTCAGGAAGGGCAGGGGCACGACTGATCCTCACTCACAAGCACGCTCGATTGCTGTGCCCGGTGAGGCTACCGAGGGGGTGACCGCCGCTACCACCCCAGGGGGCCCGTACGAGTCAGTGCCCCGGTGCTGCCTCAGCCTGCTGGCTGTGCGAAGGCGACTGATCGGGTGCCAGGGCGGGAAGGCCCAGCAGCAGTGATCCGGCGAGTCCGGCGATCACGGCGAACCCGACGAGGCTGCGGGCCGCCAGCTCGGAGACGCTGGTGCGCTCCCGGGGCGGCGGTGTGACGTTGCTGCGGAATCGGTCGGCCTCGGCCACGAACGAGAACGGGACGGCTTCACGCCGGCGGAACATGAGGTAACTCTCCTTGAACTCTGTTTTGAGTGGTGCTATTAAGTCAGACGTATGGCGAGCCCGATCGGTGCCCCGAATCGCCGAATTGATCGAAAGAATCCTCGAAAGGCCGGTGCCGACCGCGTTGTCAGTGGCGGCCCGTAGAGTGGGCGCCGCCCGAGCGACGCCATTGGAAGGACCCCGCCGGTGACCGAGACCCCCGAGCCCGCAAAGCCCAGCTTCCGCAGCGATGTCACCGTTGACCTGGTGAAACATGCCGCAGGCGACTCCGATGTGCTCTTTGCCGCCCGTGTCTCCACGGCCGGTGAGCAGTCCCTGGAGGAAGTCACCAAGGATCCTGAGCGCTCCAAGGGACTCATCAACTACTTGATGCGGGACCGGCACGGAAGCCCGTTCGAGCACAACTCGATGACCTTCTTCATCAGCGCCCCGATCTTCGTCTTCCGCGAGTTCATGCGGCACCGCGTCGGCTGGTCGTACAACGAGGAATCGGGCCGCTACAGGGAGCTGGAACCGGTCTTCTACGTACCGGGGGAGTCCCGCAAGCTCGTCCAGCAGGGCCGCCCCGGCAAGTACGAGTTCGTCGAGGGCACCGAGGCGCAGCAGGAGCTCACCGGCCGCGTCATGGAGGACTCGTACCGCCAGGCGTACGACGCCTACCAGGAGATGCTCGCCGCGGGCGTGGCCCGTGAGGTGGCCCGCGCGGTCCTCCCCGTCGGCCTGTTCTCCTCGATGTACGCCACGTGCAACGCCCGCTCGCTGATGCACTTCCTCGGCCTGCGCACCCAGCACGAGCTGGCGAAGGTTCCGTCCTTCCCGCAGCGCGAGATCGAAATGGTCGGCGAGCAGATGGAGGCGCACTGGGCGGGGCTCATGCCGCTCACCCATGCAGCCTTCAACAAAAATGGACGAGTAGCCCCATAGGCGGTGTCCGTATTGCGGCGTTTCGTGAAGTTCATCTAGGCTGATCAAACGGACCCGGCACTGCTTGAACCCCCGAGCAGGCAGTGCCGGGCTCCTATCGCTTGTCCCCCCGAGGGGACACCCGGCGCCGAGCAACGAGTAGCGTGTTACCCATGGCTCCGATCTCCACTCCGCAGACCCCCTTCGGGCGGGTCCTCACCGCTATGGTCACGCCCTTCACGGCGGACGGCGCACTCGACCTCGACGGCGCCCAGCGGCTCGCCACCCATCTGGTGGACGCAGGCAACGACGGCCTGATCATCAACGGCACCACCGGCGAGTCCCCGACCACCAGCGACGCGGAGAAAGACCAGCTCGTAAGGGCTGTGCTGGAAGCGGTGGGAGACCGGGCGCACGTCGTCGCCGGCATCGGGACCAACGACACCCGCCACAGCGTCGAGCTCGCCCGCACGGCCGAGCGAAGCGGTGCCCACGGCCTCCTCGCGGTGACGCCGTACTACAACAAGCCGCCGCAGGAGGGCCTGCTGCGGCACTTCACGGCGATCGCGGACACCACCGGCCTGCCGGTGATGCTCTACGACATTCCCGGCCGCAGCGGTGTGCCGATCGACACAGAGACGCTCGTGAGGCTCGCGGAGCACCCGCGCATCGTGGCCAACAAGGACGCCAAGGGCGACCTCGGCCGAGCCAGCTGGGCCATCGCCCAGTCGGGCCTGGCCTGGTACTCCGGCGACGACATGCTCAACCTCCCGCTCCTCTCGGTCGGCGCGGTCGGCCTCGTCTCCGTCGTCGGCCATGTCGTCACCCCCGATCTGCGGGCCCTCCTGGAGGCCTTCCTCGGCGGAGACGTCCAGAAGGCCACGGAGATCCACCAGAAGCTGCTGCCCGTCTTCACCGGCATGTTCCGCACCCAGGGCGTCATCACCACCAAGGCCGCGCTGACCCTCCAGGGTCTCCCCGCCGGCCCGCTGCGGCTTCCCCTGGTGGAACTCTCCGCACACGAAACGGCGCAGCTCAAGATCGATCTCGCCGCCGGTGGGGTAGAGCTGTAACCACAGACTTCACAACTGAATACGCGAAGAACACTCGCAAGAGGGCAACACCCCAAGACAACAGCAAGTGCACGAATGACATGCGCGCCACGTGCCCAAGCGGTACGTGGCGCGTGTGGTAAGGAGAGTCTTTTGAGTCATCCGCATCCTGAACTCGGCACCCCGCCGAAGCTCCCGAAGGGCGGCCTGCGGGTCACCCCGCTCGGCGGCCTCGGCGAAATCGGCCGCAACATGACGGTCTTCGAGTACGGCGGCCGCCTGCTCATCGTCGACTGCGGCGTCCTCTTCCCCGAGGAGGAGCAGCCCGGAATCGACCTGATCCTTCCGGACTTCACGACGATCCGGGACCGCCTCGACGACATCGAGGGCATCGTCCTCACGCACGGCCACGAGGACCACATCGGTGGTGTCCCGTATCTGCTGCGCCTGAAGCCGGACATCCCGCTGATCGGCTCCAAGCTGACCCTCGCGCTCATCGAGGCGAAGCTCCAGGAGCACCGCATCCGTCCGTACACCCTTGAGGTCACGGAGGGCCAGCGCGAGCGCATCGGCGTCTTCGACTGCGAGTTCATCGCGGTCAACCACTCCATCCCGGACGCCCTCGCGGTCGCCATCCGCACTCCTGCGGGCATGGCCGTCGCCACCGGTGACTTCAAGATGGACCAGCTTCCGCTGGACGGCCGCCTCACCGACCTGCACGCCTTCGCGCGGCTGAGCGAGGAGGGCATCGACCTGCTGCTCTCCGACTCGACCAACGCGGAGGTCCCCGGCTTCGTACCGCCCGAGCGGGACATCTCGAACGTCCTGCGCACGGTCTTCGCCAATGCCCAGAAGCGGATCATCGTGGCGAGCTTCGCCAGCCACGTGCACCGCATCCAGCAGATCCTCGACGCGGCCCACGAGTACGGCCGCAGGGTCGCCTTCGTCGGACGGTCGATGGTCCGGAACATGGGCATCGCCCGTGACCTGGGATATCTGAAGGTTCCCGCGGGTCTGGTCGTCGACGTCAAGACCCTCGACGACCTGCCGGACGACGAGGTCGTGCTGGTCTGCACGGGTTCGCAGGGCGAGCCGATGGCGGCGCTGTCCCGGATGGCCAACCGTGACCACCAGATCCGTATCGTCCAGGGCGACACGGTCATCCTGGCGTCGTCGCTGATCCCCGGCAACGAGAACGCGGTCTACCGCGTGATCAACGGTCTGACCCGCTGGGGCGCCAACGTCATCCACAAGGGCAACGCCAAGGTCCACGTCTCGGGCCATGCCTCGGCCGGCGAGCTGCTGTACTTCTACAACATCTGCAAGCCGAAGAACCTGATGCCGGTCCACGGTGAATGGCGCCACCTCAGGGCCAACGCCGAACTGGGCGCCCTCACCGGCGTGCCGAAGGACCACATCGTCATCGCCGAGGACGGCGTGGTCGTCGACCTGATCGACGGCAAGGCCAAGATCGTCGGCAAGGTCCAGGCGGGCTATGTGTACGTGGACGGCCTCTCGGTCGGCGACGTCACCGAGACCTCTCTCAAGGACCGCCGGATCCTCGGCGACGAGGGGATCATCTCCGTCTTCATCGTGGTCGACAGCAACTCCGGCAAGATCGTGGGCGGCCCCCACATCCAGGCCCGGGGCTCCGGTATCGACGACTCGGCGTTCAGCGCGGTCGTACCGAAGGTCCAGGACGCACTCAACAAGTCGGCCCAGGACGGTGTGATGGAGCCCCACCAGCTCCAGCAGCTGGTCCGCCGCACGGTGGGCAAGTGGGTCTCCGACACCTACCGCCGGCGTCCGATGATCCTTCCCGTCGTCGTCGAGGTCTGACCCCGACAGACGCGAACTCCGGAGCGGGGCCCCCGATTTGCATCGGGGAGCCCCGCTCCAGTACGTTTACGTCTCCGCCTCACCGGGAAGCGCCGCGCACACTCGTGCGCAGCGAGCGTCCGGCAGAGGATGGAAATTCCGACTCAGAAGTTCTGATAAAGTCGGAATCCGCCGAAAGGCAAGGCCACTTCAACGGCCACCGGAAATCAAATTCGAACCGGAAACGGAACGAAATTGAGTCTGGTAGGGTTGGAATCGCTGGAAAGGGAAAGCGCGAAAGCGAAGAACTGGAAAGCGAAAACTGCGAGGCCCGCTTCGACCGGGAATCGGACACGAAAGAGTCTGATAGAGTCGGAAACGCAAGACCGAAGGGAAGTGCCCGGAGGAAAGCCCCAGAAAATGTT